>JBAWZH010000383.1:0-1891 GCA_037143135.1 bacterium
TGCGCTGACTCCGACGGTTGAGCCACTTGTAAACCAACCACCTCGCGTGATACGCAAAGGCAGCGGTTTGCTTTGAGTTGCCAATCACGCCATAGTAGTTCCAGTGGCCTTGCAGCTTGCCTCTGAGGATCGGGATCAGTTCGCGGAGCGGCGTGCTCCTTGCTTTCTTCAACCATTCCTTGAGCGCGGCCAGACCGCCGCTGAACTTCTTTGCGTTGGTGCTGCGCTTCACCACCCGGGCTTTCGGATTGCGTCGGCTTTTCGCCCAACGGAAATCGAAGCCGAGGAAGGTGAACTTCCCGCTGCTCTCCGACTCCCAGCGATTGAATTTGACCAACGCGCTCTTCTCTTCGGCTAGTTCGAGTCCGAATTTCGCCAGTCTCCCAGGCAACTCGCGCAGATAGGCCTCGGCATCGTCCTTTCTCTCGAAGCATACGATGCTGTCGTCCGCATAGCGCCGGAAGAGAACGCTTCCCTTGCTTTTCCTCGCCACCACCTTCTTGATCCACAAGTCCTGCACGTAGTGAAGATAGATGTTGCCCAGCAGGGGCGAGATGATCCCACCCTGCGGGGTGCCCTCGCAGGAGGGCGACCAGTGCTTCAACTCATCTATCACTCCGGCATTGAGCCACTTGCGGATAATCCGGATCAGGCTGCGGTCGGCAATGCGTTCTTCCAGCATTTTGACCAGCCAACCGTGATTGATGTGATCAAAGAACCCCCTGATGTCCGCTTCGACGACCCACCGGTGTTTCCCGTCGTAGAGCGCTTGGCTCAACTCCTGGGTGCCGTTCCGCGGACTGCGTCCGGGCCGGTAGCCGATGCTTTCGTCGGCGAAGTCGTTTTCCCAGATGGGTTCGAGGATCATCCTCACGGCTTGCTGCACGATCTTGTCTTCCAACACGGGAATCCCTAACGGCCGCATTTTGCTGCTTCCCGTTTTGGGAATCCACCGGCGCTTGACGGGTTGGGCGCGGTACGTCCCTTGCTTCAGGCGCGATTCCAATTCAAGCAGGTTTTCTTCAAGGTTTTCCGCATACTCGCCGTAGGTCACGCCGTCGATTCCCGGCGCGGCACGGCGTTTGAGATGGCGGAACGCCTCTCCGAGCAGCTGCCGGTCGAGTAGGCGGGCAAGGCTCCGAAATCGATGTTCCGGGTCCTCAGCCGCTTTGGTTCCCAGTGCGGACAGGGTGCGTGACACGCCGGTATTGAGGATATTCGTGCCCCTGGCGTGGGTGCTTTGTCCGCGTTGCATTCCTGCCTGATCCTTCGCCGTGTGATCGGTGTTACCGTCTCTGACTACTATTGGCAGGTCTGATTCCTGATTCCCTGTGGCGACCCCTTCTTTGGGTTGGAAGTCGTTGGCCCGCAGAAGGTATATCTCTTCGACGGGTGTGGGAAACAGGCGTCCCGAGTTCAAGGTGCCGCCCTCCGCAGGACGGTCATTGGTTCGCTTCTCTTCACGCATGCCACGGTCTTGTGACGACCCCGGTGGAACCTTGGACACTTGCCATGTCGCGTCTTTCGGTGCTGGATTCTCCATACTGTTAGTGAATCTCCTTCCACATCTCAATACTTACGGGGCTATATCAACCTTCAGGTGTTTGCGAGACACCCTGTGGCCTGCGTGATTCCCTGTGTACGCTTCAATCATGTTGTTTCCCCATCCTTCGGCCTCCAAGGCAGCCTCCGGGTTCATGTTGTTCACGCGGTGCCTCCCGCGAAGTTCCAATGGGTTAGCTAACATGACTGCAACACTCGGTAGTTTCTACTGGCTAGGTTTTGAAACATCAGGTCTTTCACCTGACAAGAAGCGCCTTGCTTGGCTCGGCGCACAACGTCAAAATGCTGGCACCGGCGGATATTGAAAGGAAATTGTCATGAAATTGAG
>JBAWZH010000384.1:0-1879 GCA_037143135.1 bacterium
GTAGCGGCCTTGAGTTGATCCGGCGAGACCTCAGGTTGCGCATCAGAAATGGAATTGGAATTCGTCATTCGCGAATAGAACCATGAGAGGGCCGCAGGGACAAGAGTAAACGACGCCCACTAACCCGAAATCAAGCATCTGAAGCGCCTCAGATACAGCGCTTCAGATTAAAGTTGAGCATTTCTGCTGAGAAAAGCAACATGTTGCCCGACAGGTTATTAGTGTCCGATCTTTAGACCAGCCTGACAAAAATTTAAAAAGGTTCCGCCTTGATGAAAAGAACCCATGGGGTTCTCCCGCGAGGGTAGTCAAGGCGGTCGTTTTTCCAGGACCCCTCATTCACCCCACCCTGCGTAATCAGTTCATAAGGACTCTGCCACAACGTTACACAAGTTTAAAGCAATCTTTTATCTAGCTTTAACAGTCATTTAAGAATACTTTCAACCGCATATTACGCCATAAGTGTCTCTACGCCAACCATCTGACTTGGCGAGGCAACGCACCGGCATGAAACTGGTATTGACGGGCATAGTAAACTATAGTACATTGTAAGGCAATCAGATGTTGACATTCACAGAACATCCGATATTTACGCGGCGGATAATGGAACTTCTCAGCGATGAGGAGTACCGGGAGTTCCAATCAGAGTTGGCGGCGAACCCGGACGCGGGTGATGTGATTCCAGGGCTGGGCGGGTTGCGTAAGATTCGGCTGGCGCTACCGGGTCGCGGTAAGCGCGGTGGAGCACGAGTGCTCTACTTGCTGTTCGTGAGGGCGGAGACGGTATTCTTGCTCTATGCGTTCACGAAAGGCGAGTTTGAGGATCTGCCGACGGACAAACGGCGAGTCATTCGCGGGTTGGTGGAGGAGATCAAGAAGGAGTTCGAACGATGAAAACGAAGGACATTGACCTGAACGCCGATGAGTTGATCCAGGCGTTGACCGATGTGAGGGACCATGTGACCGGGCGGCGCAAGATCACCATGCGCACGACGACGGTCGCTCTACCTGCACGTGTGGACGGCATCCTGCCGAAAGAAGTACGGGCGATCAGGCGGAAGATGAAGGTCAGCCAGGCCGTATTCGCGCGGCTGCTAAATGTGCCGGTCGTGACGGAGGCGAGTTGGGAAATTGGCCGGCGGAATCCCAGCGGTGCGGCGTTGCGGTTGTTGCAGATCGCGAAGAGGGAGCCGCAAGTCCTGCTGACGGCGACAGAGGGGTGGCGGAGTTACCGATGCTGACTGTCATGGGCTATCAGGTTCCATGATTACGCGCAAACCACAATAATTACATATTTGGCATCGCCGAACGCCAGCATTGGAAAAAAACTCGATCGGGAGGAATATCATCCCTATCGCGAACCCAGCACTCTTACCGAAGTTGGCGGCCAAGGAGATATAGGTAATGATCCCCACGACGAGATTGACCACCGGTATTAGATAGGGCGGATGGGGTCAGGTTGGTTGTCGATCCCCTATCAAACAGTCACGCACTTGCCAACAGGCGCAATGTAAACGGTGAACTCCTCATCACCGTCAACTCCCAGTAGTTGATCACAGTCCTCCTGGTCATAGGCGGCAATCGCGCAGGTTCCGGCACCAAGCGCCGTACTGGCCAGATAGAGGTTCTGACAGACATGACCGGCATCAATGGCAATAACCTTGTGGGCGGCCCGACCATAGCGCCATTCCATGCGCGCCGGAATGGCCGTCCAAAAGAAGCAGACTGCGGAGGTGGCGACAAACGCCTGCCCCAGGCAGGCAGATGCCGCTTTACGCCCGATCTGGTCATCTGCAGCCAACTGCGCCAGTTGTCCGTCAAAAGGCAGATAGCGATAGAGTCGAATGGCGCTTACTTAAGATTGATTTTCCATCTTAAT
>JBAWZH010000385.1:0-1872 GCA_037143135.1 bacterium
CCGTGCGCCTGTGGGCGCACCTGTATAGAGCGGTGAAAGTCCGCTTCGGGCAGACGCTCTCCGGCCCGTAACTGAAAGTAACTGCATCGGTGGCAACACCGGGTGGGGAGCAACAGGAAGTGAATGACCAGTCCGTAGGAAAGGAAATGACGAACACAGTTCGGCCTGAAACGTGGTGAGTCTGCGGAGTAATGACGAAGCCCAGACCCGGAAACGGGAAGCCCGATGAGCTGAGGGGTAGCGTGCAAAAGCGACAGCGGGACGCCAAGGGTGTTTGGTGACGGAATGGTTGGAAGTACAGGTGCGTGAAGCAGGGATACCCGCCCTGATGCTGAAGATACGGGCGGGAGTCAGAGTCGTCATAGTAGCGAGGAAGCCGGTGAAAGCCGGTGGAGCCAAGGGCGACAGGGAAGAGGAAGAGGGGATGGAAACACGAGCGGAAAGAAAACCGGCGGTAGTGTCCGAAAGGGCTAAGCAAGCTGGAGAAGCCCAGGAACGGCGGAAACGCTGGGACTGGGTGGAAGCGAGTGTGTGGACAGACCCGATGCTGGCGGCCCTGGAAAACGGGGTCAAAGGAGGTAAGTGGTTCAGTTTGATTGATAAAGTCTATCGGAAAGAGAATCTGCAAAGCGCGTTCAAGAAGGTGAAGAAGAATCGCGGAACCGGCGGGGTAGATCATGTCACCGTGGAAGGGTTCGAGGGAGACTTGGACAGGCAACTGACCAAGCTGTCGGAAGAGCTGAAAGCGGGGACATACGAGCCGCAAGCGGCCCGAAGGGTGTATATTGAGAAACCGGGGACTAAGGAAAAGCGACCATTGGGAATACCGACGGTGCGCGACCGAGTCTGCGAGGGAGCCTTTCGGCAGGTTCTGGAACCTATCTTTGAGCGGGAGTTTGCGGAATGCAGTCATGGGTTTCGCCCGAAGCGTGGCGCAAAAGATGCGCTACGAATGGTGGAACGCGGGCTGAAAGCCGGGAAAGGCTACGTGGTGGATGCCGACATTAAACGGTACTTCGACACGATTCCGCATGAGCCGCTGTTAGCGCGGATAGAGGAGAGGATCGCCGATAGCCGAGTCATGGGCGTCCTTAAACAGATGCTCCAACGCGGAGTGATGGAAGACCGGGAATGGGTGGACAGTGAGGCCGGAACGCCGCAGGGAGGCGTGATCAGTCCATTGCTGGCCAATGTGTATCTGAACCCTCTGGATCACCTGATGCAGAAAGCAGGATACACGATGGTGCGGTATGCCGATGATCTGGTGATACTGTGTACGACCCAAGCGGAGGCCGAGGCGGCCTACGGGTTGCTGAAGGCATGGGTGGAAACGCAAGGGATAAGTCTGCATCCTGAGAAGACCCGAATCGTGAATATGAACGAGAGGGGATCGGGGTTCGACTTTCTGGGTTACCACTTTGAACACACGCGGAAAGGGAAGTTGGATTGGTGGCCAAAACGCAAAAGCATGGCCAAGATGAAAGACCGAATACGAGGTCTGACGCACCGAGCCAACGGACGGAGTCTGGACGAGACCATTATGAAAATCAATCAGGTCACACGAGGATGGTATGGATACTTCAAGCACAGTAACCGATGGACATTCACAAAAGTGGATGGGTGGATACGGGGACGGTTGAGGTCGATCCTGCGGACACGGGCGCACCGAGATGGGCGAGGCCGTGGACGCGATCATCAGCGATGGAACAACGCCTTCTTTACGGAACATGGGTACTTCAGCCTATACGCTGCCTATGTGGAAAATCGCCAGTCCGTATGACGGTAACACCTCTAACTGGAGAGCCGGATGCCGGAAACCGGCCCGTCCGGTTCGGAGGGAGGGGAAGAGTAAGCCTCTTTCCCTACCCCTAT
>JBAWZH010000386.1:0-1866 GCA_037143135.1 bacterium
AACGTTCGGCCAACGAGAAATGATAATAATGATGATTATCGGAACAATGGGATTTGATGGAGCTATCACGGCTGTGGTCCTTGCATCAGCCGTTCTCGTGATACTCACGCTGCACCTCTTCTGGATTGTCGCCACACTTCGATACCGCGGCGCCGGATCAAGACTCGTTCGACGAGTTGGAATCGCGTACATGATTAGTCCATTCCTGGTCGGCGGGATGTTCGTATTGTCAGTTGGTCTCAAGCCTTTGGTGCACTGCAACGAACCCTTGGGCGGTGACTTTCGACAGATGGGCTATGTATTGGCATGGGTGGTTCTTGGGTCCCTGATTGCCTTAAGTGGACTCATCGTGCTGGCCCTGCAACCAAGTTGGAAACCGGAGAAGACAGAGGCCGAACCAGCAACCGCACCCTATTCGGAGCCCGCTGCGCGGTCTCCTCAAGGGTGAGTTGCGCCGTTGGCCAATACCGAAGACCGAAAACGATGAAATCCGAGAGCCAGAACATGCCAGACATGGGGTACGTGGCAAACCCTAATATTGATGCTGCGCTGACAGCGATTCTCCTCCCCGACGAAAAAGTGCTGTGGTGTCTTCCTCTTGGTAATCGTCTTATTCGGAACAACATGAGGCGAAGTTGGTGGTTATGGGGAATTCTTTTGTTGATCTTGGTTGGACTGTTGCTGGTGTCCGGATGGTTGGTGCGTGCTGTTCTGGCGTTGTTGTTCGCTGCATTGGCAGTGCACTGGTACAGACGTTATCCAAGGTGGAGGCGAAATGTGAGGTCTGCGGGATATGTTGTCACCAACAGGAGGGCGATCATATTGGCGCCGATACACCACATAATAGGCCCGTGGCAACTCAAACCACAGATCGTTTCTGTCTACCCCGCAGAACTTAAACGCCGACGCATTATTGCAGAAAAAGGCGGCAGAGGGACGGGAGATGTGATTTTCTGGGAAAGGAAATTCTTGGACAATTATTGCGAGCACATCTTTACACCCATCTTAAGCATCGCATTTGAAGCGGTGCCGAATGTGGCCGGCGTTGATGCTTTGCTCAATAAATTGGTTGAGAGTGCCGGACCTGATACTGTTGCTGAAGGCGTTGCGCCTGACAGTGTGCGATGCGAAAACGTCGGTCGCGATCTCGGGGACATGCTTAAACCGGATGAGTTGGATGGATCGGTCATGCTGGCGCGCATGGCTGCGGATCTTGAGAAAGGCATGCCAAGGTTCGAGTCGAGTCTTGTGAAATATTTGGCGCAGTTTGAACGGTTGTTTCAAAGATTCAATGTAACAAAGAGTCGAAGCAGGGCTTGCCTCGACAAGAAACAAAACACATGAGGAAGACAGGCCAACCAGAAAATGCTCGGTACGGCTTACGCCTCCCGAGATTTTCGGCGTTGTGCAAGGACAAGACAAAATGAAGATAGCAATTTTACTCACTGCGACTCTGGCGGCTTCGGTGATGGCCGCCGATGATGTTGCAGAGAAGACGACGGTGACCACCAACGGCCAGAGAATCGTTACTCTGGACACCTATACTCGCTCAGGGGAAACAAACCTCACGGTTAAGACAATTGTGAGGCAGGACGAAGGAAAGACCTACCGGATGCAGAACGTGTACCGTAACGGCAAGCTCGCCTTGGAGATCACAGACTTGGGATACGGGATCGGCTACTCCGTGAAACCCGAAACGGACTGTAATGTCGGAATGCATTTCACTTCGGACGGACAACTTGACAATGTCAACCTCATGACCACGAACTTGATGACGCTCGACCACTTTTCTGTAACAAATGGCGTTCTCAAACCCTTGCCATCGGTCGAGATCAAGAAGGCCAACGAGGTTACAGGCGACGTAAA
>JBAWZH010000387.1:0-1864 GCA_037143135.1 bacterium
CGAGATCAGAACTTGAAACATCCAGAATCACAACGTCCGGTTTGATCTGGCGCACCCGGTCAATGGGTGCGTCACGATAAGCACAAGGGACAACAAGATAACCCGATACGCGTAGTTGTTGTTCAAGTAAATCCCGATCACGCTCATCGTCAATGACGGTCAGAACAGTCGGGGGCGACACGGCGGGCAGACTGACGGAAACCCTGGTTCCCCTGTCACGTCCCGGCGGTGGACTTGTGATGACCAGCCGTCCGCCATGAAGTTCAAGCACCTCCTTAACAATGGACAGGCCCAGCCCCGAACCTTCAATATGCTCCCCCACTCGGTAATACCGTTCCGTGACTTTCCCGATGTGCTGTGGCGCGATACCAATGCCGTTATCCGTGATTTCCACAACCCATGCGTCCGGGGTGGTTACCTCCCGGCGCAACCCGATTTCCACTCTACCTCCCTTGGGGGTGAATTTGATTGCATTGCCGATAATGTTGATGAGTGCGCGCATGGTCTTGGCCGCATCGCACTCGACAAACCCGGGTTCCCGACCGAGGGAGACGGTCATGCCTATAGTCTTCGCCTGGGCCTGCGCGCTCAGCGCCATGACACTCCTCTGAACAAGACGTCCGAGCCGTTGCTTCGAGAGGTGCAATTGCATGGTCTTACTTTCAAGGCGGCTGAGATCCAGGATATCATCCACCGTACCGGCCATTCTTTGACACTCCGTGTTAAGCATTTTCAGATACTCAACCACCCGGTCTGACACGGGGCCGCAAACACCCTCCAACAAGTTGGCAATTCCGAACTTCATCGACGTAAGAGGCGTTTTCAGTTCATGCGACACATTGGACACGAATTCCGCTCGCGCCCGGTCATGCTCCTCCAATCGTGCCATGGCCTTGCGTAGTTCGCTCGTCCGGGCGGCCACCCGTTGTTCCAATTCGGAGTTCACCCGGAGGATCGCCTCCTCGGCATGCTTACGTTCCGTGATGTCACGGTTGATGCCCAGCAGTCCTGTGATGGCGCCGGTGTGGTCGCGCAGCGGAACCTTGGTCGTCAACACCCAGCGCTCCACGCCCATCGAGTCCGTGATGGCTGCCTCGCGATTGATACAGGGCTGATCGCGACTCATGAGCGCCTGTTCCTCTGCCCGGAATTGAACGGCCAACTCGTGCGGGAAAAAATCAAAATCCGATTTTCCAACAAGTTGATCAGGTGATGACACGCCAACAAAACAGGCGGTCACGGGGTTTACAGCCACGAATCGACTGTCCCGATCCTTGACATAGACCTGGTCGGGAATATTGTCAATGACACTGCGCAGAAGATCGTGTTCATGGGCCAGAGCCTGCTGGGCGTGACTCCGGTCAATGGCATAGCGAATCGCCCGAGCCAACGACGCCCCGTCTGCCTGCCCTTTGACAATGTAGTCTTGGGCTCCCAGCTGAACGGTCTGGGTAGCCAGGTCCTCGTTATCCAGACCACTCAGGATGATGATTGGAGTCCCGTCCGCTTCCGCACGCATTCGGATAAAGGTGTCAATTCCCTGACTATCAGGAAGACCGAGATCCATCAAAATGAGGTCAATGTCCTCCCGTTCCAATTCCTGAAGCGCAGCGGAGAGTCGGTCGGTTCGACGGATCTGAAGCGCTCCCGGCACGGAGCGCGAGAGCATTTTTTGCAATAACATGGCTTCGACGTCATCGTCCTCAACCATGAGAATTCTGATGGACTCAGTCTTCTCTTTCCCGATTATGGGGAGATGGCTCACTTGATCGTCCTCATCGCAAAAAACCGCAGGGCAACAGATTCACAATCTTCAAGTGAACGTTATCGATGGCTAACCGAAATAGCAAGACCGGAACAGACC
>JBAWZH010000388.1:0-1861 GCA_037143135.1 bacterium
CATTGACGAAGGATAAAACGGCGAGCATCATTTGTCTCAACGTGATCCCTTGGGATGGAACATCCTGAAGGAAGGAATGTCCGTATGAGCATGGGCGAAAATGAATCAGTGGTGTTAATGGAGGGTGAGTGACTCCTTTATCCCGGATTCAGAACAAAGTTAGGGAGCGGGACTACTATTTATCGAGTCACGCCGAGGAAGAGATGGCGGAGGATTCATTGGAATCTGAGGACGTGGAGCACGCCCTGTTGAACGGCAAGATTGAGAAACGACTGACGCATGATCCGAGGGGAACACGATTCCGTATTGAAGGCCCCGTCAGGGATGGGCGGACAATCCATGTGGTGTGCCGATTTGTGGATCCAGAATTGCTTGTGATAACAGTCTATGCGCTGTAAGGTGATGTCATGAAATGCGAATTTTGCGAGGGGATGACGGAGACAAGGGCTACACGGAAACAGCATTGGCGTAAAGGGCGGCTGTATCTCGTGGAAAATGTGCCCACCCAAGTTTGCGTCGAATGCGGCGAACGCTACTACCATGCCTCCACCTTGGCAGAGATCAACCGTATGCTTGATCATGCGCATCACGTCAAGGAAGTGCTTGAGGTCGAGGTTGTGGCCGTTTAAAGGTCGCCCCGCAATCTCAAATATCCTAAAAGAATGATCGAGTCGGCCGCCTTGTGGATCCCAAAGAAAGAGATGAGCGGTATTATGCCAATACTCAAATACCTGCCAGAATTCGTTCAATGCGCCATGCACGATTGTGCGCTCCGTTTTGATGGAGAATCAAGGAGGTGAGTTGTGGGGACGACAGCGAAAAGGGCGGCCAAAAAGGCGCTCCAAAAACCACCCGCGCCACGGGGGTGGAACACGACCGACGAGGATGAAATCCGGATGCGCCAGTATCGGGCCGCCAATGAACCGATGGACATTCAGGCGCTCGACAAGGACGATGCGTATTATTCCACTTATGCCCTTAGCGCCAAGACTACCCTGAATCCGTATCGTGTGGAAATCCGTTCACTTGACCGCTGTGAAAACACCTGTACGTGTCCGGACTTCCGGGTGAACGGTCTAGGAACCTGCAAGCATATCGAAGCGGTTCTGGCCAAACTCCGCAGGAAAGGCGCGAAGGCGTTTACCGTCGCCACGGCGGAGGGGCCTTCCCGTGCCGAGGCGTTTCTGGTGCGCCGGGGGACGGCGCCGGAAGTCCGTTTGCTTCTGCCTGCGAGGACGCCAAAGGTCGTGAAAAATTTCTTCAGTCCTTTTTTCGGAGCCGATGGCCGTCTTTTGGGAGAGCCGTCATCCGCCTTGCCAGCCTTGGTGCGGGCGTGGAAGCAGGCCCCCGGCAAGACCCATCAAGGCGCCCGTTTCTCTTTCGATATCGAGGAATGGGCCGCAGACCTGGCGCGCCGTGCGGCCCGGATCCGGGCGCGGGAGGATTTTCTTGCCGACGTGAAGGCGGGCAAGCGCTCGATGGACATGGTCAAACACAAGCTCTATCGCTACCAGCAGGACGGCATGTTGCACCTTGCGTTCGGGGAACGGGCGCTCTTGGCGGATGAAATGGGCCTGGGCAAGACTGTGCAGGCCGTGGCCGCTTGTGAATTACTACGGCAGTTGCGTGGCATCGAGAGGGTTCTTGTGGTCTCGCCCGCCTCGCTCAAGGCCGAATGGGAGGAGCAAATTGCCAAGTTCACCGGCCTGCCGTCGAAGGTGGTGTGGGGGAGCCGCCAGGATCGGCTGAAGGCCTACCAGGAAAAATCGTTCTTCTATCTCACGAACTACGAACAGGCCCGGGCCGATGTCGCCGATATGAACCGTCTGATCGCTCCGGACGTGGTCATCCTTGACGAAGC
>JBAWZH010000389.1:0-1853 GCA_037143135.1 bacterium
AACTGAATTCCTCCGCACGCGAGTGCGGCGACTGCGCGAGTTTCAGAGCAAGGTTGAGAAGACGTGGAACAACCCGATCGTCAAGATGGTGCTCAAGTAACCGACGTCCCGGCGACTGATGGACGACATGGACGGATGAATCGTTCGCCGAGATGTCGACGCCTCCAAAAGTTGGAGCGAAGCACAGGTGTTTTGAAAGAGATATGAAGGATAAAGGATGCGGTATGAAAATGGATTCATCCTTCGTAAGCCATCTTTTACAAAACTCCTCAGTGTGTAACGCTATAAAAACTATTGCAGTACACAGCATTATTTATTAATTTAAGTGCATCATGATTGATAAGTCAATAATCAGGCAGATTCTGATTGATCAGCGGGAGGAGCGACGGGGCTTGCTCGAGCGCTGTGGCGTGGAGCGTGATGGCGAGGGCGCCATCGTCCAGGGGTTGTCGGATGATTTGATTAAGGTGATAACCGGTGTGCGTCGGTGCGGAAAATCTGTTTTGGCGCATCGTGCCTTACGAGGAATCACGTATGGGTATGTAAACTTCGATGATGAGCGGCTGTTCGGGGTCTCGGTGGAGGCTTTGAACACGATCCTGGAAGTTCTGCTCGAACTCGACCCGGGTCTGCGTTATATCCTGCTGGATGAGATCCAGAATATTGAGCGGTGGGAAATCTTTGTCAATCGGCTCCAGCGACAAGGGTATCGGGTCGTTCTTACCGGAAGTAATGCCCATCTGCTTAGTCGTGAATTAGCCACGCACCTTACGGGGCGGCATCGCCTTTTTGAAGTGTATCCCTACTCCTTCCGGGAATACCTCCGCGCCCATGGTCAGAGCAAAGCCGATGTGGCCTCAATGACGACGTCAGAGCGGGCGGCGACGTCTGCCCTGTTTTTGCAGTATTTTACCAGCGGCGGGTTCCCGGAACTGGCGCAGGTTGTCAACCCGCAACTCTATCTTCAGGATCTGTATGATCGGGTGCTGACACGGGATATCGCCATGCGCCATGGCGTACGGCATATCAGGACGTTGAAGGACATGGCCTTTTACGTGGCGAATAATTGTGGCAGTAAGTTGACGTATCAGAATGTGGCCGCTACGTATGCCCTCGGGAGTCTACATACCGCTAAAAACTATCTTTCCTATTTTCAGGAGGCCTACCTTTTCTTTGCGGTTGAGGCGTTCGCGTTCAAAGTTAAGGAACGAACCCGTCGGGCAAGGAAGATGTACGGGATTGACCCGGCCCTGGTGCGTGCGGCCGCTGCGGGAATGCGGGATAATATCGGCCTGCTTCTCGAGAACGTGGTGTATATCGAACTGTTGCGCCGCCGGAAGACAGTTCATTATTTTGCGGATCAGCAGGGGAAATATGAGGTGGATTTTGTCAGCCGGAACGCTGAGGCCAGTGAGGTTGAACTGATTCAGGTTTGTGCTGATATGACGCGAGCGGAGACCAGGGATCGGGAATTGAGGGGACTATTTCTTGCGGCAAGACAGTTCGGAAATTTGCCCGACAAGAATATGATGGTCTTGACTCTGGATACCCGTGGAACGGAACAGGTTGATGGAAGAAATATCTTCTGCATCCCCGTGTGGGAATGGCTGTTGGGCAGGGCCGCTGATTAAGAGAGTTGCGCCTTGCGAGTCCCGAGTCGAGAGTCAGAGGTGATGCCTTGCAATATCCCCTGTTCCCGGTGCCGCCGAGACCCCTTCGACAAACTCAGGGCAGGCGGCGGCTACTACAAAAGAGGGGCAAAAAAGTTATAAGTTACGATGTGACCCTGCGATCCAATTTTCAAAACCTTCTTTTCGCGGCCTTCGGTGCGCCAAGCATAGCTTGGCAGAACT
>JBAWZH010000390.1:0-1851 GCA_037143135.1 bacterium
AGGGATCCAGTTCCAACTGCACCTTGAGGCCGCGCAGGGCCAGGTTGACCTCGTAGAGATCGTTGTCGATGCGCACGGTGCCATCCTTGCGCACCACCCGGTCGATGCGGGTGTAGCAGAGCCGGTCCAAGTCCAGATGGGGATCCAGGAGACGCAAGAGCGGCAACGCCCGGGCGAAGCGCTCCTGAGGGCTCTGGCCGGTGCTTTGGTGAGGGCGCGGGTGATAGACCTCCTGGAGCCAGCGGGAGAACTTGCCGTTGAGTTCCTCGAGCGAGCCCGCTCCCTGGCCGGGCAGGCGCAAGCCCGCTTCAAAGTCCTGCTGGAGCGTGCGGAACATCCGTTCGACTTTGCCCCGGCTCCAGGGCCGGCCCACCTTGGAGTGGATGAGCCGGATGCCCAGGTTGGCACAGACGATCCGCAGGTGGTGATTAACGAAGGGGCCGCCGTTGTCCGTGTAGAGCTTCCTGGGAAGGCCACGACGGCGAATGGCCTCCTTGAGGCAAACCAGGAGCGCCTGGGTGTCGGCGGCCAGGCTGTAGGCCGCGTAGGGAATCAAACGCGAGTGATCATCAATGATGAGGCACAGATGGGTGGCCACGGTCTTGGGGTGCAGCGCCAGGAATGGGCCCGGGGAAAAATCGGCGATCCACAGGTCATTGGCCCCGGGCGCTTCAAAGGCCTTGGTAGGGCCGGGAATGTTCTGGCGCAAGAGATAACGACGGCCCTGGGCGTCCAGATCGTTCTGCTCCAGCCAGCGATAGACCGCCGAGAGCGCCGGCAAAGTCGGGTCGGCTTGTTTCCACTGGCGGTAGAGCAGTTTGACGGGCACGCCGGGAAAAGCCCGCACCTGCTCCAGGATCCACTGCTGTTGTTTGGCCGAGAGCCGTCGGGGTTTGCCCCGGTCGGACCGGGCTTTGGGCTTGAGGCCCTCGAAGCCGCCTTTCTTGAAATGGTAATACCAGTCCTCGAGCGTGCGTCGGGCCACCCACTGCGGCGGGGTCTCGCCCTCCCCAGGCAGGGTCTGGGTAGAGGTTACCTGTTCCAACGCCGCCGAGAGGGGCCAGTGCTGGTAAACCAGGTCGATTACTTGCTGAACCAAGGCCAAACGCCGCAAGGCGATGGCTTCCTGAACCGATTGCGATGTGTTTTTCATATGCCCACCAGCTTCTCACACTACAGCCGCTGGATTCAAAAACAGGGTTGTGTGGGATCACCTACCCCTGTGGGGCAACAAAAAACTTAGGCTGGCGGTTGCAGGCAGCGGTAGTCGCCCAAGAGCGAAATGCGGTGGTGTTGGGAAAGAAAACAGAGCATCTTGGACACCGAGTCAAATGACTGCCGCAGGGCTTTCCAGAGTGAGATGCCGTCGGAAACCTTGGAATCAACCAGTTGTCCGAAGGCGTCTTTGAGGGTGGCCACGCGCGCACTCAACGCACTCCAGGCCCGTTTGAGGCAACCGGCCTCCACCGCCCCGGGTGGCGGATCCAGGCCTTGGGCCTGGATCCCCGCCCGCTGGTCAAAATCCCCTTGCAACCGCTCGGCCCGGATGGGCCGGTAAGGCAATCGGTGGGGTAGCAGAACCGAGAAGCTCAGGCCGCACGGACAACACAGATAGCGCTGGATAAACTCCAGTTCATTCCTCTTCTTGGTGCCGGCGGGATCAGCGTAACGCTTGTAGCATCCATGCTTGTGCACCATTCCCGCACAACCGCGGGCGCACGCTGGCCGCTTTCCTTTGAGTTGATCTTGTCGGAATTGAATCGGGAAGCTTTTTCCACAATCCTCAACGCCGATCAAGCCGATTTATTCTGGGCTCCCCGCTCCGTTGGCTCATCCCTTCAAGCCAACGTC
>JBAWZH010000391.1:0-1850 GCA_037143135.1 bacterium
CCCTCTTTCCATCGAAGCCGCATTTTCTCTTTTTCCACTCAGCGACACATCGGCAAACCTGATCGCCAGTCGTCGACGGCGAACGCCGACTCTTCAAAAAGCCAATGCTCAACAGGTTTAGCAAGAGGTTGTCACCGTCTCCGGCGATTGCCTGGCGATGCCCTGACGGAACGGCCCGATGCGGAGCGACGGTGGCCGACGGCGGTACGCCGACGACGGCGACCGGTATTGCCTTCCCTTGGCGCCGAACAGGGGCAGGATTGAGGCCTGGACACCCAATCTAAATAGATTGCTTCAACATATTAAATGGGTATGTTTCGGTATTGTGTTGCATATTTTTACGGGATAGATCATCATCTGAAGTCGAAAAGAGGTGATGAATGAAAAGGTTGGCAGAAGCGAATCTCCAGGCGTGGTATCAGAACGTCGGACGCAAGCCTCTTGTTATACGTGGGGCGAGGCAGGTGGGTAAGTCGACGCTTGTCAGAAATTTTGCGCGAGAACAAGGTCTTGATCTGATTGAAGTCAATCTGGAGAGAAATCGACGGCTCAACGATCTCTTCGCGGCGCAGAAACTGACGGACATCTGCCGGGAAATCGAGGTCATCGCGGACAAATCCCTGTCGCCCGCCACCGGCAAACTCCTTTTTCTGGATGAGATTCAGGCGACACCGGCGGCGATTCCCTGTTTACGCTATTTCTATGAGGACAGGCCTGACTTGCCCGTCGTCTGCGCCGGGTCGTTGTTGGAGTTCGTGTTGGCCAAGCACAATTTCGAGATGCCTGTCGGTCGGGTGGAGTATCTATTTCTCGGGCCCATGAGTTTTCAAGAGTTTCTCCTGGCTCATGGTCAGAACCGGCTCCTTGACCTGATCGACGATTTCAAATGGACCGAGTCCTTCTCCGATGCCGCACACGAAAAACTGCTGACTGAGCTCCGTGAATTCCTCGTTGTTGGCGGTATGCCGGAAGCCGTACAGAAGTCCGTTGACGGACAGGACCTTAACAAGGTGCTGGATGTTCAGGCCTCGATCTGTGAGACCTACCAGGACGATTTCGCCAAGTATGCTCGCGACAGCCAACTTACACTTCTTCAGAACCTCTTTCGGCATGTTCCGGTGAGTGCCGGCGACAAGGTCAAGTACTCCACGATCGACCCCCACCGCCCGGCCCGGCAGGTGAGGGAGGCGATTGACCTCCTGGTCAAGGCCGGTATCCTTTATCGAGTGACGCATTCCGATGCCTCTGGAATGCCGTTGAATGCCATGATCAATCCCAAGTTCTTCAAACTCTATATTTTGGATGTCGGGCTTCTGAATTTTCTCTGTGGCACCAAGTATATTGCCCCCGAAGCGATCAGGGCCATGGATTTCATCAACAAAGGCAACGTGGCGGAGCAATTTGTCGCCCAACACCTGTTCTTCGCCGGTCGCGTGAATTGTGCGCCTGAGTTGTTCTACTGGTTACGGGAAGGTAAGACGGGGAATGCGGAGGTGGATTTTCTGGCTGCCGATGCCGGGGGCGTGCTACCCCTCGAAGTGAAAGCCGGTCAAAGCGGCGCCCTGAAATCGATTCACCAGTTCGTCCTGCACAAGAAAGTCTCCCGGGCGGTGCGGTATGACTTGAACAAGCCCTCCCGGCAAACGGTTGCCTGTTCCGTGTCTTGCGGCGATGGCGTTACCCCCGTGGAGTTCACGCTGACCTCGTTGCCACTGTACATGATTCACCGAACCGGACTCTGGTAGAGATCCCCGATAAGCGTTTCCTTTGTGACACAATCAGTATACGAAATATATGGGGAAAACAGGGGGCCAGGATATTTGCTTCTCCGTCACTTTCCGCGGAAGATT
>JBAWZH010000392.1:0-1849 GCA_037143135.1 bacterium
CTCCACACTGACCACTCCGCCGCTGTCATGCGCCGTGCTGGAAAAGGCCACGGCGCACGCCAGCGGCTCCGTTACCGGTGGCGCCGCCGGGACTGCCTATGATCTTTTCAGTCACTCAATCAGGGTCATGGCTGTTACCGATCAAAATATGACCGTACGCGCCGTCCGAATTGAGACTGACTAAAATCCCGCCGATGGCGAGGCAAGCATGAGCAGGGACAGAGGTGTCATAATATGAGTTGGCCTTTCACCATAACCGGCGGATTGAATGGAGTTGAATCCACGATTGCTTGGTGCCATAGTTTGGCCAATGAAATTGCCAAGGGCCAGTAAGGCGAGAGTGGACGAATCCAAAGTTGTCGGTTATCTGCTCTCGCGAGTTCATCCTGATGGCGGTTCAAAGGCGCGGTTCTTTGAGCGATTTGGATTCCGTTCTGCCGAATGGATGACTCTGGCGGAGGCGCTTAAGGAACATGGCCAGGGCAATGAGGTTGTGAATGTGGTGGAAACGGGACATGGACGGCGGTATAGTGTGGATGGTTCCATACGATCGCCTGACAGACGGAATCCGGCCATCAGGACGGTGTGGATTGTGGAACCGGGAGTGGATGTGCCACGGTTAATAACGGCCTATCCACTGGAGGAGCCATGATGATAGTAGAACATGACAGAGTAGTGTTGATGAGTGATCGGTTGAACCAGGGACTGCTGGCCGGTGACATCGGCACCATCGTGCACGTCTACCGGGGCGGGCAGACCTATGAGGTTGAATTTGTTGCGCTGGCCGGCGAAACTGCGGGGATTGTGACCGTTGAGGCGAATGAAGTACGCCCTGTTGGCCGGCACGAAATTGCCCATGTGCGCCCCTTGGCGGTGGCCTGACGCAAAGCCCTCAATCCTTAAATTTCGTATGAACTACAACCTGACAGTACAGAATATGAAGATGTGGTTCCGGAACCCAAGGGACGCCGGTTGGCATTCGCATAAGGACACGGGAATGAACCTTTTCACCCCTTTTCAAGGCTTTTCACCACCTTTTCGCTACCTTTTCAGTGGCATATTTGGGTGCAACTCGTTCCAGTGTGGGGGTTTGTGCTGAAACTTTTTCACTATTCCAGAAGCGGAAGTATAGGAAAAAAGAAGGCATAGTCGTAACCATAGTTGAGTGCAGTAATATAACATGACATGGGCTACCACCTGACAACCACTGACGACGCCCGGATCCAACGGTCCGCCACCAAGTACACCCGTGTACATCGAAAACCGCATGGGGGCCCCAAAACCGACTGGGTACTTTCCACGAAATACACGGATTCAGAAACGGGATTACTGTTTTACGGCTACCGGTACTATCAGTCGGAAAGCGGGAGGTGGGCGAGCAGAGACCCACTCGGGGGGGTTGGGGGCAGGAAGCTCCATGGTTTTGTCCTCAATAACCCCCTCTGTCGCAACGATGCCGTTGGGCTTGTATACGGGAATCCATATCCCGATCCTGGCCCAATCCCAATCCCAGTTCCAAATCTTCCGCCTCCAACAGGTAAATGTCGAATTACTCTGGAGTGCAGACCGGTTGCTGGATCACCATGGAAACATTGTTTCATCAAGTGCGAAAAAAGCGACGGAACAATGCGTGTGTGCAGGGGAGGGCCAGGACGGTCATCCAGTTGCGGCTGTTGTGGGGTGCTCGGGTCAGTTGTTACGAGATGTGATGATTACGCGCAGTCTCCTGACTACAACGAACCACCGATGCCGGGCACAACCTCAACAGTGCTGGGTGACTATGATTGCCGAAAGTGCAAGTGCATTGAACTGCAGACAAAATGGGTTGAGTACCAATGCTTCAACTATG
>JBAWZH010000393.1:0-1843 GCA_037143135.1 bacterium
CTGCGGAGCAAAACATCGAGAAGGGGCTTTCGGGCCCGTCCATCACCAATGTCGCCCAGGGCGCGCGCGGTCTCGGTCACCGTTTCACGATCAGAATCATTCAGGCGGCGGATCAGAGCCTCGACGGCCTCGCGACTGTGGGCCTGGCGTAATGCCCGCGCAATCTGAGGCGCCAGATCGGCATGGGGATCGTCCAACTTGCCTATAAGCGCTTCCACGGCGTCCGGACTGCCGATTCGACCCAGCGCCAGCGCGGCGGCCTCACGAACATCGGTGGCCGGATCATCCAACTGCTGGATCAGGTCTCTCACGGCAATGCGGAGTTTGTCCTCCCCGACCCGCCGTGTGGCGTCCACCCGGTGGACACGACTGGTGGCGCTCATCAGGGAATAGATGTTGAAGATTCCCGACACCGTCCTGATCGGATTGGAAAAAGGCAACGTGGACAAGGCGGTTCTGAGGCCCATTTCTCCTTTTCTCTGTTTGATTGCAAACATGAACCTGATGGCAACCAGCCAGACAATCGCCGCGTTGATCAGCAACAGGATGTGGAAAAAACTGACCGGAAGTCCCGTTGGTAATACCCAATGAATGGACTCCCGTTGCATCCAGTCACAAATCAAATCCATTAACTTTCCTCCCAGAACCGGTCCAAGCGCTCCGATCAACCCGACCATGCTCCAATGGGCAGCCATGGCCATGGTACGCCCCTCCGCCGGAGAAAGCGCCGAGAGAAGGCTGATTTGCGAGAGACCAATCCCGGAGTAGATCAATCCGGCAAACACGCTGGACACCACCAGCACCAGCATCATCTGATTCACATGGAAAGAGAGAATCCCGGGCAAACTGAACTGCACCGATCCCTCCCGGAGAATAAACCAGGCGATACTTAACAGGGGCGCCAGCATCATCATGATCGCGCCGAACGTGCGCGCGCCAATCCGATCCATGACATACCCCCACAACACCCCAGCCAGGGATGCCCCAACCGTTCCGCTGACGGCCAGTAGTGACAAACTGAAATAGTTCAGGTGAAGATCCCGGCTTAAATAGACCAGACCGAACTGCCCGATGATTCCGGCGGCAAACGCCCACGAACCAATGGCCAGTGTCAGCCACAAAAAATCGCGGTTCGAGAAGGGGCGCAGGATCCGCGAAATGACACCCACGCGGATAGACGACCCCGCAGGTCGCGGTTCGGGAACCCACAGGTGCAGAATAATGTCCGACGACCCCAACAGGGCCGCAAGCCCGAACACAAGGGAAAACCCAAGAAACGATCCGCCAGGAGTTCCGGGGTCGGGAAACAGATCCAACAGGTACCCGGCTGCAATCAAACTGACCAGACTGGCCAGCGAAACGATCGAGTGCCGCTTCCCCCAAAATGTGGACCGTTGTGTTTCCGGAACCAGATCGGCCATCCAACTCCACCACGAGGCGCTTCCCAATTGTCCAAGCATCCCGCTGATTGCCACAATCCAGATGATCGCCGGAGCCAACCACGGCGAATGGGGCGCCATCACCAGGGGTAGTATGGCGGGAATAAACCAGAGCATCCGATGCGGGATCATCGCCGCCCCGAAGAACATCTTCCGGGAGGGAATCCTTTCGGCCAGCAAGGCGGAAACAATCTGGAGCGCCATGGCAAACTGACCGACTGTCGCGGTGAGCCCGATCATCACACCGCTGGCCCCAATGCTCTTCATGAACATGGTAAGCGGCATGCCTCCGATAATCGACCCCCACATCGCGCCCATGCATCCGGCCATGATATTCAGACGCAAGCCACGCTGAATATCACGATCCGTCAGGGGACTGCCATCGACCCGGACTCTTGTACTGC
>JBAWZH010000394.1:0-1840 GCA_037143135.1 bacterium
TCCACTGGTCGAGTTTCCACCCGTCGGTGGTTTTAAGGAGTCGAACGCGATGCTGTGGTTGCCCGATCAATGGGATAATACGAGTCAGGACGGCGCCCGATCAGGTTGGCAAGTCGTTGGATGACCGGGGAATCAGGTTCCCAGTGGCAAACCCGATGATGACGCCCATCAATCCGCGCCTCGACATAGACCGAGGCCCCATCCATCCCGAACTTGTCGTTTTTATAGGAAAGATCGAAGAATTTACCATCCAGAGCCAACTGACGCACGGTCTCCCATTCCTTACGAGAGAGCGGAGATTGCCGCGTTGATCGGTTGTTGCTATCGAACAGGGTGAGCACGCCTTCCGTTTTGCCCGGAACATACAGAATGGCGGCGCTCACAAATCCCCAGGGTTGGTAGACGACGAGAAGTCCTTCGCCCTCGGCATTCAATTCGAGTTTGTGTTCCTTCAACCAGGGCAGAATGATCCTTTGATACGTCGGATCGTTCGTGTGAGTTACTTGTGACTTCCAGATGAAACTCGGGGCGAACACAAGTTGTTGTGAATCCGCATGCGCTTGAGCAGAGGCGAGACACAACATGGCGACGACGACAGACAGACAGAAGTTGTGCATATTGACCTGTGACCCGGATATGGTTTTTCGTGGCAAGGAAACGTTCAATTTCATATGCTTATGAGTTATGAGGAGTGTTGTCAACGCCAGGGTAACAGTTTGATGACTTCGCCCCATCATTATTTTGACTGGGCGGCCGCCGCGCCGCCATTCCCGGAGGCCCTTCGCGCCCAGTCAGACGCCGCCGCGCTCTGGTTTGGAAACCCATCGGCCACACACCAGGCCGGTCATACCGCCCAGAATGAATGGCGGCGACTGCGTGACGCGCTGGCGGCGTTGTGCCGGTTCGACGGCCGGTTTATAGCCACCTCAGGCGCCACGGAGTCGAATAATCTCGTGATCCACGGCGTCATGCGCGCCGCGCCAGACGCCCGCGTGGCCGTTGCCGAGGATGTGCATGCCTCGATCTGGGAAGCCTGCCTCCGGTATCGCAACCGGATGGACATCGTGCCGGTGGAACCGGATGGATCCCTGTCATCCGCCATCCTGGAGAAACACCTGAAACGCGGAACAGCCCTCTTCTGTTGTTCACACGGATCGAATGAAACCGGCGTGATCCATGATGCGGAAAGCCTGGCCTCCGTATGCAGGAGGCTGGATGTGAGGTGCCTGATGGACGGTAGCCAGACGCTGGGACATGGCCCGGTCGATCTCTCCGTCGTCACCTGTGACTTCTATTCTTTTGCCTCGCACAAATTCGGGGGCCCGCGCGGGTTTGGCGGCCTCTTCACCCGTTGCGATCCAGGCGAACCGCTCTTCAACGGAGGCCGTCAACAATGGGGCCTGCGGGCAGGCACGGAAAACCTGCCAGGACTGGCCGGCACCGTCGAGGCCTTGCGACTGTCGATTGAGGCCATGCCGTCCGAGACAATCCGGTTGCGCGCCCTCGCCCTCCTCGTGCTGAAAGCGCTCCGTGACGCCAACCTCGAATTCGTCATGAATGGCGACCCCGCGACGGGTCTTCCGGGTTTTGTGTCCTGCTCATTCCCCGGTCTGAATGGTTCGGCCCTGGCGGCGGATCTCGGGTTGCGCGGTTTCGATGTCGCCACCGGCTCAGCCTGCCACGCGGACGTGATCGAACCCTCCCGGGTCATCATGGCGCTCGACAAGGATATCCGCAGGGCCACCGGCGCCATTCGTATTTCATTCGGAAGGCTGACAACCTCCGAAAGCGTCGAGGCCTTCGCCGCGGCGCTGGTGGATACCGTGGCCGCCCATGCGGG
>JBAWZH010000395.1:0-1823 GCA_037143135.1 bacterium
GCGATACGTACAACGAGTTCACGTTTGGTCATGAGAGTTCTCCCCGGATAATGTTTTCAATAAACGTTACGGCATCGCTGACAGGAATCATATTTTTTTCCTTCTCGGTGCGCCGTTTAACTTCCACTTTCCCTTCGGCCAGTGAGCGTTCGCTGATCACCGCCCGGATGGGCAGTCCCATCAGGTCGGCGTCCTTGAATTTAACCCCGGGCCGTTCGTCACGATCATCAAACAAGACGTCGATGCCCTGAGCTTCGAGTTTCTGGATGATCTCCTCGGCCACTTTGACGCTTTCGGCATGGCCGGTATTGGGGACTACAACGCTGACCTGATAGGGGGCTATCGAAATCGGCCAGATAATGCCGTTTTCGTCGTAACTCTGTTCGATAACCGCCTGCAGGGTGCGTGTGACGCCGATGCCATAGCATCCCATCACGATGATCTGTCGATTGCCTGCCGCATCCAGGAAACCCGCGTCGAAGGCCTTGCTGTACTTCGTCCCGAGTTTGAACACATGGCCAACCTCGATGCCGCGCTTCTCCCGCATTCGGGTGCCACAACGGGGACAGGAGTCGCCTTCCCTGGCGATCACCAGGTCAAAGTATTCGGCAACCTGGAAATCGCGGCCCGACAGCACATTGACGAGATGGGCATCGGCGGCGTTGGCCCCCGTGGCCGAGACGCGCGGTGTCTTGAGTCCGGAATCTGCGTAGATTGGAATTTTCAAGCCGACAGGTCCGGCAAACCCGACCGGCGCGCCGGTTACCTGAACGATGGTGGCATCGTCGGCCAACTGCACGGGTATGCCGCCCAGCGCCCTGGCCAGTTTGTGCTCGTTCACGTCCCGGTCACCGGGAACCAGCACGGCGACCGGTTTGCCGTCGGCAACGTAAATGAGTGTCTTGATCAGGTCGTGAGGGGCCAGTTTCAGAAAGGCCGACACCTCATCGATGGTGCGTTTACCCGGCGTGGCGACGATTTCCGGCGCCTTGTCGGTGGTCGTGGTTTCGGTCTTCGGTGTCATCCGTTCAGCGCGCTCCAGGTTGGCGGCATAGGAGCAGGATTCGCATTCCACGATGCCATCCTCGCCGGAATCCGCCAGCACCATGAATTCGTGGGAGAAATTACCGCCCATCGCGCCGGTATCGGCTTCCACAACCTTCGTGCGCAGTCCGCACCGCTTGAAGATGCGGACATAGGCGTCGTACATGGCCTGATAACTGACGTCGGCGGCTTCCCAACTCACGTCGAAGCTATAGGCGTCCTTCATGCTGAATTCCTTGGCGCGCATGAGGCCGAAGCGGGGCCGGATCTCGTCCCGGAATTTGGTCTGGATCTGGTAGAAGGTTTTCGGCAACTGGCGGTAGGAATTGATCTGCCTCGAAACCAGGTCTGTGATGACTTCCTCATGGGTGGGGCCCAGAACCATATCGCGCTGCTGGCGATCCTTGATCTTGAACATGGCATCCTTGAGAACCGTATATCGGCCTGACTGTTCCCAGATTTCACGGGGTTGCAGGGCGGGCATCAGGACTTCGAGGGCGCCGGCGCGGTCCATTTCCTCGCGGACAATCTTTTCGACTTTACGGAGCGCCTTGAGTCCGGCAGGGAGAAAGGTATAAAGTCCGCCCCCGAGTTTCATGATCAGGCCGGCCCGCATCATGAGTTTGTGGCTGGGGATCTCGGCATCCTGGGGCGCTTCGCGCAGGGTGGGGATCAAAGTCTGGGTCAAACGCATATGATGATATTCCTTCGCAACTTATGAAACGTGCGTATTTGACACAATGAGAATGGGTTAGGCAAGAAGAAAACCAGAATTTAGC
>JBAWZH010000396.1:0-1799 GCA_037143135.1 bacterium
GTATTTAGGGTACAGCAAAGCTCGCGCCGCGCGGGGATGACGTTGATGTAACTTGAGCGCTTCTTTTGTTATCATTTGGGGGCGTGTCCCGGGCAGCGTTACCGTCGTTTTCTTGGTGCCAATGTGCCCGTGTACAGCCTGGTATGACGCAGCTGTGTAATGACACCTGGTGAAGCGGACAATGGCGAAACCATCCGCTCCCGTTGACAAGACTACTACTCTTGCGCTGCGTCAGCCCGGGACACGCCATCTTTTCCCGGAGGTAAGTTTATCATGGTCGCGTCTTCTCGTAAACAGTCTCGTCGTCAATCCACCAAACCCGCACGCTTCACGCAGCGCTATGCGAAGGTGGAAGATATGCCGATAGTTCATCGGCATGCCGCTGGCATCGATCTGGCCGGATCCGCTTCACATTTTGTGGCGATAGAGGTCGATAACGAGATTGAGGTCTGCGAATTCGGCGGTACGACGGATGAAGTCAAGAAGCTGGTAGCTTATCTGTGTGACCACGATGTGACTACAGTGGCGATGGAATCCACTGGCGTTTACTGGATGGTGGTTTATGACCTGTTGGAATTCGCTGGTATGGAAGTATTTCTGGTGAATCCAACTCACATCAATAGTGTGCCTGGCCGGAGAAAAGATGATAAGTTGGATTGTCGTTGGCTACAGAAACTGCATAAATTTGGCTTGCTGTCCGCCTCATTTCGCCCGAACCCGGATGATCGTCCGTTGCAGAGCCTGTATCGCCAGCGTACCCGCCTCGTTCGTCTACAATCAGATGAAATGCGGCGCATGCAGAAATCGTTGGATGTGATGAACTTGCGCATCCACAAATTGGTCAGTGATCTCGGTGGTGTTACCGGGATGCGCATCATTCGCGCCATTTTGGCTGGGCAACAGGATCCGGTAGAATTGGCGAAGATGCGCGATCATCGCTGCCACTGCAGTGAGGAGGAGCTGATATCAGCGTTAACCGGGCATTATCTGCCCACTCAACTGTTGGCACTGAAGCAGACATTGGAGCGATATGACATGCTGCAAAGCCAGATTGAGGAAATCGATGCAGCACTTGAACAGGCATTACGCGAGATAATCCCGCTCGATGATGCAGAGATTGATGCTCATGTGGCCGTCAATCCCACCCCAATACCGACTGGGAAACATGCACCTACGTTCCCAGTGATGAGCTATCTACAGTTGTTGACAGGCAAAAATGCCACCACCATTCCCGGCATCGGTCCCCAACTGGCGTTAGGGCTTCAGGCGCTACTGGGGCGTGATTACACTAAATGGGCGACGGCAAAGCACTTCACCTCGCACCTGACTCTGGCACCGGTGCAAAAGATCAGTGGTGGTAAAATGTTGCAATCGAGTACACGACCTGGAGCTCATGCTGGCGCGGTGATCTTCAAACAAGCGGCGGCGGCCGTCACGCGAACAGATACTGCGTTAGGCGCGTACTATCGACGCCTGGCAGTACGAGTGGGGAAAGGAAAAGCACTCACCGCTTTGGCGCGTAAAATTGCAGTGCAATATTACAACTTGATGCGTTATGGCCAGGTGTTTGTCGATATAGGTGAACAGCATTACGAAAAGCGATATCGCCAACAACAAATCAACTCCCTCACAAAACGTGCGGCAAAACTAGGCCTGACGTTAAGCGTAGCCGCCTAACACCCGGCGGCAATAATGAATCCATCCCCTTTAGCCGTGTGCTTTGCACACGACTGCGGTAAGTTACGCCTCGGTACTTACGGGGTATTGAATGGAAGTTACTGACAAGACCACGAAATACC
>JBAWZH010000397.1:0-1798 GCA_037143135.1 bacterium
CAGTCCTTGCGCACCATCTGCGGCCGCGGATACTCGGGCAGGACATGGTCGGGTGACACATCCTTCGCCCAGCGCGTCTTGAGCGGACCTGCGGCAGGCTGCCAGTCCGCGGCCAGAGCGGCCGGCACGAACCAAAGTGAGGACAAAGCGGTAATGATGGAAGATAGTCGTTTCATGATCGTTTCGTCAGGTTGTTGGTTGGAATGATGGAATTTGTTGAATCAGTTTGTTTCATGGTTTTATCTTGTTGGCTCTCTAGCAGAATCTGTGGGTGGTTTTAGGTTCGGGAAGGTCACCAAGTTGATGGTATAGGGCGACTTGCAAATGGCAGAAATTCCTGAATCCAAAGGCTTTGCGGATCGTTAGACCTACCTTCAGATTGAACCCTTCCACCATTCCACTGCTGTATTGTTTTTTGGCCTCAAAATAGTTCATGAGCAGTTCCTCATGCCTGCGCAGGGTTTTGACGAACTTTTTGAGCGGCACGATCCGGCTGCGCATCGTTCTGTTACACCAGTTTTTCAGGTATTCCCTGGCGTGACGCGGACTGGTGTATTTCCAGAACACGTCGAAGGCTTCCTTGAGTCCGTAAGCCCTAACGGACTTGAGGTCATAGGCGAGCAAGTCGTTGAGCCTAGTCCTCTGTCCCATGGTAAGATTTTCCGGGCGCTTCAGAAAGCAGTAGCGGGATTTGTTGAGGACCGGATCGTAACCTTGGTCATGGAGTCGCTTGGCCTCCTGTCGGCGGGTTTCATCCACCGCTTCATTGAGTTTTTTCACGATGTGGAAGCGATCCAGGATGTTCAAAGCCATGGGCAGCATCAGTTTGACGACATTGAGATAGGGTTTCCACATGTCGGAGCAGACGATGGTGATGGCGGCGCGGCGTTCAGGTTCCAACGTGTTGAACCACTCCGTCAGGGCGCTTTCACTACGGTCCTTGACGATCCCAATGAGGCGCCTTGAACCTTCATTGATCTGGTAGATCAGGGTCATGTAATTGTGGCCAAGCGTGTATGCGACTTCGTCGATTCCGATGGCGGTGATGCCGTCCAGGCAGCGGTGGGCCAGTCCGTATTTCACCACCCAGTCGACGCTCCGGAACACGGTATCCCATGAGGTGTGGAACTGTTTCGCGGTTTGTTTCCAACTGAGGTGTTTGGCCCACCGCGAGAGGAACAGACGAAAAGCGTTGGTGCAGTGATGCTTGCCTTCGGCCCACGGGATCTGTTCGACGGTGACCGAGCCACAGCGTTTGCAATCGACGCGGCGCATGCGGTAGAGGAGCCGCACGGGGATGTTCCAGAGGGGAACGAAATCGAATGAACGGTGGTTTGGCATGTGGTCGTAGGTGGATCCCTTGCATTGGCAGTTTGAGCAGATGGGCTTGGCGTTCTTGCGTGGGACAATCTCGACTTCAATGACTGGATGAGAGTTCTCAAGGACCAAGCGGACTTTTTGGTAAATAAAGGACTTGATCGGGTGGACGATGCTGAGTAGGGTCTTGATCGTGATGGCGGGCGTCGTGGTTGTTTGATTTTGACCAAGAAAACTTGCCTAGGCTGCCCGTCATCGCAATCCTTTTCAGAATTGCCCGTGCCAGCCGGTCTACCGAGCGGCAGACAGAAAGTTGCCCACAACAATCAGCTTCTCCGACGAGTTTTTTATTCCCATTCTCGAAGCAGCTTGTTGTGGACAACTTTCTGAAGAGCCTGAGGCTTCGCCTCATTGTCATTAAAACTCCCATTGCAACCACACGTTAGAGAACTAAATCGTCCACAGATTCAGCGGATGAGGC
>JBAWZH010000398.1:0-1791 GCA_037143135.1 bacterium
ACCCGCGACATGGCGATGCAGGAAGTTGCCAACCCGCCATCAACTCCATTTACAGCCGCTCTTAACGGTGGATCCACAGCAGTGAACCTGAACTGGGGCGTACCCACGGGTAACTATGAACTCATCTATGATGACGGCATTGCTGAAATCACCACGGTATGGGCTGCAGAAAACAATCTGAACGCTGTTAAATTCACCCCTCTTGCTTACCCGGTCAGCGTGGTTGGCGGAAGCGTGAACATCGGCGCCGCAGCTGATTACCCCTCGGGCACAGCCCCTGGCTCAATCCATAACTTCATTGTACAGGCCTTCGATGCCAGCGGTCCCGGCGGAACACCCGGAACTGCACTGGGACATCCTGTTACAGTAACCCCGACTTCGTTTGGCTGGAACACATTCACCCTTACCGATGTATCTATCGCAAGCGGTAATTTCTTTATCGTGATGACCCAGAAAGGCACACCTCCTTTGGCTGCCCGTATTGGTGTAGATACCACGGCTACCCAGCTGAGGTCCTATTCTAAATTTGTTACCGGCGGTGGCCCATGGTTACCAGCCAATGGTAACTTTTTGATGCGTGCCGTTGTTAACGGCGTAGGTGGTCCCACCGATTTCCCCGCAAGTGTTACCGGATACCAGGTTTTCCGTCTGTTCCAGACCCAGGAAGGTACCCCCGCATTGTGGACTTCAGTATCAGCCCCCACCACAACCAACACGGTTGACCCGAGCTGGCCCTCATTAGCCGACAGCGCTTACCGCTGGGCCGTGAGAACCCATTACTCGAACAACCGCTGGTCGACCTATATTTTCTCAAATGTGATCGGAAAGAACAGGACCGCCAGTGTCACGGTTAATGTAACCTATACCTGCGATTCAGTTCCCAAGGCCGGAACACTGGTAAGATTAACCTGCACCGTTCCCGGTGTTGACTCAAGTTACACCAAACTCACCGACAATACCGGTACAGCCGTGTTCCCGACCGTATGGAAGGGCGCCTACACACTTGCAGTGACCCGTTTTGCTTTTGCAAACTACACGGCCAGCGTGAGTATCTACGGCAACCGTACCTTCGGTGTCAACCTTCTGTATACCAGACCGGCTCCAAATACTATGACAGCTGACGGAACCACCCTGCTTTGCACCTGGATTCCTCCGAAGATGGAAACCCCGTTGTTCTTCGATAATTTCTCCAGTGGATCATTTGCAACCAACGCATGGGTTGCTGATGCATCAAACTGGCTGGTTTATGGAGCCTTCGGAAACCCGGCACCTTGTGCCAGGTTCAACTGGTTACCCCAGGTAACGAACTATGATTACAGCCTCACCAGCAAGAACATCACGGGACTTGGTTCCCGCGGGATGATGCTGAAATATGATATCTACTATTATATGTTTTCTTCGGATCCCAATATTACCATGTCGGTCGATATCAACGATGGCAGCGGCTGGGTTTCGTTAAAACAATATGATGGCGGATCAAACATGGCCTGGACTACCGAGGAAGTAGACGTTTCGGCCTATACCAACAAGACGTTCAAGATCCGTTTTCGTTCACAGGGCGATGATACCATGCCGATGTGGGATTGGGATATTGACAATGTAGGCGTTTATGCAACCGAAAATGTTGCTTCCTGCCTCCTTGGATACAATGTATACCTGAACGGTGTTCTCGATGGAGTAACCGCCGACACCTCGTATACCATACCCGGTGCACATGTTGTTTATGGCACGACCTACACGGCCTGCGTAAAAGCAATCTACGGCAGCGGTTATTCTGCACAGATCTGTGCA
>JBAWZH010000399.1:0-1790 GCA_037143135.1 bacterium
ACCTTGTTCATTGTTAGATTGTGCCTCTTTCACTCTTTACTGTAAATCTTGTATTCCAGGCGTCTTCATTATGAGTGAGGAGTGATGAGTGAGGCGTTATCGATGTTTGACTCTTTTCCTCTTCGCTATTTAAGCATCATCTTCACAATCGGGTTGTTCCACGTCTTGTTAACCTTGCTCTGAAACTCGCGCAGTCTCCGCACTCGCGTGCGGAGGAAGTCAGTTGTTGCGTTGTTCGGTTGTTGAGTCGCCCCTGGCGGGGCAGTTGTTGAGTTGTTACGTTGTTGAGTTGTTGAGGATGGAGAGACCTTCGGGCTTTCACTTAACAACTCAGCAACCGAACAACTTAACAACTGACTCTCGGCGGCGTCCAATGACTCCGAGAGGGATGAGAGGCGCTTGCCCATGAGGTCGGTCGCGATGTTGCGGACGATCTGGCCAAAGTAGTCGTTGGCGGTATAGAAGTCCTTGCGGTCGCCCTTGATCCAGACGCGCTGGACGGCACCCCATTGCTCAAGCTGGCGCACCCCCATCGACGCGGAGCCCTTGCTGATGCCAAGGGCCTCTTTCATGTCGTCCAGGGTCCGGGGCGGCTCGCTGAAGTAGAGATAGGCGAAAATCTGACCGACAACGCGCCCCACTCCGAGGGCCTGGGTGGTATTCCCCGCCTCCTCGATGAAGCGGCGGGTGATGGGATGATCGATGGGACTCATGGCGGGGTAGTTGTTGAGTTGCTGGGTTGTTAAGTTGTTGAGGAGAGGAAAAAAGTTGTTAGGTTGTTTGGTTGTTAGATGGGGACATCCGCCCCACACAGTGGGCACCTCTCACTCCTCACCCTTCACTCCTCACCCTTCACTCCTCACCCTTCACTCCTCGCTCTTCACTCCTCACCCTTCACCCATCACTTCCCTGTAATACTCCACATACTGACTGATCACGGTTTCCTTGGAGAACATCCTCAAGGCCCGCTCCCGTGCCTGGCGGCCATGACTCTCCAGCCATTCCAGAGTCAAGTCCGCCAGCGCCTGCGCCAGAGCGCCCTCCTTGCTCATATTGATCTCCATCCCGCCTGAAGGAGAGGAATTTTGAACAGAAGCTCGCAAAGCACACGAAGTGGGAACATTCACCACAGAGGCACTGAGACACGGAGAAGATAAGACAGAAGAATCCAATGTTGCGGGTATTGAAGGCGGCGAGTACTCCGCCTTAAATCCCCGCAACCCTTCTTGAAGGGGAGCGAAGAGCCCTTCGACAGGCTCAGGGCAGGCAAGAGGAGGAGTTATGTCTTTATTCTCTGTGTCTCCGTGCCTCGGTGGTGCAACATTCTCCCCCTTCGTGCTCTTCGCGGTCTTCTGTTCAATACTCTTCTCGTATTCAGTCCCGATCATCCACTCCAATACCGGATGACAATTCACCAGGCATGGGAGGCCGGTGGCGAGCGCTTCCAGGAGGGCGATCGGCATCATCTCGAAGAGGGAGGTGAGGACGAAGACATCCATGGCGCGCAAAAGATCCGGCATCTGGGCGCGGGCGCAGTTGGTCATGATCCTGTAGCGGCCGGGGATGAGGGACTCGGCGAGGGCGAGGAGTTCGGGCGTTTCGTCGGTCCGGGAACCAGCGACAAGCAAGTAGGGAGTGGACGGTGGACGGTGGACGGTAGACGGTGTGTCCTTGGGACGTATTGCACTTCCTTCTGTCAACGACCTCCAGTCAACTGCCAACTGTCTTCCGTCCATAGTCAACTGATAAAACTCCCGGATGAGATAATCGATGCGCTTGTGGTGTTTCTT
>JBAWZH010000400.1:0-1788 GCA_037143135.1 bacterium
AAACAGGTTCTGCGCGCCTTTCTCTGGGAAGAAAACCGGCCGATCAAACAGGTGGAGTTAACCTGGAGTCCTGAGGCCAAGCGTCGGCCGGGAAACAACGATCTGGTGTTTTCGTCCCTGACTGGACCCACCTGGTGGTCGAAGCCGCGCCCGACCGGTGGGGTGGCAGTGCCAAAAGTTTCGCAGGACGGGAACACCTGGGTTTATACCTATCCAGCCAACACCTGCGGCCTGATCATCAGTGTCAAAGACGGCGCGAAACCTGCCGCCGACTATGACATGCCCACCGTGCGGGTTCTGGTGGCCGACGTCTGGAAGAAGATGGATATCGAGATCGAGTGGGGTTTCGATCAGGCCACCGCCGAAAAGAATTACAGTGGTCGGATTGAAACCTATGATGGGCGTTTGACTCCGGTGATTCCTCTGGACGGCGATGCCGTCACGAAAGTGACTGATGCGGGATCGTGGGGTTCAAACGGCAAAGCGGCCAATCGTCGCGGAATCAAATGCAGTCTCCTCTACATGGGAAGTTCAACCTGGCGGAAAACCATACCCTACCATAACTTCCAAGAGGACGTGGCGCGCAGCATCATCACGGTATGGACCAAATCGGGCAACTTCTCCTTCCTGGCCGCCGATCTGGAACATGGGCCTATCCTGGCGCCGGAATATGGATTCTTTGTCAGACGCACTTCAACACTGGCAACCCCGGCGCCAGCCACCGAAGCGCCGATTTCCCTGGCTTCAAATGCCACTAACGCCAGGGATTTTCTGAAGGAGCTCCAGGGGAAGAACCAGAAAACGGTTCGTCAACTGATCCGTGCCCGCGAGGAACAAACCTGGGAAGGCGCCGTCACCGGATTGTGCGGTACCAACCAACCGCCGCACCCAAAAGTCCGCAAGGAAGATGAACCGGCGATGAAGGTGGAGGTCCCCTCCGAGCGCCTGACGGCGCAATGGAACCTGGGTCCCCAGCATATCGCAGCGGCGGCGAAACCGAACCCAAAGACGGGACGCAAGTGGTTCAACGATGCCCCCTATGGAATCTTGGCAGCAGAAACCTTCATGATCCTGACGGCCCATGACCAGATGGGGGCGTTCAAGGATGCTGAAGATGGATTCTTCCAGTGGGTTTCCTTGCCGATTGATCAAAACGTGTCGGTCAAGAAAGGACCGCGCGATCCCAACGGGGTTCATCATCAAGAGTCACTGCCTGACCGTCCCATCGGACTCTTTACCGACGGCAGCGGATCCCTGACCCTGGCCGAAGGTTGGGGCGGCAAAGGCGGCAATATGGATGGGGTTCATGCCTTTGGACCTGGATCCATCGGCTGGTCCTTGATAGAACACTATCGATTGAGTGGCGACACCAAGTGGTTCAAGGAATACGGTCCCCGGATCAAGGCCAATGCCGAATGGATGTTGCGGCAACGTCATACCGTCGAAAAGATGCTTCCCGGTGGCGAACGCCTCTGGTGTAAGGGGATCCAACCGGCAATGAATATGACGCCAGACGGAGGACAATTCTTGATGCATTTCTATGAAGCCCAGGGCTACTATCTGGCTGCCGTGGAAAGTTGCGCCCAGGCCCTGGTCACCATCGATCCCGAGGGTGGTGCCAAACTCCAGGCCGAAGCCGCCGCCTATCGCAAGGATTTGCAGGCAGCGGTTGAACGGACCATCGCGCTGTCACCGGTGGTCGCGGTGCGCGATGGGACCTACCATTCCATCATTCCCTTCGCCTGTTACGTCCGTGGCTTTGCCACCGGCGCCTGGGGCTGGCTGCGT
>JBAWZH010000401.1:0-1782 GCA_037143135.1 bacterium
CATATGTGAAGGCGGTTTCGTTGTTGAGCCCGTCCTTCGTCGTGGCGAGGAGCCCTTTGGCTCCGGTTGTCGTATAGGTGTTGGTGACTGTGGTTTGGGCGAGCCCGTTGTTTTGTGTCAGCACATTGTCCATGCTGTCATATGTCCACTCCTCCTCATGGCCCAGCGGATCGGTCGTCTTGGTCCGGAAATTGTTCGCGTCATACTCGTAAGCCCACGTCTTGCCCAGCGGGTTCGTCAGCGAAAGCCGGTTCGATTTTGCGAAAACATCCGTGTTGCCGGTGTCGTAGGTGTAGGTCGTGATCTTTCCGCGCTTGTTGCGGTCGCTCGTTGTCAGCCCGTTTGCATCCTGCAGGCTTTCCGTCCAGTTGCCCAAGGCGTCGGTCACTTTTTGCTTGGTTTGGTTGTCGGTGAGCGCTGTCGTCGTCTCGTGGTTCAGGGAGTCCTTCTTCACGAACGCGACATCCGGCTTCGCCTGCCCGGAGACTTCGGTTTCCGTGTAGGTGTAATCGTTGCTGTAGCTTTCCGGCCCGGTCACCTTGGTGACCTTCAATTTCCCGGACTGGCCGTATTGCCCGTTGTAGGTGATGTCCACCTTTCCGCCGTTAGCGTAGGTGATTTCCGTCACCCACCCGATCACCCAGCTCGAATTGTCCGGGTTCGTCGATGTGTGGTAATTGTAGGAGAGGATCTGGCCATTGGTGAGCCCGATGCCGGTGAGCAGGTTGTTCGTGTAGGTGTAGGACACATCGAACCCGCTCGGGCTCGTGACCTTGCTCACCAGATGCTTCCTGCCGGTCTGGGTGTTGTAGGTGAACGTCATTTCCCTTCCGCCGGGGAAGGTGATCTTCGTCGGGCAATAAACCGTGTAATCCTTGCCCCAGAACACAAACTCCTCGGTTTTCCACTCGAAGGAAGCCTTGTTTCCGCTCCGGTCGTATTGCTCCTTGAGATATTTCGTTGTCGTGTCGAACACCCACTTCTCCCCGCTCTTGGCGGTCACCGTGATTTCGTTGGTGCCGGTGAACGTCACCCGGCTTGTCTTTTGCTCATTGTAGTAGCTGTCGGATGACTTGAACTTTTCCGCCGCTCCGTCAAAGGCGACCTCCACGTCCCCGGAGCTGGTGACAAGCCATGTGCTGTAATCCGTCGTCCACCCGTAGCCGAAGATACCGATGCCACCATTTCCGCTCATATATTTGCGGGTGAGCTGCACGGGAATCACCCCCGGCAGATCGATGTCGCTCTGGTAAAGGCTCAATTCCGCCGTCCGGTCGTCCACACTCATGCTCGAACCCACCGCCCCCTGGCCCACAACCACCGTGCTGCACGCGCACGCGCTGAGTTCCCGATACGGCAACACGACACTGATGGTTGTCAAAAGCGCAATCGCCTGCACGCTCCATTTTGCAAATCGGGTTCGTCCAACTTTCCTGCCCATCCCCAGACTTCCGCAAAGGGCTTCACTTGTCGTTTCGTTTGTTGTCATGCTGTCGAATTACGTCCGGGGGAGATTGTTTTGTCAGATCGGTTTGGAGAAAAAGTCGTTGGATTTCGCGCAAAGGACGCAAAGCACGCCAAGACAGAAGCATTGAAGAGGCATTTTTCCTTTGCGGGCTTGGCGAGCTTTGCGGGCGAGTTCCTGGATTCAGTTGTTCAGCTTCAGTTGCAGGTGGGGGTTTGCTTCCAGGATGGCGAGCCTCCGGGAGGCCATGTCCCGTTCGAGGCCGTTGCCTTTCCCCATTTTCAGGCATGCCTCGCGCTGGGCCTCCGGGTTCTCCA
>JBAWZH010000402.1:0-1779 GCA_037143135.1 bacterium
ATGCTCCAACCAACATGTGAGGATCTACTAACCTATATGAGCACTCTTTTTCAATCTGGTTCAGTTTTAGGGGGGAAGGTCATTCAGACATCTCAGGCGTAGATGGTACTATACGCCGAGTACCGACGGTATGTCCTTCTCGTTCGAGTATGGCGGTTACAAGAAGGACATGTTCGTGCTCTACTGGTCGATCGAATGTGGCGGATGGAGGATGTCCGGTTGAGTTCGAGGGGCGATCAGGGTCAGCCCTACAGTACGACCCGGCGCACGCGTCACAGTCCCGGATCCCTATGACTACTGACCCCTATGACCGACCTGTGTCCTGCCTGTTGGATGCTCCGTTATGACACGTGGGGCGGCTGTATTCCCGATCTTGACCTACCCTTCAGATTTCCGCATGCTCCCCTCCATGAAAGAGTTGCTTCAGGTCGGTCTCAACGAGCGTGTGCCCGTACCACCAGAAAAGCGATTTCTTATCCATATCAGCAAAAAGCGATGAAGAAGAGTGAAATTGTTCGTCTTGGAAAAACGCGCTGATAGAATCCGCCACGGAAGGAACGGTGTATGCCAACGAACCGAAACCAGAAACCAACGTCAGGAAATCAACAACGAAAGGAAAGACGATGACCAGTAAAACACCAATAAATGTTCCGCAACCCACAATGGAGTTCTGAAAAGCAGGTATCGGAGGTTCCCTCATCGTTCACCAGGAGATACCAATGATCCGTCATACCAATCATTCTCAACCCCAGTCAGGGAGCGCATTCAGACTCTCTGGAGGCCCAGCGACTTGGCTAAGCCTCCTGATGCTCACCTGCGTCACCGGCACGGCTTATACGGTTGAAAATTTCCCGACGGCAACCGGAGCATCGGTGGTTCGACCCTTGGTTTTTGTCTTCAACGGCGAGAGTAATTCCGGAGGTAAGGCGCCTAACAGCGAAGCCACACCGGCAGAATTGGCTCCTCGGTCTTGCGTCCAGATCATGAATCTCACCAGCGGGCGTTTCCAATTCGAGGATTTGCAGATTGGTGTCAACAACCTGCGCGACCACGTCAGACTCTCCGGCCACCCATCCCACGCTTGGGAACTTGAATTGGCCAATTTGGTCGCGGAGGGAAAGTTTCCTGGATATAAGCAGGTATACCTGATCAAGACCGGTCAGGGTGGATCCACGATCGCGCAATGGGCGGAGGGATCTGCGTATTGGAACAAGTTTATCCAACGAATTGACGCCGCTCCTGCCCAATTACCCCCGAATCCCCAGTGGATTATCTGGTATAGTTTGGGAATCAATGACACCGGCGGCGGTACCCCGAAAGCCACCTGGAAACCCGCAGTCATTGATCACCTGCAGCGCATGAAAAAGAAATTGCCAGGAGCGATCATCTTGATGACCCAGTTCCAAAGCATGGGATACACAGAACTCAGCCAGGCGATTGCCGAAATCGTCGCCTCAGAACCAGACGTCTATGCGATCGATTCAACGGGTGACACGTTAGCCGATAAAAACCATTGGGGTTACCAGGGGTATAAAACGCTCACCCGGAAAATGGTGAACGTCACCAACCAAGCCTTGAATAAGAAACCTGCACCACGGTAGGAATAGGGATCCATGAATCCAAACCCACGAAGCGCCACCATGCGTCAAACGATTCAAGGGGTTGGTGATCGATGAGGCCGCCGCCATACCGGCGGACGTGTGGTATTGGCCTGTAGTGATCCTCCGGAAGGGCGTGAGCGGTGGACGTTGACGCTACTCACTCAGGCGGCACGCGAAA
>JBAWZH010000403.1:0-1777 GCA_037143135.1 bacterium
AAGTGGTGCACTTTGAAGTGACCACAGGTGGTGCACTTTCAAGTGACCGGCGACAGTCATGATGCGGATCCCTTCCGTTGATCCATGCAAAAATCCCACTGGTATCCAGGAAAATTCGATGCTCAGCCATAGATCGCGCGGTCAATCTCCTGATTGGTCATCACATCAATGTCTTCGGAGTGGATTCCAAAAGAAAGGGCAGGATCTGGCGCGGTCGGCTCCTTTTGAGCGACAGGCAGGAGCTTTGCGAGGGGCCGGTTCCGATATGTGAGCATGAGTTCCTCGCCACGCTGAAGAGCTGACTTGACTTTCGCAAAGTCAAAACGCATTTCTTGAATAGATACGGTTGTCATAATGGTAATGGTAATCTTTCTGCGATCGGTGTCAAGTGCCGACCGTAGCAGGGAAGAGAAAGATGAAAGCGGAAAGCGGAAAGCCGAAAGCCGAAAGCGGAAACCTGAGAGCTGAAACGGGAAGAGAAAGCTGAAAAGCTGAAAGGCTGAAATCTGAGACCTGAGACCTGAGGGTTGGGAAGAGACGGAAGGGGCGGATAGACATGGATGGAAAGAGAACGGGACGGAGCGAGGTGTCAGGGAGCGGAAAAGAATGCGGCAAGTTTGTTGTATGGAACTGGAATCAGATCAAACGGAGTGGGGGTGTCTTCGATGAGAACAAAATTTGCAGGGCGCGCGTCAAATGCCATGAAGCGCAGCTTGTCGTTTTTCCAAGCAAACGGATGGGCTTCGAGTTTTTGGAATCCGTATTCCTTCATAAAGACTTCGATCAGGTTTGTGGAAGGAAGATCTCCCGCGAGAGCACTCTGCTCAATAACCACTTGAGGAAACTGGGGGTCAGTGTGCATATTCTTGCATTTTCGTGAGGTTGAGACGGCAGCTTCGATGCTGGTTGAAGTGGGGAGGAGCGGGGCAAATTCAAAATGGAAAATGGAAAATTCAGACTGGAGGCGAAGAAGAGAGGGAGGCAGCTTTGCTGCTGGTTGAAGTAGAAAGTTTAAGTTGAAGGGGTGTCCGGCTCCTCTCATAGCTCATCGCCGAAGGGCGCCTGGGCAGGAGTAAGGAAGGTTTTGATCAACGCACCGTCGCCACAGACGGTCATGGTGGAGAAGCGTTTGAACCAGCTTCCTGCTGGCACCTCGGGGTTGGTATCGAGCCAAGCGGCCAAAGATTGAACAGCATCCTCGTCGATGTCCCTTTAGGAGCAGATGCTCAAGGAGTGGCCGTGGGATGTCGCTACGTTGTATCTTCGCCATTATGAACCGTAGAATCCATCGGTGATTTTAGCGACTAGTCGAGCGGACTCGGTGGAGTTTTTGTTGCCCGCCAGACGATGGGCAAGTGCTCTGAGTTCCCCAGGTGACATCGGCTCGGCGACGAGTTTGATCTTGAGGCCCACGGCTTGGGCTGCACGGCTCATGGATCGGAACGTGATGGATGTGTTGCGGGCATCAAGAATCCGCCGCACGGCGGTTCGAGCGGTGCCCATGCGCTCGGCCAGGGTGGAGATCGACAGGTTGTCTTCCTTCATCCTCTGCCGAATCGTTGCGGTTAGGGAGCGTTTGAAATCAATGTCTGGTGCAGTGCTTCTCATGCCTCACAGGGTGGTTCAATATTGAGCCTCTGTCAATGCGCGAAAGTCGAAGGGGGAAGGGGTCAAGCAGTGGGCCAGTCCTTGCCTGTTGACATTGCGGGGAAGTTAGAGGGGGGAGCGGGGCGCTCGTTTAAGTTGGCGAGTTCAAGTTTAAGTTGGGAGTTTAAGG
>JBAWZH010000404.1:0-1776 GCA_037143135.1 bacterium
GTATATACGGTGGTGTGGGAGGGGGCCTCAGCGATGGGGCTCCCTATCCCGATGGAAGGGGATTACGCCGTTTGAAACTGGAAGTTCGCCAATTCTTCTGGTGTGGCTCTTGTCGAAATGCCGAGAAACTCCACTCCCACGACGCGATCATGGGCGTCAAAATCCAATACGACACCAGGGCGAACTTCTTCAGACTCCACGACGCGTCCTTCATCCAGCCGGAAGTAAAGTGCATCACTGTCTTTGTCGATTTTAATTCTCATTGTATTCTCCTCAGTCGTCGGTCAAAAAAAGCGGTCACACGCCGATTCGGGGACGCCACAATATTCACAACTACTCGCAACCATCTCCCCTCGTTCTCCGGAATTTTCTTGATGAAATGTCGAGTCCCATCATCATGGTCTTCAACCCTATCTGGGGCATCTTCTGCTCGCTGTACCCAAGTCCGCAAAATGTTGCGCTCGCGCAACATGTCCCCGAAATGATTTGTTTCATCCATGTCGCCATATTAACAACGGTTCCTTCTGGAGTCATTCATCATTTTTTAATCTTCCAACGCTGGCGTTCACGGGCGGCGCGGCAGCGACGTACCGTTGTTCGGGGGTTCGGCTTTTCGTATTTCAAGACTTGTTTCTTCCCATTCCTCACGGTGATTTTGGCTATTAGAAGGGCATTCTGTTTGCGTTCCGAGTACGCTCTGGCGACTGATCTAGCGACATGTTCGCGCTTGAATAACGTGGCTTGGTCAATTGACATTCCATAACCGTCGCTCGACACGTCGAGCCAAAGACGCCATCGCCGGTTTCCCCCTATGTCGGAAAATACAACATAGCGAACAGGATCGTCCAAATCATCAATCCGCCGTTTGAGCTCACGCTTTTCTTCTAAAGACAGTGGCTCAACATCTTCATCGGATTGTCGTCTTTTGGTTTTCTTCATTTTCATTCCATTCCCCGAACGGTGACTTTCACGGTCGGCGAGCTTCGAGCCGTACCGTACGAAGTCGTGTTCGGTTATTGAAGATTCAAGTGAACGTGTTTGCTTAGCAACACAAAGTGTTTATCCAACGAATACAGGGAAAAGTTATTTTGTATGGCATGCTGCGCGATGATCAAGTCGGGAATGCCCACTTTATTGATGCCATTGCGAAGGCAGATCACCTGCAATTGAATAATATCGTCCCAATCAAGAGTTAGCGGCGGACGCTCGATTTCGAGCAGAAGGCTGGCTAGCTTTCGTTCTCCGCGCAACAGAAGCGGGGGTGTCAGTTCAGCCAGAATAAGATCATTGGTAACAACCAAACCCTCTTCAATGAGCCAGTCAACCGCCGTTACACCGGCCGTCCCTCGGAAATAGGCCACCCAAACGGAACTATCGACAAGAACCTTCATGTGCGTTTTCGCAGGACATTCAGGCTTATATCCAAATTCACCTGCCCCTTGAACTGTCGCAACTCCTGAAGTCGGCTTTTCCGGACAAGATCCTGAAGTGCCGTGATAATCACAGCGGTTTTTGTTTTTTGATGAGATACTTTCATCGCATTCTGAACCAGAATATCAGGCAAATCTAAAGTTGTCCTCATGACATCACCCCTTAATATGCATTAAATTCAGTAACTATGCATATACTATGCATCATTTCATCTCATCCCGTCCATATCATAATTACACCGAACGATGCGGTTCTCCAGCGGCGAGCGTGCGAGCCGTATCGAGCGACCGCTTAATGGTGGTTCGGCGAGTTGTCAAAGGTCTTTTGGTGTCAGGCCGGTCCGCC
>JBAWZH010000405.1:0-1764 GCA_037143135.1 bacterium
CAGGGAGCGGGGTCACGTCTCGACATTCGACAATTCGACCATCTTGTACTTTGGCGACTCACTTCTTCTCGGTCTCGCAATTGAACCTACCGCCGAGACCCCTTCGACATACTCCTTCAACAATGCTCAGGACGAGTCAGGACGGGTCAGGACGGGTCAGGGCAGGCGGCGGTTACTACAGGGGAACTCCGAATGAAGATGAACATCGAACAGTCAACATTGAACATCGAACGTTGAATTGGGGGGCGAAGAGGGAAGAGAGAGTTAACATGGATAGACAGGATTTACAGGATGGTTTTGGAGGGGGCTGTTATCTTCTTTATCCTGTGTATCCTGTGCATCGATGTTTGAATCTCTTTCTGACTGTTTGTGGCACACAGTGGCACTCCATGGCACACGGAATTTATCTATCGACAGACTCCGTCCCCGTCAAGTACGCATAAAACAGGTTGCGAATATAGTTGCCGAAACGCATATAAACAAATTCTTTCGTGTTAGTTTTTGGTTGCGGCGCGGGCACTTCTTCGCTTTTCACAATGGGCTTATCTTCTTTTCAGTCACTTACTTCTTCTCGTTTTCTGTGATTGCGGTCAAGCGGACACTGCCGCCTTTGGAAAAACGAACATAACTACTCAGGTCTTCAGATTCGGGCTCCTGACTTCTGACTTCTGACTACCTGAGTAGTAACAAACGAACATTGAACAGATATTAACGTCTCGACATGCGACATTTGCCGTCTTTACATCAGTTCAATGTTTGCCATATTCGGCACCTGTTTCGCGAACCATCTGCACCTGCAACCGACTTCCGCACGCCTCAGCGAAACGGGCCAAGGTCTCAATGGAAACATTAACACCTGACTCAATCCTTGAAATCACGCTTTGCGTCGTATGCATCCGCCGGGCTAGATCCGCCTGGGTGAGGCCCGCCTGTGTGCGTGTTGCCAGCATCTGGCGCGCCACCTCGTATTCCACGTCGAACTCGTCGGAGACCCGCCGGAAACCAGGATGCGCCCGAATACCCGCCACCTGCGCTTCGTGCGCCGTACGCATAGTTTCCAATGTCAATGTCTTACCGCTCTTCATAGTCACCAGCCTCAATGCTTCGCTTCACTCTGCGCGCCTGCGCCAGTTCGCGGGGCGGCGTCTGTTGAGTCTTCTTAAGAAAGGCATGCACACCGATCACTCGATTGTCCACGTGATAGAAATAGACAACCCGCACCTGCCGCCCTCGCCGTAGCCGTATCTCGAACAAGTCGTCACCAAGTTTCTTGCCGAACGGTTCGATCAAATATCCCTCAGTTTCTAACCGTTCGACCGACTTAACATATTCCGCTTGAATCTCGGCCTTTTGTTCAGCGATGAATTCACGTACCTGCCGTGTCGCCAGATACCGCTTCTTTACTACCTTCCCAATATCGCACATATGCTATATTCCGTCAATGCATTCTAAAGGTGCTCGAAGGGTCAAGGGAAATTTGGATCACATCTTACTTCGCTAGCAGGGTCAAGTCTCCACATTCGACATTTGCCCTTTCGTCGCGGGAGCCCATGGGCGCGGGGTCACGTCTCGACATTCGACAATTCGACCATCTTGTACTTTGGTGACTCACTTCTTCTCGGTCTCGCAATTGAACCTACCGCCGAGACCCCTTCGACTATACTCCTTCGACGTTGCTTCTTCGACGTTGCTCAGGACAGGTCAGGACAGGTCAGGACGGGTCAGGGCAGGCGGCGGTTACTACAGGGGAAGATGAACATCGAA
>JBAWZH010000406.1:0-1760 GCA_037143135.1 bacterium
CCTGCAGCTCACTGGGGACCTCGACTCCCTCCTCCCGTGAACGACACCCCTGCTGGGGGGAATTTTTTATTCCGTTAGGTTGTTAAAATCTTAGGGTCGGGCTGACAGGGCATTCGTAGGTGAAACGGCTGGCGACGACAAGTTCTTTTATCTCTCCCGCGCTGGTGCAGGCGAGGAGCGGAGCGACGAGGCGGCGGCGCAGGGCGGGAGCACATGATTCGCCCGACCGCGCCGGTTTGAAAAGATACAGCGGCTGGGAGGAAAGTTGTTCACAGGGTTCCGCAGCGAGAATGGGCCCGAAGGCCGCTCGTCGGAGCTGCGGGTTCCTGTGAGCAACTTTCCGGTGGTGCGTGGCACTGGTTCAGCCTGCCTGTGCCTGTCCCAGGGCGGCGACAAGTTCGCCCATCTGCCCATACCCTCTCACGCGCCGGAATCCGCTCTGAGCCCGCAGCAAGGCCACTCCCATCCACCGCTCCAGCTGATCGCTGTGTGCCTGCCATCGGCACACCTTGCCGATCACTCCGCGCGTGTTGCGAATCACATTCTCAATGTGGTTGGTGCTCAAAAACGTCACGTTGAGCGTGGCGGGCACATTCAGCCGGTGGAAGGCCAGAATCCCGTCTCTCCTGGCCGACAGCGCTTCCGCGGCCGCGAAGTTCTTGCCGCTAACAAATTTCAGCATCTCATCAAAAGCCTCTTCTCCAGCGTCCGCCCCCTGCACGGCCCGCAAGCGGTTCATCTTGCCCACGAATTCCTTCTGGTGCTTGTAGGAAAGCTTCCCGCACACCACGCGCTCCACATGCACCAGACATTCCTGCTGCACCGCATCGGGCCAAAAATCCCGCACCGCCTTGGCGATGGCCTCGCTGCCGTCACGCACCACCAAGAGCCTCCGATCCGTTCCAACTTTCAAGCCGCGGGCGGTGATTTTGGCCAGCAAACCCTTGACCACCTCCGCGCTTTCACTGCTGCCTTCCTCGAAGTCTAACAAATGCTTGTTGCCCTCCACGTCAATCGCCAGGGCCACCACCACACACCGTTCCTTGCTTGGAAACACCCCGTCGATCATCATGGCCACCATGTCGATTCCGGTTAGATCACGAGCACGAAACTCCGCCAACAGTTCCCTGCTGCGCTCCTTCCAGCCCACGCAGACCGTGCTTGCGCTCACGCCAAGCATCTTGCCCACGCCATTGCCGGAGGCCCCGTGGCACATCGCCTCAAGCACCTCGTCAAACATCCCTTTACGCTGCTTCGCCGCCGCATAGGACTTCAGGCGAACCTCGCTCTCCTTGCCATCCTCCTTCATCAGTCGAACCCTGGATTTCGAGAACCGTTCCCGTCCCTCCGTGGTGTCGATCTTGACCATTTCCGAACCGGCTCGCCGATATTTGCTCGCCGTAGGTCGATAGGTTGGCCCGCACAGTTCGGTCACCTCCTGCTCGAACATCGCCAGCAGGCCATCGCGCACAATGCCGCGCAGGCGCTCCTGGAATATTCCGTTAAAATCCTCAATCCCGGCTTGCGCCGGTGCCTGGGTACCTGTCAGTTTGCTCATGGTGTTGGTTGGTTTGAATTAATTTCCAAACAGGCGATGTCGGAACATCGCCCGATCAACCAGCACCAATTCATTTTAACAGATTAACGGGAAAAAATCCTCTTCCCGCCGTAGGCCCTCCCGGATATCACTTGCCGAGAGGCTACGAATAAACACTGTTCGCTAGAAAATTAAGATCAACAATATGAGGAGTCACGTGATC
>JBAWZH010000407.1:0-1740 GCA_037143135.1 bacterium
GAAATCAATCATGTCAGACGTCAGAAGATTGTAAAGCTATTTGAGCGACACTACACTAGATCGCTCGGAGGAGCAGCTGCGGGCGTTCATGAAACATGCGGTCTCGCTGGGTGCCGATCCGGCCACTTGGACACGGTGCCAGTTTGTGAGGATGCCGGGAGGTCAGCGTGATGGCGGGGTTCTCCAGAGGGTTCTATTTTTCAACCCGTCGGTATTTGGAGGGCGGAAAATGAAGATCAATTTGGCAACAACGTGGAAGGATGTCCCGAGATTTGATCCTACAGCTCAGGGCGAGGATCCCGTGCCGGCGCATACTGTGCTGGAGAAACTGGATCGGTGCCGTGTGACCTCATTGGATGATCCGCCCCCCAGGCCTCCCATTATTCTGTCTTATAACGGGAAAGCCCTTGGCGAAGCCGGGAACATTGTCGTGGTCCAGGGACAGGCCAAGGCGGGGAAGTCCGCATTGGTCAGTGCCATAATTGGCGCAGCCATTGGTGGAGGTGGGGATCATGGCGGCGACTGTCTGAAGCTGGTTTCGCCCAACCCGAACAGAAAAGCAGTCTTGCACTTTGACACCGAGCAATCCCGGTATCATCACTTCGACGGGGTTGCGATCACAGTGAAAAAACGTGCCAAGCATGAGGCTTTACCTCCCCACCTTCGTTCATATTCGATTCTGCGGCTCGACGTGAAACACCGGCGGGCTGCTATCCGGGCGGAGATGGAGCGCGCTGCCGTGGAGAACAACGGAATCCACATCGTCGTCATTGATGGCGTGGCAGACATATCAACGGATACGAACGAGCTCAGGGAGAGCATTGATCTGGTGGAGGAGTTGCAACAGTTGGCTGAGCAATATAGTTGCGTGATCGTTGTCGTCCTTCACGAGAATCCTGGATCCGAGACCAATAAAACGCGTGGTCATCTGGGCAGTCAATTGGAACGGAAGACTCAGATATCCATCATCGTAGACAAGGGAGCTGATGAAATCGTTGCCATGTATGGCCGCTTGCCGCGGACGTGCAGTTGGCCGAAAAAGGAAGCTGCTTACTTCAAATACGACTTGGCAGCAGGGATGCACGTCACGGCCGAGGATCCTACGGATACCCGACGCGGACGGCTTTTCCACTGAAAATGTCTGGACACCTCACCGATTATCGCCAAAACCACGACATCTAAACGCTGCTGCCGAACTGGCGGGCATTTTCGAAGATCGAGAGCCGCTGGCGCAGCATCTTCACCGCCTCAATGAGGCTCGTTTCCTCGTCCGGTTGACGATTTCCTCCCGGAGTTGTATTCATCTGCCATGGAGAACTCCATTGCGGTCATCAGCGACATCCACTCGAACTTCGAGGCTCTGACGGTTGTTCTTGCCGATGTGAAGGCGCAGGAGGTTCGGAAGATTGTCTGCTTGGGCGACATCGTCGGCTACGCCTCCACCAGTTTCCTATTGCCAAGACCCTCGCAACATTGCTTACTACATCTCGACTATGAGCTTAATCCACATTACCAGCCATTCCATTCGCCAACTGCTCAGCCTGACGGAGAAGAAAGACGAACTCCTACAGGGCATCGAAGAAGTTCACGCCGAAATCATCAGAACCCTCAAAGGTGGGGTAGTCGGAGTTGTCGAGATCATCACATCACAACCCGCAATCGCACGGCCAGCACCGGCAGCAAAGCCGGTTGCCGTCGCGCCGAGTAAAACCGTCAAGCCAGCCAAGGCTAAGCGGACAA
>JBAWZH010000408.1:0-1739 GCA_037143135.1 bacterium
GCCAAGGTTGGCGATCGCGTCGTGATCGTCGAGACGCGGCCGTTGAGCAAGCTCAAACGGTGGCGCCTGGTCGAAATCGTGGAGACGGCGAAACACCAGTAACGGGATAAGCGACCATGATTCAAGAAGAAACAAACCTTGATGTGGCGGACAATACCGGCGCGCGCCGTGTGCGTTGTTTCCGCCTGATCGGGCAGCGCAAGACGTATGCTCACATTGGTGATCTGATCCGGGTGGCCGTGCAGGAGGCGCAACCAACGGGGATGGTCAAGAAGGGGCAGGTGTGCCGTGCGATCATCGTGCGGACCTGTCAACCCATTCACCGTCCCGACGGGTCGGCCGTGCGCTTTGACAACAATGCCGTGGTGTTGGTGGATGAAAAGCTTAATCCCATTGGAACCCGTGTTTTCGGGCCTGTGGCACGCGAGCTTCGCGAGAAGAACTACATGAAGATCATCTCGCTGGCGCCTGAGGTGTTGTAAGTAAAGGAACTCATGAACATCCGACGAAACGATATTGTGGTTGCCACTCGGGGCCGCGAAAAAGGTAAACAGGGCAAGGTGCTTCAAGTGATCGTGGAGAAGCGCCGCGTGCTCGTGGAAGGGCTCAATTTGATGACCAAACATCTTCGGAAGTCTCAGGACAATCCGAAGGGGGGGATCACCAAAAAGGAAGCGTCCATCGCGCTGGCTAATCTTATGCTCTACTGCCAGCAGTGTAAGAAAGCGGTTCGCGTGAAGCGTGTGGCCGAGGGTGACAAGCGTGTACGCAAGTGTAAGAAGTGCGGGCAGTCATTTGACGCGTAAGGTGGATTTATGATGGGACTCAAGGAAAAATACAAATCAGAGGTTGTGCCGGCGTTGCTGAAATCGCTGGGATGCAAGAACGTCATGGATGTTCCACGCCTCCTGAAGGTGACCCTGAACATGGGGTTTAATTCGACCATGGAAAAGGATCAGATCAAACAGATATCTGAGGATCTGGGACGGATTACGGGGCAGAAACCTGTGATTACCAAGGCTCGCAAGAGTATTTCAAATTTCAAGTTGCGCCAGGGTATGCCGGTCGGCGCGAAGGTTACGCTTCGCGGGATCCGGATGTACGAGTTTCTGGAGCGCCTGATTCATGCTGCGTTGCCCCGCATCCGCGATTTTCGCGGTTTGCCGGTGAAGGGGTTTGATGGACGCGGCAGTTACACCTTTGGCCTTCAGGAACAGACCATTTTCCCTGAAATTGACCCGGACAGTGTCAAGAAGGTTCAAGGGATGAACGTGACGATTGTCACATCAGCGTCGACGGACGCACGGGCGCGTGAATTGCTTGCGCTGACCGGGTTTCCGTTTGCGAAATCGCATAAGTAGAATACGGCAGGGAGGATGTTCTTTTGGCCAAGATATCACAGGAAGTCAAGGCGAGCCGAAAACCGAAATTCAGCACTCGTCGATATAATCGTTGCAAGCGTTGCGGAAGACGGCACGCTTATATGCGCAAGTTCTCGGTATGTCGTATCTGCTTTCGGGAACTGGCATCCGTCGGGTTGATTCCCGGCGTGACAAAGGCAAGCTGGTAAAATGGAGAGACTATGAGTTTGTCGGATCCTATCAGTGACATGTTGAACCGCATCCGGAATGCATCCGCGGCGGGTTTGAAAACGACTGACATCAGCCATTCACGACTGAAGGGCGAGATTGCGGTTATCCTGAAAAAGGAAGGCTATGTCCGGGACGTTTCCGTCGAGG
>JBAWZH010000409.1:0-1735 GCA_037143135.1 bacterium
GATTGTGTCGTGGTCATCATTCCCCTCCTGTACGAAATCGGACTGGAAAAAGAGTGGGACAGGGTGATCTGCGTGGCCTCACCGGAGGCAGATCAGTATCGAAGGCTGACGGAACGGGGGCTGACCCCGGAAGAAATCCGATTGCGAATCGCCTCGCAGATGAGTCTGGCCGCGAAAATGGAACGGGCCGATCATGTGATTTACAATTGCGGCAGCAGGGTGTTGCTAGGGGAACAGACAAAACAAGTATTGCGGACAATCCGCGGAGTATAACTATGGAAGACAGACGCGATCATATTTCAGGCAGGCCGGAACACCGTGGAGGACGACGGGGCCGCGGAGGACGCCCCCAGCAACGACCCCGAATCTCTCAACCGGACATGGACAGACCTCCCCAACATTTGCCCCACCATGAGCAACAGTCCTATCAGGGTCTTCCCGCCGATATCCAACCCCTGTCAAACGGGCAACCCGGCGGGCCATTTAACGGCCACCCGCAGTCGCCGGGGACAACACCGGTTTCTCCCGACGGCCAACCCATGCCGCCCCAGCCTGATCCCAACAGCGGGCTCCCACAGCCCCCCATGCCCCCCCAGCGTCCCCATGGCACGCCCCGATCCCTGAACCTTTCCGACCTTCAGTTAATGCCGGTGCCGGACTTGAATGCCATGGCCGACAGTTATGGCCTGATCGATCTCGGCGCCTTGCGCAAACATGAGTTGATTTTCGAGGTCATGAAGGCCAACGGACGTCTGAACGGTTCCCTTCATGGTAAAGGCGTGCTGGAAATCCTGCCTGACAACTTCGGGTTTCTCCGGTCCCCCTATTACAACTACCTCCCCTGCCCCGAAGATATCTACGTGTCACCGTCGCAAATCCGCCGGTTTGCACTAAGAACCGGTGATCTTGTGGAGGGCGAGATCCGGTCGCCCAAGGACAAGGAGCGGTTCTTTGCCCTGATCAAGGTGGATAAGATCAACTCCGGCGACCCGGACAAATCGAAGAGCAAGATTCCCTTTGAAAACCTGACCCCGTTGTTTCCGAACCGGCGCTTCATGCTCGAGCGCGAGCCGGGCGAGGTTTCCATGCGGGTCATGGATCTGTTTACGCCCATCGGCATGGGCCAGCGCGGGTTGATCGTGGCCCCGCCCCGCACCGGCAAAACCGTGCTCCTCCAGAAAATCGCCAACAGTATTTCCGCCAACCATCCCGAGGCCTACCTGATCGTCATGCTGATTGATGAGCGCCCCGAGGAAGTAACCGACATGGAGCGCAACACCAAGGCGCATGTGCTCAGTTCCACCTTCGACGAACCGCCTGAGCGGCACGTCCAGGTGGCCGAGATGGTCATCGAAATGGCCAAGCGCATGGTGGAGTGCGGCAAGGATGTGTGTATCCTGCTCGACAGCATCACCCGTCTGGCCCGTGCCTACAACACGTTGCAGCCGCACAGCGGCAAGATCCTCTCGGGCGGCGTGGATGCCAATGCCCTGCACAAGCCCAAGCGGTTCTTCGGGGCGGCCCGGAATATCGAGAACGGCGGAAGTCTGACCATCATCGCCACGGCCCTGGTGGACACGGGCAGCCGAATGGACGAGGTGATCTTCGAGGAATTCAAGGGCACCGGCAATATGGAACTCTGCCTGGATCGAACCCTCGTGGACAAGCGCATCTTCCCGGCCATCAATATAGAGAAATCGGGAACCCGCAAAGAGGAACTCTTGCTCCATCCCGA
>JBAWZH010000410.1:0-1732 GCA_037143135.1 bacterium
GTTTCGCGATTTTCTCGGATGAGGTACTCATCATCCGTGAAAAGCGCGAAACATTGTATTATCCCTGCCCTGAGCCGAGTCGAAGGGTTCTCTGAGTCTCCGTGCCTCCAGCGCAGCGGGTGGTAAAGCATTCTCTTTCCGGGTTTTTCACGCCATTCGGGTTAGACCTGGAAACTAGAAAATCGGGCGGTCGTGGCTTTGCCACAAGGGGCACAACGGGCACTTGCACGCCTGTTCGGGGTTCTTAGGGACTCTCCCCGTTATCGCGTACAGTGAAATAACCGCCATTCTTTGGGGCGCCCTTGAATGTGATGAGGCCGTTGTCGGATATGGCCTTCAGGTGACGTTGGATCGTGCGCAGGCTGACGGCCAGTCTCGATGACAGCGTGGGAGCATTGATTCCCGGCGTTGTCCGGATGGCCTCCAGAATGCGGTTTCGGAGCTGGTTTACACCGCCACGGTCAGTCCCGTTTACACCGCCAATCGGCGACTTTACACCGCCACCCGATGCCGGGGATGTATCGCCAAGGAGGCGGAGCAGTTCCCGTTGCGTCTCAATGACCCGGTTAAGGATGAACCGGATAAACGGTTCGGTGGTGCCATGCCCCTGTTCCAGATTGGCGATGTATTCACTCCTAAGGATGGGGGGGATGATGGAGATCTGGTAACCGGCGCGCATCAGGGCAAGGTTCATCAAGAGGCGGGCGACCCGGCCGTTCCCGTCAACAAAGGGGTGGATGAAGACGAATTTCAGGTGCACGAGCGCCGCGAACTCGACGGGGTGCATCCGGCCCTCATGCTTGTTGAACCAGGCCACGAAATCCCGCATCAGGACGGGAACCCTGGCTGGAACCGGAAGCGGGTGACTGCTCCCGCTGATGAAGACCCGCACGGAGCGGTAGTGGCCGGCATGCGGCTTGTCGATATCCGTGTAGAACAGTTCATGCAGTTTCAGGATGTCGGCCTCCCGCAACGGCCTGTCCTGCGTCAACTCGTAGAGGAAATCATAGGCGCGCGCGTGCCCGGTGGCCTCGTGGATATCGCGCAGGGGTTTGCCTCCTATGGTCAGGCCATCCTCGATGACAACCTTGGTTTCGGATTCCGTGAGGCTGTTACCTTCCAGGGCATTGCTGGAGTAGGTCAGGCCGATTCGATAATAGTCCCTTAAGGACTTTGCGGTTTCCGGTGGCAGTGGCCGAAACGTATCGAGCCGTGCCTTGTTTGCCTCGCATTCCTCGAAACTGATCTCGTCCCTGCCGTGCCTCTTGTTGTGTGATCCAGCCTTCATGAATTTGTACCAAAACATACCATGCCATTACCCTGCAGGCGAGGTGATAATACAAGTGTATTCCAGGCGGTAGCTGTTGTTTTACTCGATCCATACTTCCCGGTGGCGGGGGCCGTCGAACTCCGCGAAATAGATAGATTGCCAGGTGCCAAGTTGAAGCCGACCGTCCTTGTGGGGGAGGCAGGGTCAGACCTAGAAACTAGAAAATAGGTCTGACCCTGTCTCTCTCGGGGGCCGAGTGGGCAATACTGCTTTACCCAATTCGTCGGGATGATAAGATTTTGGCCGTAACTTTGCATAACGGGAGATGGGCTTAAGGTCAATAGACTATTTCGTCATCATGAGCGGTACATGGCCAGAAACTGTACGGCCTGCAATGGGTGCTGTCCATCCCAAATCCTCGCCTAAGGCGCAATAGCGGAGCTGATTTGGCGGCGAGGTAAC
>JBAWZH010000411.1:0-1729 GCA_037143135.1 bacterium
GGGCGCATCTGCGATTTGGTGCAGTTAGGCCGCTAGGAGCGAGGCGACCTCTCCGTTCTGATGGCGTTGAATGACTTCGATCAGGGCGGCAGAGCCGGGATTTGACCAGAACTGTCCCCTGCGTTTGAGGCGGTCTTGGAACTGTGAACATTGCGACTCCATCGATCCGCTTCCGATAGGAAGGTTGAGTTTGGCGGCAGCTGGATAGTTCATGTGGTCTTTGTGGCTGTCGAAGTAGTCTCGTGCGTCCTTAATGGCGGCGATTGTTGTTTTGTCGTCATTCGGAGGCTGTGCTACGAGTTCGGACAGGGTGCGGAACAGCTTTCGGGTAGAACGATGCTTCAAGGCGTGAAGGATACCGTGACACCATAACGATGCGCTCGGTTTGTCGTTCAGGAAAAGCGTATCCGCCAGCGCATGCAGGTGCTGACTGGCATGGTAGAAGTCAAGGGTGCCGGTGGCGCAAAGCTTGAATCGGTCTTCAAAGAGACTCCACAGCCAGATGGCACCGTCCATGACGACATAGACGCTTTTGGCCTTCGCCATTCCCATGCGCATCGCTTCCTGTTGAACTCTCAGTCCGAAGTCCACGGGATCTGTCTTCGCCGGGACCGCCACAACATGCTTGGAGATCAGAACTCGGCGTTTGGGGTTGATCTGAACATGGCTGCTCAGACGATAGAGGATGGCCGACTTGATTTCGTGCCAATGAATCCTCTCTAAACCCTCGGCATGGAGGCGGCTTCCCCAGTCTTCTCCACGATGTCTTGCCATCCACCCGTCCATCATGAGGATCAGGACATCGTCTGGACCAGCGGCATCAATGCAGGGTGTAGTCAATGGATTGGACAACGCCTTGTTTCCGACCGCCATTATGCAATCGCGTATTGCATCGTCACTGGTGTCGACGCCCCATTCTCCCGAGAGGCGCGCTGCTTTCTCGTAGGATCCGGTTTCGACTGCCGTGCAGACGATTTTACGCTGTAGAGCCGGCGTCAGGCGCTGATGCTTGGCCAATCCCCATGCTTCCCGGATCGGTACCATCCACGCTTTGCGTTCTGGACTGTATCCCTCTATTGCAGCCAGTGTGATTGATCCCAAGGTAGTAGTCAGTGTCAGCTTGGCCTTGCGCTTTCGGACAAGGCCAGCGACATCGGGTGATCTGGCTTGTGTTTTCTCCAGTGCGGCCTGAAGCCGATCCTGAAGTTTTATCCGGTATACATTCCGCATCTCATTGAGAACCCTGTTTTCCATTTCCAGCAGCTCATTCATCCGTCTGATTTCCCCCTGCTATTTTGTCGAACAATTCCAGTTGCGTTAGTAGCATTACAGTGCTACTATATAGAAAAAGGAGGGATTATGGCAAGTCGAAATCTCGAATCGATAGAAACAAAGATCAGGGAACTTCAGCGCTGTGCAGCGAATGTCGGACACATGCGGCCGGGAACGCTCAGCGTTCAGTATCGCGACCCATCTAATCGACACACGCCTTTCAATCAGATTAGTTACACGTATCAGGGGCGCAGTCGCTCAGAATATGTCAGGCCGGAGAACATTTACACGGTCAGGCAAGAAATCAAAACCTACAGGCAATTTAAGGCCCTGTGCGCACAAATCATCGACCTATCCATCCTCGCCTCGCGAATCCGCTCCGGTACGCGGCCGCCTCCAAAAAGAACAAGAAAGCCAAAATGCACTACCTGAGATGCACCAAATCGCAGATGCGCCC
>JBAWZH010000412.1:0-1720 GCA_037143135.1 bacterium
AAGGTTCCGCGTTCGAGTCGCGGCGGCTGCACCACTCATAATCAATGAGTTAGGAAGATTCAGAAAAACGGCGATCTGCCTTACTGCCCGAATACTGCCCTTTCTCTGCCGGAACTGTCCGAATCCGCCTGCAACACCCCCACCCCCTGCGTTATATAAATTTGAACGGAGGCTGCCTGTAGCTCCCTGCCCGGGCGATTTCCGCCGGGGCACCAACCGCAACACCAACCCGGAGACGATTATGCCCCGAAAGGGATATTACTCACCGCCTCTGCGGAGGGATCTGGTCAAGCGTCTGTATTTCGCAGCCCGCGATCTGCGCGTCCCCATGACGGTTCGAATCCGCCGCCTCTTTCACCGTGTCGATGACGAGATGCGGGCTGTCCACGGAAAAGAGGTTGCCTTCCGGCAGATCCCCACCGGCAACAAGGAACGGCTGGTTGAATTCATGAGCCCGGTGAACGACCTCGCCCTCAATGATCCCTCCCGCGTGCGGATAAAACGCGTAGCGGAAGTGATGCCGGCCTCTGTCCGCTTCCGGATCAGGGTCCGTCGGGCCTCGGAGCAGGGAAAGCCGCAGGGTGTTGCCATGGCAGGCATAGCCGTATTTCGAGTCCGTGAAGATCGCAGCCCCGAAACCGGGTTCCGAGAGGTCCGCCCAGCGGTGGCCGGGCACTTCGAACGGTGCCATCTCGACGGAGTTGTTGAATGTGGTCGGGCGCCGTGCCAGGCCGAAGGGCATTTCGTAGGTGGCCTCACGGGCGTTGGCATCGACCGGGAACTCGACCTTAAGGAACTTGTGCCGGTGCTGCCAATCGACTTCGGTGTCAAACTCAAGGTGGCCGGAGCCGGTTTCCAGGAAGACCCGCTGGGTGAGGGCGGTGACGCCGAAGTCATAAAGAAATTCCAGGCCTGCTCGCAACGGCCCGCGCTCGACGCCCGTGCCCCCTGTTTTGCGCTGGCCGCTTATCGTCCGTTTATTTCCAAGAGATGGTATAAGAAACCGGCTCCACAAGAGCCACAACCCGAAAGGAAACCCATGTCCGCCAGACACTCCGCTCTCTTCAGGGCGTGAGGATCTGACATCATCAAGGCCGGGGGCGGAAACGCTCCCGGTCTCTTGCTGCAATGAGGCAGAAATCACCCCGGCTTACAGGCTTTTGAATTCCTCCTCGTCCATCTCGGCCTGCTTGAGGATTGAACGAAATGTTCCCTTGGGCACATCCCCCGGGTGCATCGCAACATACGTTTGCCTTCCATCGGCATGTCGCAGAACCACATGGGAGCCACTTTGCCTGCGGACCTCGAATCCGGCACGCTCCAAGCGGAGAAGCACCTCTTTCGCCTTGTAGGGCATTACGCAACCTCAAGCGTTGCGAGGATGGACTCGCCGGGAGTTTTGGGATCGTTCCCCGCGGATCTCATTTCCTCAACCCAGAGCGAAATCAGATCCCGTGCCGCAGCCATAGCTCCCTCAATTCCCCCGCCGTGTGTAGTGATCCCCAGCGAGGGAACATGCGCGTAGTAAAACCCTGGCATCCCTTCGGACTCCTCCACGGGTTCGATCAAGACGGCGTATTTCATTGGCAGAGAATAACACCGAAATGCCCCGCTGTCGAGAGGCAGCACGGATTCCCCCGATCTTGCCGAGGCGTCCGTCGAGAGAAGTCGGACGGCTCGGCGAGCCATCCCTACCGGCCACGGGCGACGCACCAGCGTT
>JBAWZH010000413.1:0-1715 GCA_037143135.1 bacterium
GCCGACACCGGCGAAGACGATCTTGTTGGCTTCCGCGCCAGCACGCAGGGCGCGGAACAACTCCCCACCCGAAACGATATCGAACCCGGCGCCCTCGAGGATCAGGGTCTTGATGACGGTGGCGTTGCTGTTGGCCTTGACCGAGTAGCAGATCATGGGCTTCACGTCGGCCATGGCGGAGGCGATGGCACGGTACTGGTTCCGGATATGATTCCGGCTGTAGACGTAAAGCGGTGTCCCATAACGGAGCGCCAGATCCTCGACCGAAACGCCCTCAGCGAACAACTTTCCCGACTGATACGTAAATGCCTGCATAACTTCCTTCATTCGTCTTTGTGTTAGATCGTGATAGCTATCACAAATGGGAGGGGGATGTCAAAAGCGGGAAATGTTTCTCTCGTTAAGATTTTGTCGGTCGCATGCCTACCAGACAAGGTTCAGGTTGGGATAACGGGAAAGGGTTGTATCGCAAGACACAAGCGACAGGCCGCGATTTTGGCATTCCGCAATTAATATCCGGTCAAAAGGGTCATTGTGTATATCAGGCAAATCGACAGAATGCTGGGCTACCCGGCGGGTTAAGGGCATTTCGATCAATCCGTGATGAGCGACCGCCCGGGTGAAATAATCACCAGGGGACAAAGGAAGTTTGAGTCGCCCTCGTTTGACTAACAAAGAAATCTCCCACGCGGAAACGATGGAGATATGCAAAGATTTTGGATGGCTCTGGATGGCTTGACGTGCAGCGGAAGAAAGTCGAGCGGAATCCGAGGCCAGCCACACCAGAGCATGGGTGTCGAGTAGGATCATCGGAGTGTCTCAGGCCAATCTTCTGGGCCAAGTGGGGCTGTTGGGTCGCCTGAAAATGTGGCGCCTCGAAGGATTGGATCCATTGCAAGGGGATTGGATTTGGAGTGCAAGGGCACGATTTCAGCAACGGGTACCTTGTGGCGACAGATAACGACATGCACGCCTGTTCGTTCGACCTCGCTGACAATTTCCGAGAAATGAGTTTTAGCGCTGTATATGCTCAATTCTGTTTTCATGCCGCCAATATAACGCAAAGGGATGTATCTGGTCAAGTATGACTATAAAAAATACTATTTAAACAATAAATAAACATAATATTATTAATTTCATCAAACCGTTGAAAGTTGTCTTGTTCGGATCCTATGCTAATGGGAAACCGAACCCTGATTCTGATGTTGATCTGTTGGTTGTCATTAAGGACATTCTCCTGGAGGGAAAAGTGCTTTATGAAGCCCCTCACCGCTGAATGGGTGTCCAAAGCCGAGGGCGACTTTTCTATCGGCGCCTGAATTTGAGTTAACCCCATGACTTCGTTTGAACATGCCGTTAACCGCTTTTCCCCGCCCGAATCCAAAATCGCCCTGTTCCGCGCCCTTTTCAGGGGACGGGACGACATCTATCCCCGCCGCTTCGAGAGCCGGAAAACTGGAAAGTCCGGATATCAGCCGGCCTGCGCCAACGAGTGGGTACGGGGGCTGTGTGACAAGCGTGCCGTGAAGTGTGCAGAATGTCCCAATCGCCGGTTTCTGGCCATAACCGATGAGACAATCCGCCATCATCTTTCCGGCAAGGATGAATCCGGACGTGATTTCGTTATGGGGCTTTAAGGAAGAATGAGGAATAATCTTTTCATTGACGAAGGATAAAACGGCGAGCATCATTTGTCTCAACGTGATCCCTTGGGA
>JBAWZH010000414.1:0-1710 GCA_037143135.1 bacterium
CTGCGGTGATGACTCCCACCACGGCCCGGGTTGCGAAGCAGTACGGCAACGGCGCGCCAGCGGTCACAGAGAACACGCTGGGCGAGGGCACGGCAGTGATTCTCGGCGCCGAGGCGTCCCTGGGTTGCCAGAAACCGGGCAATACGGATCTGGAGAATCTGCTCGTGAAGACGGCGCTCGGCGGGCGCAAACCGCCGTTCTCCTGCAAGGGAGCGATCGTGTACCGCCTGGCCGCGCCAGCGGCAGATCACTATTTCCTGATCAACGATGGGCCGGCCCGATCCGTGACGCTCGACACGGAAGCCTACCGCTACCGGTCGGCCTTGGACGCGGTCACGGGCGAGGCCGTGTCGGCGAAGATCGACCTGCCTGGGCATGGCGGCCGGTGGATTCGATGCGAGAGGAAGGTTTAAAATCCGGGCGGCTATTGCCTATCCGTGGACAGGATCCGCATTAGATTTTGGCGTAACGTCTCAAGCGATGAACTCATGGCCAATGTCCGTGGATTCCAAACCAGGCACAGGGGCAAGTCTTTCTTCAGAATGCCGTCAAGACTGATGTCGAAGACTTTTTTGGGGTCGAACTGGGATCGGGCCAGTTCGGGGAGCGGGCCCGCAGCCAGGTTGTTGGTTATCACCGAGGCGATCTGAATCGCGGTGTTGCATTCGTAACGGAGGTCAAGTTTTCGGTTCTTTCCGGAACAGACTCTTTCAATGTCCAGCCGTGTTTTGGAGCCTTCTTCCAAAAGAGCCAGAGGCAGACTCGTAATCGCCCCCAACGCCGATGAGGGTGGCTTTGGCATCAGCCTCATGGGAATGAACAACCTGTTCTCCAAAGCGCCAAGTTTTTCCTGTTTGAGTCTGGCTGTCTCCCGGATACTGCGGATAATCCCGAAATCAAGCCTCTGATCCAGAAGGCGCTCCCTGATGTCCTCCGCGTGAAGAGTCGAAAAACACCAGCGAATGCGGCTGGATGGCATGGCAACCTTTGCCAGATTCGGGGTAAGGAGCCAGTTGAAGGTGCTTTCTCCGGCTCCGATCCTGACGGTGAAGACGTCGTCATGGGTTTCGTCGGCAAACCGGGACAAGGCCAGCAGATGTTCGCGCATGAGGGTGGCCAGCCGGGTTCCCGCCGGTGTCAACCTCAGGGTGCGGCCCCTTCGTTCGGTCAACTTTCGCCCGAAACAGATCTCGAGATCCTTGAGTTGATGGCTGAATTGGCTTTGCCGGATCAGATCATCCTGACCTGCGGCGGCGGCAATGCTTCCCTTGTCGGCCACTAGAACCAGGGTCTGAAGCCGGTTCATGGACACTCCCTTTTGAAACAGCAGTTGGTTGGGCATGAGGCTTCCTTGCGGTGATAAACATATGATTATATAATCAGCATATATGTAATATTGCTGATACTCTTATAGAGGCAGAAGCGGGATGATGTCAAGTGAAGGGAGAGAATTATGAAAGCGTCAAGAATGATGAAGGTAGGTGCGGTGGTGGTGTCGGTCACGTTGGCTGGATCGGTCTGTATGGCGGGTGACCGCGGGTGGGGTCGTGGAGAGTATCGAGGTGACGGGCGAGATGGTGGGCGGAGCTATCACGGTTACCATGACGGGGGTCGGCATTACGGATACTATCACAATCCTCGCGGGGAGTTGGTTTTTGGATTGCTGGGGATTGGAGTGGCGGCGGCGGTGATTTCCTCCATGAACCGAAC
>JBAWZH010000415.1:0-1708 GCA_037143135.1 bacterium
GTTGGTCCCTATCAGCAGGCGGTTCGGAGCGGCAACCTTGTTTTCACAGCGGGTCAAATTCCCATGGATCCTCAAACCAACCAACTGGTCACCGGCGGGATCGAGGCTCAGACAGAGCGCGTGATTCAAAATCTCAAGGCGATCCTTGAAGCCGCAGGCACTTCCCTTGAAAGGGTTGTAAAAACCACCGTTTATCTGCGCGACATGAATGACTTCCAGGCCATGAACACCATCTATGCCGGCTTTTTTCACGCCGATACGGCGCCAGCCCGCTCGACCGTTCAGGTGGCGCGCCTGCCGAAGGATGTCGCTGTCGAAATCGAGGCGATCGCCGAGGTTTGACGATCCCGACGGAATGTGGGATATAGTACGCGGCGAGAACAGAGAGGCACAAACGACAAGGTTTCGGTGATCCCATGCGATATGCGTTCGTTTCAGATATTCATGCCAACATTCAGGCATGGAAAACCGTGTACAAGGATATCCGATCCAATAACGTGGATCGCATCATCTGCCTGGGCGACGTCGTTGGCTACGGACCGAATCCAGCCGAGATGATCGAGGAGCTCAGATTCAAGGCCGACGCCTTTGTCATGGGCAACCATGACGCCGCCGTCTGCGGCAAACTGGATGTTTCCCTGTTTAATGATGACGCCCGGAAGTTGATCGAATGGACGCGCTCGAAATTGAGCGCCGCCGACATGAGATTTCTGGAAACCTTCCCTCTGACGCTGGTCGGGGATGGTTTTCTTTGTGCCCATGGAGACTTCACGGCGCCGGCGAACTTTGATTATATCCTGGACGCCGACGAGGCGCTTGCCTCATGGAAGGCGACCGACGCCAACCTCCTATTTGTCGGCCACACCCACGAGCCCGCCCTCTATGTACTGGGCGCGAGCGGCATTCCCCGCACCGTTGAGCCACAGGATTTTTCCGTGGATCCCGGGAAACGGTATTTTGTCAATATCGGCTCCGTCGGCCAGCCCCGTGGCGCCGACACCCGATCCTGCTACTGCCTATACGACTCCGCGACACAATCTCTCTTCTGGCGGCGACTCGCGTTCGACGGCGAGTCCTACTTCCACGCCATGAAGGGAACCGGATTGACGCTCGATCCCAGTTATTACACACCCACGGGATACTCATCGACGGGAGAACCCGCATCGCAAAACAAACCCGGCGGGTTCACCCCGCCCACGTCGGACGATCAGGCCGCCCACAATGTCGTCGCCGTCCAAAGCCTGCAAGATCTCCCGCGCCGCCGGAAAAAAATCCCCTTGAATCTGATCTCCGCACTGACGGTTCTTGCTCTTGTTATGTTGGTATTTATCTGGAAGCGGACTCATCCCGCCCTGGACTTCAACGATGCCGGAAAGCGGATCATCCCCTATTCGGCCAAAACCATCCTGCCTGAGAATCGCGTGGTGGTGGAACCGGAAAACGAGATTCCGGGCTGGATCACCCATGTGGACAACCGCTATCGTCAGAGAACCGGAGTCAATCTTGACACCTTTGGCATGCCTTTCTACTACCTGGTCTCCAAACGTGAAACGGAAAGCATCGTGCTCGCCTCTCCATGGATCACGGTTCAGTCAAACCAGACCTGGGAGGTCGATGTCTCCTTCCAGACGAAAAATATTTCGGCCGGTGAAGTCGCCCTGGTCATCCAACTCATCCGCGAGGAGCAAGGCAGGAAGGTGGAAGTCCC
>JBAWZH010000416.1:0-1706 GCA_037143135.1 bacterium
AGGCTCGGAAGCCAGGAGGTTCGCAAGCAGGGCCTGTTCCGGCCCCCGAACCAGCGTGAGGTTGGCCTCGCCCTCCACAATTCGCTGCGTCTCGAGTAGTTCAAACATGAGTTCGGACACCTCGTCATCACGACTGATCTCGGCCATGGCTTTTCCGACAATGTCCGGCCGTACCGCCGCCGCCTTGCCGAACTCAACCGCCGCCTGGCGCTCCGCCGTGCTCGTGATGATACTCACCTGGTTCACCCCGTCCTGCTTGATCGCCGCAGTGACCTGACGCAGACGGTTCACCACCTTGCTCTCGATCTGCCGGATCATCTCGGGATCACGGAAATGCACCTTGCGGATATAGATGGAGCCGAGTTGATATCCCCACTCGTTCGACTTGGGCGTAACCTCCTCGCGTACCGTCCGACTCATGGCATGGCGGTCAACCAGCATCTTCGCCAGCGGCAGATTGCTCAAACACCGGACCGTGGAATTGCTGACATTGGCCGCCAGCGACCCCCGCGGATCGATGTTCTTGAACAGATAGGCAACCGGGTCACTGATGAACATCTCGTACCAGATCCCGATACCCATGGGCGCCCCCTCTTCCGAGTTCACCGGCTGACTGCGCAGATACTCCTGATCCAACCGCATATCCGTAATCTGGCACCGTCCCAGCCACTGGACAAAAAGGGCCTTCCACCCCAGACGCGGCAACAGGAAATTGAGTCCCGGCTCGTCCAAAATGCCGATGACCTTGCCGAAGAGCACATACACGTGACATGTGCGCTCGTTCACAATCGCATAGACGCCGAGGACGCGGATCACCGCAAGCAAAACCGGCAAGCCAATTAGAATGGCGAAAAAGGATACCACCGCCGTTATCAGAGTGAGTTCGATGTTCATGACCGTACCCCCGTGATAATCCGGTTAGCCTGGGAGAATAACGCCAGTTTGGCATTCCTGACATAGGCACCCATCGATGCCTTTCCGCCGCCACGCTTCAACTCTGTGAGCTGGGCCGCCAGGCGGCGCAAGGGTTCAACCTCCGCCTCGGCCTTCAAGGTTTCAATCTCGACGGCACGGCGGGATTCGACAATCCGCTGGTCTGCCGCGGCTGTTGCCAGACTGATATCAGAGGAGACCTGGTTATGCGCCGTATTGATCGCCGCCAGTGCCGACTCAACCTCCTGTGGCGGATCGATTCCGGTAATGAGCGACGCATCCAGAAGAATTCCGTAACGGGCTTGCGAGCACTCGCATTCATGATCCATATGCTCATTCAAATCGCGGAGGTTCTTGCGGAGGTCATTGATGGAGATGCCCTCAACGGAAACCGCCTCGGCAATCGCATCCGCCTCCTTCTTGCCCGGCGCCTCGAATGTGGCGATTCTTTCCCGTAACACGGAAACAAAATACCCCATGACATGCGCAATCGGATTCGCCACTCCAAAAAGGTACGCATAAAGATTCCGCTCAGATACCTGATACCGGATCTGGCCCGACAACCCTGTATTCAGTTGGTCCTTGGTCACGGCTTCCAGCACGGTTCCATGCTGGTTAGCCTGGGGTGCTTGCGGATCAAAGGCCATATTGGCAGTCTCGGTGGCCACAGAGACCTTATGGATCTTTTCCCAAGGCCACCTGAAGTATGGCCCTCCGGGCATAATCACCCGGACTTGCGGAAAGCTATACCGGTCTTTCTCGTCGTCCCGCAG
>JBAWZH010000417.1:0-1697 GCA_037143135.1 bacterium
AGCGCGGCCGGGTTTTTTTCGCGGGATTCTGCGGCCAGCCTCAGCCGCTGAGCACCAATTCGGCCTCAGGAGGAAGGCCTGGAAGCCATTTTCCACCCAGCCAGCGCCGGAAAAGTCGAGTCAAGAGCAGCGTCCAGCACTGTGTGGAGTTCCATTGCTCCGTGATGGATCTGATCTGTTGCAACTCTTTGCTGATCTGGGTGACAGCACGGGCGATGCAGTCTTGTTTTTCGTGCAAAATACTCACCTTCACGGTCCGCTGTCCCCCGCTCTGCACCTGGCGGCCCACGCCCTGCATGAGCATGGGTCTGCTGCGGATGGCTTCCCGGTGATGCTCCTCGTCGAAGAAGCGCACGTAGAGATTCCACCAGTTGTAAAAAAGGGCCACCAGGTTCGCCATCAAGCGACTGGAACCCAGTTTGCGGGAAGTGAAGCCACCCCAGCCCCACTGGTTCTTGAGTTCGTCAAAACTGTTTTCCGCATCCGCCCGGTCGCGGTATTGTTTGGGCATGGCTTGCGTGGGGAATGCCACCGGATCCAGTGAGGTGACCAAGACGGCGATCTTCCCGCTCCAAGGCGTGACCTGCGCATCCCAGCCTTCCCCTTGAGCGTGGAGAAGTTGGCCCTGGCGGTCTTTTCCGCGAGGGGTTTTCCCCTCAATGGCTATCGGTGCGCGCGCCGGATTTTCCCGCACCAAAACCACCCGCCGTTCGCGCGTCCAGCCTTTGAGTTTGAGCGAGCTTTCCAGCGCCTGCCAGCCATCTCCGCAGTCCTGCCAGAGCGCTCCCTGCCCCATCATGGCTTTGACCAGCGCCTTGACCTTCGGCGTGTGCCGCAACTTGAAAAGATAAGGCAATCCGCGTTCTTCAAACTCCAGCATCACCGCCTCGTTGCCGTAACCGCAATCCCCACGCGCATAGGTGGGCCACCGGGATCGCGGCAGCTTCCCGAGCGTTCTCCAAAGTTCCGGCATCCCGCGGGCCGCGGCATGTTCGTTGCCCGGGCGCACCTCCACCCCCAGGCTGATCCGCAGGTTGGCGACAAAATAACTGTGATAGACGTGGCTGGGTCGCCCAGGTTTTTGCGGGTTGTATCCGATCTGCGCCCCTTGCTGATGGCCGTAAAGCGGCTTCACGGTGACGTCCATGTCCAGAATCCAAGGCAGCCCCAATACCGGCGCAATGCTCCCGACAATTTGCTCCGACAGCCAGTCGAGCCCTTGCTTTTCCTCGAACCGCCCCATCGCCAGGCGCACAGCGTCCTCGCTCACCGTGCCTCCGATGCCCAGCAATCCGGGATTGATCCCGTCGCCGCGAACTCCGTTGATGTGCGCGTAGCGCCAGTGCCCGCTGAGCACGCTCAAGAGCACCGTGCCCATGACCTTCGCCGCCCCGCTCCCCCGGTTGCCCGTGTAGGTCAGCGGGCAGTTGCGCAAGAACTCCTTCCAGCGTCCTCCCGCGTGCAGGAACTGAAAGAAAAAGATCAACTGCCCCTCGCGAGTCACCGGGACCTCTGTGTCCCATTCCGCATAAAATCGTCCCCCCGGCGTGTCCAACGGCCACGACTTTGCCCCGCCTTCATACGCTTTTTGACTCTCACCCGCAGGGTGAACAGATACGACCTCGGAAAGCTTCTCCATCCCGCTGACTTTGCATCAGTTGCGCCATCCATGCGATCTTTTCATTTTCCCTTTTAGG
>JBAWZH010000418.1:0-1696 GCA_037143135.1 bacterium
AGACCAGGTTCTTTAAGTCTCAAACACGGGTTGCGGCAGCCAGGTCGGAATGCTCAAAGGCCGAGGCCATCCGCTCTATTTCCCTGGGGGGAATTCCGATCCTGACAGCGACCTTTCGCCAGGAGGCAACCGATTGACCCACCTCGCGAACCACTTGCCGCGCCTCATGGGACTTCACTTCAAAATACTCCGCCACACGCAGGGCCAGGTCAAGGGACGCTGAAGCATCGCCAAACTCGATCTCCGTACACAACACCCGGGGTTTGACATCCACGGGCATCGGATTGAGGTCGTAAGCGGGAGCCAGCCGCCACCCGGCTGGATCCTGGAATAAAAACCCGTGGTTACGCAAATGATCATCGGTATTGGAAATCAGGACATTGAAAACAATGCGGCGAAAAAGGGCCTTTAAATCCTCGCGGGGCGAAGCGCCCCATCGGCGCAGGGCATCCGCCATTTCCAGATAACATCGCGTCTGGTGATCCTGTGCGCCCAGCATGCTCATGGCTGAAAGGAAAGGAATCCGAATGTGCCCGCGTCGGTCAAACCGATCCACGATCAGCACCTTCTTGCCCGCCACCGTCTCCAGCGACCACGAGGGAACAGTCATACCCGCCTTGCCCGCCAATGAGAGAGCCACGGCCTCCCATAACACCGTAGCCCACTCATCCACAGGACTGGGGAACTTGGCAATGCAGAGGGTCCCCCGGGAATCCAGCACCGAGGCTTTCGGACGCGCCCCCCCCAGCGAGGAGCCCGGCGCCAGCAACAGGCGTAAATCCTCGTCACTATCTTCTTCGGCCATGACATGTTCGGAGGCCGCCAGGAGTCGGGGCAGGGCCACAAGAGGCGGAATGGGATCGCCGGCGCCTTCGGCCAGAAACGGTCCGTCTGCGGACTCTGCGAACCGGAGCGCACCCAGCCGGGACACATCATGAACCCGGAGCAGATAGTCAATTTCCAGGAGCGTTCGCACCGGCCGCCCCTCCGCCGCACAGGCACGCCGGTCGGCCCGACGCATAAGGGCGCGCCCCCACCGGTCAGGAGCCGAATCGCTTAAGGCTCCGAATAACGCATTGAGTTCCGTTGTATGATGGGGACCCGCCCCGATGGTGAGCGCCGGCTCAAGCGCGAAATGGCGTGGATGGGCAAGCCAGTCAGGCGCATATTCAAAGGTTGCGCCCTCGCGCCCCCCCCGCTCACGAGTCCATAACCGTCCCACGAGGTGTGGAATTCCATCCAAATCCACAGACACATGCACGGTGCGGTTCATGCCACCCGCTCCGAAGACTTTTTTCCCGGCCTCGAGTGACGAATCCTCTGGGGTAAATGTTCCTCTTCCAAATCCAAACCAACCTGGTCGTGTGCCGCCTCCGCAATCTCCGAAAAACGATTCAGCATGCCTAAAACAAATAATACCGTGGCATAGAGACCTACGGCAACCCCCGGATCCCCTCGCTCCAACTTGTGTAAGGTGGCACGCGCCACCGAAGCACGTTCTGCCAATGTTCCCATTTGGATTCTGCGCCTGCGCCGGGCATTGCGGATATCGCCACCCAATTTTAGCAAGGCACGCCTGACCGGAAAAGGCACCTTTTCGCTTCTTTTACTCATTTCAATAAACTCCATTATTACGTACACAAATTGGTTTAAAGTACGCAATAATGGTCTTTAAGTCAAACAGAAAGAAGAGGTG
>JBAWZH010000419.1:0-1695 GCA_037143135.1 bacterium
GGAGCCGACGGCGTGTCCGGCGCCGGTGTCTGGTTTTGTTTCCCCTGCCGCCGGCGAGCATCCCCGGTTGTTCTTCCGCAAAGCCGAGCTTCCCGCCATCAAAGCGCGCGCGGCTACCGAAGACGGCAAGCGTATGGTCGCTCGTTTGCGTTTTCTGCTGGACGGCGCCAATGGCGACAAAATGCCGGAACTCTTCGACGACACTCCGAAGGTCCTCGCGCAAGACCACCCGAAAAACAATGTTCATGATGCGCCTCTTGGCAAAGCCTTTACGCTTTGGCATGCGGCTGGTTACGGCATGCTGTACCAGTTGACCGGCGAGAAGAAATATGCCGATCTCGGCCGCCTGTGCGTGGAGAAGATGTTCGACGGACAGCGGGATCGGGATCCCGTCTATGGCATCTATGATCCGAATGGCGCCCTCCGCGCCGGACCTTCTGTGGGAGCGCTGGCCATGGCATACGATCTCAATTACGACGGGTGGGATGAAGCCTTCCGCCTGACCGTGGCCAAGGGGATAGCCAATTTCAAGGGGGTGAAACCCAACACCTCGCTGGCCGAACTCGCTGTCGGTTCCCGCCACAACCCGCCCAAGAACCATTGGGGCGGACAGGTCGGCGGCGCGGCACTCGCCCTGTTGGCGATCAAAGACGATCCGGGTGTCGATATGGCTGTGATTGGCCCCCTGTTGGAAAAGAACAAGAACGCCATCCGCCGTCAACTTGATGAGGGTTACTCCGAATTCGGTTTTCAGTCTGAAGGCCAGGGCCCGGGCAGTATCACCAGCGATACGGCCTACGTTCCCGCCTTGCAGGCCTGGCGCGTAGCGGGCGGCCAGGACTACCTCACTCCCCGGCCGCGCGCCTCATGGATACTGATGCTCAAGGTGCATGATCTCTTCACCATCAACGGCAATCCGTGGTTGTTCAATCGCAATATGGGGTATGGCCCCAGTTATGGGATTGGTGATTACTCGGAGACCAAGGAAAGAAAAGGGCTTTCGCGCGGCGGCCAGTGGGCACAGGGATTCGGGGCCATCGAGGAGAAATACAAGGGCGCCGCCCTGTGGTGTTACAACAACATCCTTGAACCCGATCCCGCCAAACGAACCTATGACACCGTCAGTTTCTATCCGCATCGCGCCGTGCTGGCGCTGGTCAACTGGCCGATCGGAGTCAAGGAACAGAACCCTGGCGAGGTCATCCCCAAATTAGTCCGTGACAACAATGGGTACATCACCACGCGAAACGGCTGGACCGGCGTGAACGACTGCGGCGTTTCGGCGATGGGCGGTCCCAAGGGAGGCCCCATCATGGCTTGGGGTTTGGGTATCCGCGTCGATTGGGGTTCGTGGGGGGGCTCGGTCAGTCACTGGGAAGATGGCAAGGACGGATCTTTCAGTGTTGGCAACACCAAAGGTGATTACTACATGGCTGTGGACTTCTCGAAGAAAAGCGGCGCCGACATGCTGATCGCGGTGGCAGGCAAGGCGCGGGGAAAAGACCAGGAGGTGAAGGGATCCGATGGGGCGACCATGCTTGCCACCTCACATAAACTCGGGGAGAAGGACGTGCAGATCCGCACCTATGCCCGGGGCAAGCAACCCGAGCGCACCGTGACCGGCGACACCCTGAAGGTGGGTGGTCAATCCGTGAAGTTCGATGGAGAGAAGTTTACGCTGGTCTGGTAAACAGG
>JBAWZH010000420.1:0-1690 GCA_037143135.1 bacterium
AAAAAAAGATAAATAGCCCTTGATTTCTGTTTTTTTTACACTATAATCAAGTTCATAAATTATGAACCCGATATGAAAGGCGACAAAATGAGCGATTCAGACAAGAAAATCAATACGGCGTTTGCACAATTGGCGACGGTCGGTGACTTCCTGCTGGGCAGTGTCAGGCTCACGAAGGCGAAATACATAAAAAAAGACGGGACGGTTTCGTACCACAAGGCCCAGCCGGTGTTCACGTACACCGACGCGGAGACCGGGAAACAGAAGAAACTCAGGATCAGGGAAGAGTGTTTTGGACGCGTCAAGCAGTTGATCGAAAACGGGAAGAACTATCGCAAGGCCGAGAGAAGGTTGTGCGCCCTGATGTTGGTTCGAAACCTTTCCGAAGCCGTTAAAAAAAACGTGCGCAATTCCCGTGGCCGGTAATGTCCAACATCGCTGATTTCGCAGCGACGTATGTAGACCGCGACCTCAACGGGATGTCCGCTCTCGACGAGGATTTGAAGGAGGCGTTCCTCGAAGACGCGAAGGAGTATCTCGGAACCGTCATGTCCTGGCTTATGCCCACAGACAGCAGCGGACGGCGCGGACGCAGAAGCCGGAGTATCCTGAGCTGCTTTGGGAACGTCTCCTTTGATTTTCAGTATGTCCCGAATGGCCGTCAGGTGACCGACACGGTTAAGGCACTGGGCTGGAGCGGGATGGTTACGGCTTCGGCGAAAAGGCACATCACGCGGGCCGGGGCCCTGGCAGGATCGTTCGCCGAGGCGCGTGAGACCCTGAGAGATTTGGCGTCTGCCGAGGTCTCGACCACCCGCGTACGAACCATCACGTTGGAGGTGGGCAACAAGACCCTGGAGGCGCAAGAAAATGGAACACTGCGTGACCTCGGGGGCGTCGCGATACCCCCGACCCGGAAAAGGAAAAGGGCGAAGAACGGCAGTCTGATCACCACAGGGACGTTTGTCGGCGAAACGATGGTTATCTCGGTGGACGGTACTGGTGCCCCCTGCACGCACGCCGACACCGACGGCGTCAAGGGCAAGGATGATAAAGAGGCCGGCACGCGGGAACTCAAGGTGGCGCTGGTGACGGTTTACACGCATGTCGACGAAAAGGGGCGACCCCTGACCAACCGAGCCTGCACAAGTTACATGGTCACCTACAAGTCCGCCTGCGACCTCATCCCGGGGTTGCGGCAGGAGGCCCTCCGCAGGGGGTACGGGCGTATCAAACGCGTTCAGTTCATTGGGGACGGGGCGGAATGGATCAGGAACCTGTGGCGGCAGGTATTCAAGGACGCGACCCTCACCCTCGACTTCTACCATGCCTGCGAATATCTCTCCGTCATCTGTAAGGGGATTTTCGCAGAGAGCGCGGTCACGGCGGGCTTCAAGAAACTGAAGGGTAAACTCATGCGTTACGGCGGCGCAACGCTGATGCGGTATCTCGCGAAGGAACATGCCGCCGAAATCGCCGCCCTCGACGAGAAAGGAAAGGTTGCGGTCAAATATCTTGAAGCGAGACTGGAGTTCATGAACTACGGCTGGCTGCGCAGGGAGCACTACTATATCGGCTCCGGATCGGTGGAGTCGGCCTGCAAGTTCCTTGTGGCCGCAAGGTGCAAACAGGCTGGAATGCATTGGAGGCATAAGAACGCCGCCTACATCGCATCCATTCGGGCCGCAAT
>JBAWZH010000421.1:0-1683 GCA_037143135.1 bacterium
GCGCCAAACCGGATCGTGAGATTCCAGGGCCCGGCGCCGGCCGTCCAACGAATCAGGGGTGCAGACAGGTTCGACGGCACGACGGCGCCGTCAGGAGGATGCAGGATACGGGCATTCTCCACCGGCGGGATCGCCCTCGCCGCCTTCCAGACAGCCACGCCAATCCCCGCCGCAAGAATAAGGATACCCACTCCTATCCAGCGCGTTCGACTCATGGCAGAACGAAGGGTTTGCCGGCTTCAGTCTCCTGATAGGTGCGCCACGCCTCCTGGTTGGCCCGGTAGTTGGCCATCACCTTCTCCGTGGTGTCCGTGATATCGATCAACCGCGGACACATCCATATCTTGCCCCATGTTTCGCACTCGCCAATCGCGGCCTGAATGAACAGCACATGGCGTCCTGCCGGTAAACGAATCGGGACGTTCTCCTCGATTGGTTTGCCGGATAGGAATACGGCGAAATCCAACTGAGACCTGAAGTGACTGCGCCCCGGCGTCAGCAACGCCAACTTGACCCAACGATCCTTGTCGTTCTCGATCGCCGTCATGTAGAGACCCGTCGTATGGAGCTGGCGGTTGTGAACCGCCGCCAGTTCTATGGCAGGAAGATCGGCTGTGAATCGCTTATCCCGCCAGATGTGATTGGTGGCCAGGGATTGGAAATGATAGTCCTTTCCGCCAGCAGTGAATGCGGCGTCCGGTGCGGGCAGGGCCTTGGCGAGTCCACCCAGTGATGTCAGGAAATCATTTGTCAGATTCCGGCCGGGGAAGGGAGCCGCCCATAACCAATGGATCGGCATCGTATTGTCCACAAACGGTGATATCGGAAATCCCGATGGCATGGCGCTCGACTCAGGATCAACGGAGATGGATGCCGGTCGGACCGGTTCTGTTACAGTGTCGCCCGCAAGGTGGTGCAACCGGTTCCCGGCCAACACGGTCACGCCATCACCGGAAAACGCCAGCTCCTTGACACCCCCGGAGAACTCCCACACCGTCTCCATCCCGGCCGTCGGCTTCACAACACGCGTCGTACGGCCCGGTAACCACAAGAGCCCGTTGACCAGAAACGGCGCTTCCACAAGTGGATCCGCCAGGGACAATTCCCCGACGGTCTTTCCTGTGGCCGCATCCAACGCCAGCAAGGCCGTTTTTTTTGCGGGGACAAACAGTAGTCCGTTATATTCAAGAGGCGCCAACCCGGACGCGCTCACCTTCGACTCCCACCGTTTAGACACGGACGTAACACCGTCCTTCGTATTGAATCGCAAGGCCGTTGCAGTCGCCCCGCAAAGATACACGGTTCCGTCACCCGCCAGGAGATCGCCCGTTGCGGTCGGCAAATCCTTGACTGTAATCATACCGTCCGCCGCCCGAACCAGGGCGCCCCATCCGGTCACGAAGGAACCAACGCCATCCAGCCGCAGTTTGGCCGGCGTCCCGTTTGCGTCATTCGGCACGGGATGTTTCCAGAGGACGCTCCCCGTCCCAGCATCGAAGCCGGTCAACTCCGCACCCTGAACCGCCAGAACGTTTTCACTCAGCAGTGGTGCGGTGATCCTGTGTCCTGGCGATGTCTTACAGGAGGCAGTCCAAACCGTCTTGCCATCTGTCAGGTTCAACCGGGTTACGGCGCCGTTGCCAAACACCGCGAACACGGCGCCCTCGCGCACTGTGGCGCACG
>JBAWZH010000422.1:0-1678 GCA_037143135.1 bacterium
TCATTATGACGCAGATTAGCTGTATACACTAACGCCATCGATTTTGATTTGAGTTTTGTGTAGATCGGCGAGATTCAGGCCATCTACTAAACGACGCTGATCGTCAGTCATCTCCTCGATTTGGCGCGTTGCCTTAGGGGTGCCGCGTTTCCCGCTCATTTCAAGCAACGTTGTCAACCTGATGTTGTTCAATGTGTCGAGTAAGGTGTCAAGCGTGCCGGTAAAATCGGCCTTTATCCGGGCTTCCCGCCATATCAGAGAAGCGAGAAGATAGCCAAGGACACAGGAAAAGTAATGCACTCTGATCTTCTGGTCAGTCCAATGGAACTCCGGCGTGACGGCCAGATGGTAAGGATTTTTGATGTTTTTGAATGCCTGCTCGACAGTTGACTGTCCGTGGAGGGCGGCCACGATTGCTTCACTACTCCACTCATGACGATCCGTCATAATAATACGAAAGCCAAGTTTGTCTTCCAGTTGATCAAGTTTCTTTTTGTTGGTTCTGTACGTCATGGAGAAATGGCCATCGCTCAGTTCGGCAAGCTCATAGGTCAGCAGGTCTTTCATGAACTGTCCCTGGAGCAGGGCATCTATTGTAGCGACCAACTGTTCGCGAGTCCGCTTCTTAGCCCTGGGGCTGGCCAGACTTCGCTGTATTTTCCCTAATACCAGTTTTTTCCTCTTCAATGCCTGATAGATCCCGCGTAACTGGCCGTCCTTGAGTTTCTCGCTGATAAAAATGAGAACCGTCCGTTCTTCTCCCCATATGACCCGTTTATCGCGATAGAGCGATAGCGTCTTGTCGCCAACGTTGGTAGGCATGAAATTCGTCTCTGCGTCTTGAATCAGATCGATGTGCTGAGAGGGAGTCAGGGCCCCAACATAATGGAGTTTCAAGCGGGCAACAAGCGCCAGGTTCTGCTTTGAGTTGCATCCACGGTCAAAAACCAGCGTGTGTTTTTCCAGATCCATGTTCAGATCTTGCATGCGGCGCTTGATGCGCCCGATGACTTGCCGGAAAACCGTCGAGTCACTCATGTTGCCTTTATAGGTGTGATGGAAAAGCGGGATGAAATCCCGTCGCGTCACCACCAGAGCCAGTCCGACCTGTCGGAGGTCATGGCGCTTCTGCTTGTTTCTGGCGCGTTGCGCAATGTCGCAACGGGTATTCTCTGTATCCACAAAAGTGTAGAAGTTTGTCGTATCGTAAAACAACGTATCGGCTCCAAGGTCGTAATGGGGTTGAAGGTTTTGCAACAGCTCAAGTTCAATCTTTTCAATGGCGTCCTCCGGCAAACAGTCCATCAGATCCCAGAAGTGCTGACTGTCCAATTTGGAGAAACTGACGCGAAGCAGGTATTCCAACGAGGCAGTCTGGGCCCACGTCCACCACCCTCGCTTACTGGTGGGCATGCAGATGCGACCGATTGCCGCAAGCAACAGCGTGATTCCGACGGTGAGATTGTTGCGCAGGGGTTTGTCAGGCCAATAGGAACGCTGGGAATGAACGTGCCGGTTGATAACGGCGACAACATCAAGTTGGCGGGCAACGATCAGAAGGGCCGCCACTGCGCCGTGCGAATGAGATTTAATCTTCAGCGTTTCTCCGAGACCCTGCCGCAACCTGATCAATAGGTTCTCGGCCTTTCCCAAATACTCCAGAACGATTGGACGGGGC
>JBAWZH010000423.1:0-1668 GCA_037143135.1 bacterium
GTCATGGGCATGATGCATCACGGGCTGATGGAGCACTACGCGGGCCAGAAGACGCTCTTCTCGGACTACGTGCTGGATGGCTACACGAATGTGGCGTCCCTGTTCGCCAGTTACGGGATGAAGGCCGTCTTTACGGGTCACTATCACGCCCAGGATATCGTGAAGGGCACGTTCGGCGGGAAGGACATCTATGATATCGAGACGGGATCGACGGTGACCTATCCGTGCCCGTACCGGATCATGGACTTGCAACCCAGTGGCCAGTTGGTGATCAATACCCATCGCATCACGGCGATTGATTACAATCTGGGTGGCGCGCCCGACTTCCAGACTTACGCGTACAACTACCTGCACACGGGGATGTTGCAACTCTCGTCCTGGATGCTGCAGGCGGCTCCGTATGGCCTTTCGGAGCCTATGGCCAACTATCTGGCGCCGGCGGTGACCGAAGCCATGGAGGATCACTATATTGGTGATGAACCCGGTCTGGGTGGCGCGAGTCCCGCGACCTTTGGCGTCGTGACAAATCTGCTGGCGGGCGACGCCCAGTCACGCATGCTCGGTGGCGCCATCTGGTCCTTGTTGACCGATCTGACACCGTCCGACAATTCGTACACCCTGAACCTGTCCGGCGTCACGCTGGTTTCCCCGGCTGATGGGGAACTGTACACGGAAGGCCAGACGATTGTGTTGGAGGCAGCGGCCAACTGGGATGTGACGAACGTTGACTTCGTTGTGGACGGGGTTCTGGTGGGGAGTACGGCTACCCGGCCCTACACGTTCAGCGGGATCGCCCCGACGGGCACCCACACCATCGTGGCCGTGGCCTTGGACAATCTGGGGCAGGCGAGCACATCGTCGGTGGTGACGGTAACGGTCAGGCCCGCCGGACCGGTGGTGGATATCAAGGTCAACGGGTCGGATGGCCCGGTGAATGTCACGACGTCTCAAACGGTCTCCGCGACGATCCACCTGAACGTTGGGCGCTATGGCGGACGGACTGTCGAATGGTATGTGTTGGCTCATGATGTGACGCGTGATGTCTGGTACCAGTATGTGGCGCCCTTCACGACGACATCCTGGCGCGCACCCTGGACGGGCGGCACATCGTTGCAGGCACCGCTGTCCAACGTGGGCCCCTATGAGGTGTTGCGCCTCAACGGAATGGCGGCGGGGCAGTACGATTTCTTCTTCGGGATCGATATGAACCGTAACGGATGGATCGATGTTGAAACACTGTACTACGACAGTGTCTCGGTCACCGTCGCGCCGTAAGAGTGTTGTTGGTTAGGTTGTTGGTTGGTTGCAGAACCGGAGGCGGCAGGAGCCGTCTCCGGTTCACTTATTTTCGCCGACAGGCTGAAGGGTTTCTGGATCTGCTTCTCGATACTCTTTTGCCGAGCAGCCAAAACGGGATTGGCTTCCCTGATTGAGACCTCGACGAAATCCATGTAGTCATCCATGGACAGGCGGGGTGGCAGAGTGAATGAATGAGACGGGGTTCTGTTCATGGGGTACGCAACGCCTCCACCTGGTGCCGAATGAGTTCATACGTCTGGCTTGAGCCTAACTTGTCGCAAAGAGGACGAACATCCGATTCCAGGTTCAAGTCGTGGATGGTGATCAAATAGGCGATATCAGGCAAATCCTTCCCGGCTCGCCGGGCTG
>JBAWZH010000424.1:0-1664 GCA_037143135.1 bacterium
TGGGCGTAACAGTGAGCGGCATGGCGATTGATTTCAAAGGCCGGTTCATGCTCGCCGAAGGGGCCCCGGTGGCGCCGTTGAACAAGTCTGTTCCGGGGATCGGCATTGAAGTGCAGCCCAAAGTTGCCGTGACGGCGGAAGGAACGGTGAAGTCATGATTCGGCGCAATACAATTCCATTCGGCCCTCAACACCCGGTCCTCCCGGAACCCATTCAACTCCGGTTGGTCATGGAGAACGAGAAGATTGTCGAGGCGCTTCCCGCCGTGGGATACATCCATCGCGGACTGGAGAAAATCGCTGAAAAGAAGGATTACGTTCAGGACGTCTATCTGGCGGAACGCATCTGCGGCATCTGCAGCTTTATTCATTCCCAGAATTATTGCCAGGGCATCGAGGAATTGATGAAGGTGCAGGTTCCCGACCGCGCCAAGTATCTGCGCGTCATTTGGGCCGAAACCCATCGCATTCACAGTCATCTGCTGATTCTCGGCCTTTTGGCCGATGCCTTCGGGTTTGAGAACCTCTTCATGCGGTTATGGAAAGTCCGTGAGCAGATTCTGGATATCATGGAAGCCACCGCTGGCGCCCGCGTGATCCTCGGCGTCTGCGCCATTGGCGGGGTAAAACGCGACATTCCCCCTGCCCTGGGCGAGGATGTGCTCCGCAGACTCGACGACGTGGAACGCCAGCTCCCGGAGTTATGTGATTCGTTGCTGAAGGATTACAGTGTCAAACAGCGGTTGATCGGGGTTGGTGTACTGCCCAAGGACAAAGCGCACGAACTGGGCGCCGTAGGCCCTGTGGCACGCGCCAGTGGTCTCAAAATGGATTTGCGTGAGACCGGCTATGCCGCCTATGGCGACCTCGATTTCAAGATGATTGTAGAGGAATCGGGTGACTGTTATGCCCGGACTGTCGTTCGCGTCAAGGAACTCTACACCTCGCTGGATCTCGTCCGTAAGGCCATCAAGCGCATGCCGCAGGGGCCGATCTCTGTTCCTGTCCGTGGCGCACCGCCGGCCGACGAGGTTCTTGCACGCATTGAGCAGCCTCGCGGAGAACTCAATTTCTACATCCGCGGGAATGGAACCCGGAATCTTGAGCGGTTCCGTGTCAGAACCCCCACCTTCGCCAATCTGCCAGCCTTGTTGCACCAGTTAACGGGCTGTGAACTGGCGGATGTGCCGGTGATTGCGATATGTATTGACCCTTGCATCAGTTGTACGGAGCGATAAAACCATGGTTAACTTGATTAGCAGCATTTTTCGGAAACTGTCATCGCGCCCCGAAACGCTTGGCTATCCCTTCGTCAAACGGGAGTTGCCCGAGGGCACCCGCGGCCGGATTGACATCGAAATCGACAAGTGCACGTTCTGTGGCGCCTGCGAGAAACGGTGCCCCTCTGATGCGTTGAAAGTGTCACGCGACCCCAAATCGTGGACACTCAACCCCTATGCCTGCGTCATTTGTGGATATTGCATAGAAGTCTGTCCCAAGAAGTGTATTGTCGCGTACAAGGATCATTACAATCCGAATGTCCTTTAATGGGAACCCATGTACGGCTGGTAATCGTTACGACCTGAACCCGAGACCTGCAAACTTTGCCTTCAAAGCGGCGGTTCCGTTTTTGAGGTGAACCGTTGTGTACTGGAATTCACGCCG
>JBAWZH010000425.1:0-1657 GCA_037143135.1 bacterium
ATCCACCATAATCTTGACCTCGATAGGGCCGAAGGATTAATGTTGACCACATGAGTCAATACTCATGACTCTCAAGTGAACAAAAACGGTAAGGTGCGCGTTATGACCGGCACCGGAAAGGACGAAATGGAGAAAACCATGGAAGAACCCCGGACGATTATTGCTGATGATGTTGAAATTGGTGGGCCGATCAAATGCACGGGGGGCGTGCGGATGGCCGGCAAGATGAGCGGCGATCTGACCTGTGCGGGGGATGTGACGGTTGAAAAAACTTCACAGATCAAGGGAAATCTTTCTGTGAACTCATTGGTTGTTATGGGTGCAATCAAGGGCAACATCGTCGCAAGGGATCGCGTCGAACTCAAAGGGGACGCCAGGGTCGCCGGCGATGTCAAGGCCAAGCGATTGGTTGTAGAGGAAGGCGTAAGCCTTTCAGGCAAAATCGATATCAAGCCCTCGGAGTCGGCTCCGGGGGAGACGACAATGGACATGGAGACGTCCGGCTCCACCGCAGGGGATGACGTGGTCAAGGCTGACGAAGAACCCCCCCGGATGGGAAATCCGGCAATGCGCAGTGTGGCGGGCAATCGTCCGAACCAGTTATTCACTCGCAAGTAGGTATTCATCACCGTGTGCTCAATTCCCTGAATTTCATCTGCGTAAACATTGAGGGCGAAGCCATGTTTCATGTGCTCAGTAATGCGGGCATGGCGGATTCATCAGGATCCGCCTGTACGGTTGGGTTCCCCCCGTTGGTGACAATGAAGAATAAATAGGAGCGATATTACCATGGCAACATCTCTTCCTCCTGAACCTCCCGGTCAGGGCGCCAATGACTTGTTTGCGGACGATCCCTTCTTCCATCCCGGGGGCGCCGCGCAACCTCCTCCACGTTTCAAACTGTCATCGATTGCGCAATCCAAACGAACCGTAGCGCCACAGGAATTTACGGCCGAGGAACGCCTGTTGAGCACCATTGTGGGAGGAAATAAATCCGTCCCCGAGCGCTCAATTCAGACGACGCCCATTCCATCAGATTCGATCAACTCGCTGGGCTCGGAATTCGGCAGCCCCCTTGCCGCGATGCGAGCCGTGGAGAATGCGTTCGAGCAGGCGACCCAAGAACTGGGGCGTATGCGAGCCCAGTCCGCGAATCTGGAGTCCGATCTTGACTCAGCCCGTGCGCAGATTGTCTGGGAGGCTCAGCAACGGAAAGACTTGGAAGAAGCGATTGAACAGACCACTCAGGAATTGAGCAGGATGAAATCCCGCTCCGTAGAGTTGGATGCCGAACTCATTGCGATCCGTGGGCAGAGTATTAAGGATGACCAACTCCGAAAAGATGCTGAAAAAGCGGTTGAACAAACTTCGCAGGAACTGAGCCAGACCAGGACGCTTTCCGCGAAACTGGAGGCCGACCTCACTGCAGCCCGCGCGCAGATTACTAAGGATGAGCAACTCCGGAAAGAATCTGAACAGCAGATTGAGCGGACGGCGCAGGAGTTGAGCCAGACCAGGACACTTTCCGCGAAACTGGAGGCCGACCTCGCTGCGGCTCGCGCTCAGATCGCCAATGACGCCCAACTCCGGAAAGAATCCGACCAGCAGATTGAGCGGACGGCGCAGGAGTTGAGCCAGACCAGGACACTTTCCGCGA
>JBAWZH010000426.1:0-1657 GCA_037143135.1 bacterium
CGGGAAGCAAACAGGCCACACTGAAAAGAGCGTGAAAAAGCGGGCAAAGCGACCGAAAACCGGTGCTTTGCCCGAAATCGGTGTGTTATAGTTCTTTCCATGGTCAAACGGAAAGGAGCACGCCGACATGAAGAGGATGGTACCTGAACAGCTAGATCTGAGTCGAGAACTTCCAATAGTAATCGGGAGTGTGGATTATCAGGAGTTCACCTGGCGGCTGATAGAGATGGACCGATTGTTACGAGAGACAGGAATTGAAAACGATTTTGTAGAGAAGGCGCTGTCACGGTGGGAAGCGGAAGGACGAGCAGAGGCGGAAAAGGAAGGCCGAAGATATCGAGAACCGGGTGGGAAGAAGCTAGCCAGGTTGCAAAAGATGTTTCGCCTGGCGTTAAGGTGTACCATCGCACGGCTGCTAACGGAGAAAGAGTATCGGCCTTTCAGCATGCGGTTGCCGGACAGCACACTGTTGCAGTGGTTCTGTGGGATAGAACGTTTTGAAGTGATACGCGTGCCGGGTAAGAGTTCGCTTGAGCGGTATGACAAGATGGTGCCGGAGGAAGACGTCAGGGCGCTGGTGAACCGGCTCAATATGTTGGCGGTGGGCGGGGAAGTAGGATTGAAGGCGGTATTGGACCTTGAGGCTTACTTTTCTGACTCTTCGTGCGTGAAAGCACCCATTCATTTTCCCGTGGATTGGGTATTGCTCAGGGACGGAGTGCGGACGCTCGTGAAAGCGATCCTGGTGATACGGCGGCATGGGCTGAAGCACCGGATGCCGGAGCCAGAGACCTTCCTGCGGCAGATCAACGGCCAATGCATTGCGATGAGTCAGAGCCGGCGTTGCGAGGACAGCAGGAAGAAGCGAAAAAAGATATTGCGGCAGATGAAGCGGCTGAATCTGATTGTGATGACACATGCCCGGCAATACCGAGAGAAGTTATCGGAAGAATGGAAGGATCGCACGGATCTGAAGGCAGGCGAGGTTGCGCTGATTCTGAAGCGGATTGACGGAGTGCTGGAGAGGTTGCCTGTTGGGATCAAACAGGCGCACGAACGAATAATCGGCGAGCGGCAGGTGCCAAGCAAGGACAAGATCCTGAGCCTGTATGAACGAGACATCCATGTTGTCGTGAGAGGGAAGGCAGACGCGGAAGTTGAATTTGGGAACACGATGTGGCTTGGGGAACAGTCGGAAGGCCTGATCGTCGATTGGAAATTGCTGAAGGACAAAAGTCCGGGGGACACAAAGCTTTTCCGATCAAGCATGGATCGAATACAAAAAGTGTTTGGCCGTTATCCGCGTAGTGCAGCTGGTGATCGCGGGCTATGGAGTGATGACAACAAGAAGTGGCTTGAGAGCGAGAAGATCTTCAACGCATTGTGTCCTCGTAATGTGGGCGAACTGCGGGAGTGTCTGAAGGATGAACGCTTTGCAAGTAATCAGAAACGGCGAAGCCAGACGGAGGGGCGAATCGGGATCATGAAGAATGACTTCTTGGGTCGGCCGCTGAGGAGCAAAGGCTTTGAGCATCGGGAGTTGGCTTTGGCGTGGGCCGTATTTGCGCACAACCTGTGGTTGTTGACCGGGCTAAGACGGGCGGAGGAGAAAGAGAGAAAGAAAGCGGCCTGATGGCCGAATTCGGAGAGCGAGGGT
>JBAWZH010000427.1:0-1657 GCA_037143135.1 bacterium
AGGAAATCAGCTCCTCTTGACGTGCTGAATAGGGAAGCGTATCATTTACACCAGAGATGAGGGGTACGTCGGGTCGGACTATTCTGACCGGCGTGCTACTCGCTGAAGGGACTCGGGTTGAGTTTGCTGATACCGGGGTTGCAGGACAGGTTGAAGAAATGATTCAGTCAGAAATAGCGAAAATGATGGCGCTGTTGCTGTCCCTCATGGGTGGGGTGGCGGCGGTGTCTTTGATACGTTGGATGACGTCTGGTGGCGAGAGGGTATGTGTCAGGATGAATCAGAGCATACCGGTTCGGGATGGCTTGCGAGTGCAACTCCCGGATTGCGGTGAACTTACGCACAGGCGACGCTGTTCTTTGACAATCAGGGGGCGTGTTCAATTTTGAGGACATTTTGACCCTGCCTTGTTCGTGTACGGGCCGAAATCTCTAACCCGATAATTTGGAATAAGGGAAGTCGAATACTGCGGTACCCGCATGCCCGCTTTGACGGGATTTGGAACCCGCGAGATAGACTTCCCACCTCATTTACTGAGGTCAAGAGATCGAGCCCCTGCGGCAAGGTGGGGTTATTGTTATCAAGGGACACAGGATATGGATCTCTTCGAAAAGGAGCACTCTGAAGTCGCATCAAAGGCGCAACCCCTGGCCGCCCGGATGCGTCCCCAAACTCTGGACGAAATTGTTGGCCAGGATCATATTCTCGGGATGGGAAAACTATTGCGCCGGGCCATTGAGGCGGATCGCCTGGGGAGCATCATACTCTATGGGCCACCCGGATGTGGCAAGACCTCCATCGCCGAGGCCATCGCCAGGGTAACCCGGCGAAGTTTTCAGCGCACGAGCGGAGTCCTTGCCAATGTGGCCGTCCTTCGGACGATTTTGTCCGCCGCCCATCATCGCAAGAAGAACGACGGGACGGAAACCATACTGTTTATCGATGAGATCCACCATTTCAGCAAATCCCAGCAGGATATCCTGTTACCCCATGTGGAGGATGGCACCATCACTCTCATCGGAGCGACCACCCACAATCCCTTTTTTTTCATCAACAGTCCCCTGACATCGCGCTCCCAGGTTTTTCAACTCAACCCGGTTTCCGAGGCCGACGTTATCACGCTCCTGCAAAGGGCGCTTGCCGATGAGCGCGGACTCGGGGGATGGCCCGTGGATGCCGATCCCAATGCCCTGGCGCATTTGGCCCGTGTTTGTGAGGGGGACGGCCGACGCGCCCTGAACTCTATTGAGATTGCTGTCATGACCACGCCTCCCGGCGATGATTTCAGAATTCATATCACCCGCGAGGTTATTGAGGAATCGATTCAGAAAAAGGCCGTCGTTTACGACCGTGACGAGGATGGTCACCATGATACGATTTCAGCCTTCATCAAGAGTGTGCGTGGATCCGATCCCCATGCGGCCGTGTACTGGTTGGCCAAGATGCTCTACGCGGGAGAGGATCCCCGCTTTATTGCGCGGCGCCTGGTCATCCTGGCGTCGGAAGACATTGGTAATGCCGACCCGCGCGGCCTGATGATCGCGACCTCGGCCATGGATGCCGTGGCCTTTGTCGGCATGCCCGAAGCGCGGATTGTGCTCGCGCAGGCCACGACCTATCTGGCGACCGCACCCAAGAGCAATGCCGCCTATCTGGC
>JBAWZH010000428.1:0-1655 GCA_037143135.1 bacterium
TCCATATCCCGTTCGCCGTGGGCGGCGGCATTTCAAACTTGGCGGACATGTCGCGCGTCCTGCTGGCGGGGGCCGAGAAGATATCGGTCAATTCGCTCGCCGTGGTGAATCCACAGATCATTGCGGACGGGGCCAAGGCATTTGGCTCGCAATGCGTCGTGTTGGGCATGGATCCCGTGCGCGTGGAGAATGATTCCCGTTTTCCCAGCGGGTACGAAATAACGACCCGCGGATTCCGGGAGCGCACCGGCATGGATGCCCTCGCGTGGGCCAAACGGGCTGAGGACATGGGCGCTGGTGAAATTGTCGTTAACTCGGTGGATGCCGACGGAATGAGAACCGGGTATGAACTGGTGCTGACCCGGCTGATTGCGGAGGCCGTCCGTATTCCGGTCGTGGCCTCCGGTGGCGCCGGAAAACCGTCCCACCTGGCCGAGGCCTTTACGATAGGAAAAGCGGATGCCGCTATCATTGCGGGCATGATCCATACCGGTGAATACACCATCCCGCAAATCAAGCGGGAACTCATCGCGGCTGGGATTCCCATTCGAAAAAAGTGGTAAACTTAATTTAGCTTGAAGGTAGCAGTTAATTCTGCAATTCTTTTCATTATGAAGGTTCCGATTATCGAGGACATCTTGGATTTTCTGAAATTGCGGTTGCTTCCCGAAGTGAAGACCGTTCAGGGTGATGTAGAGTGCCTGCGGCGGGATGCAAAGCAAACTCAGGATCAACTCAATCAGCAGGATCGGGTTATGTCCCTGATTCTGGATGAAATTCGCGAGGTCAAGGCGGAGGTAAGGGAGTTGAGATCATATGTCTTTACTTCGCAAATGAACTCCGCATGCTATATGGTGCGCGATAAGCCCAAGAGCTGATTCCACAGCGTTGTCGCGTTCTTCCAAGTGCGTTCAGCAATCTTTTCGGGTGAGAGGCCCTTTAATTCGGCTACGATCATTTGGATCATGGGGAGATTTCCCGGTTCATTGACAGGTTGCCCCCTGGCAGTGCGTGGTGGACCTTCTTCTGGATGATACGGCGTCAGATCGGGTGAGTCCGTTTCAATCAGCAGGTGTTCAAGTGGAACGGCGGCAAGAGCCTCTCGTACCCGGACATTCCGGGCATAGGTAATGGCGCCGGAGAACGATAGAAAGGCACCGCGCCGGATGAGGGGTTCCACCAATTCCGCAGGACCCGAATACGAATGAATCATGAATCCGGAGTCTGGCCATCCTTTTTCATCCAGTAGTTCCATCAACCGTCCATAGGCCCGACGGCAGTGGATGGAGACCGGCAGGCCAAGTTTTCCAGCCAGATGGATCTGGGCCAGAAAGACGGTCTCCTGGTTGGCAAAGGTGGCCTTGTCGAGGGCGTGATCCAGTCCGATTTCGCCGATGGCGGCGGGATGGGCGGTCAGGGTGCTTTCCAGGGTGTCGAGCCAGGTGTTGCTCCGGTTCCCACTATACCAGGGATGGAGTCCGAAAGAGAGCCGAACTCGGGGGAAACGCCGGGCAAGATCCGGGAGCAGGGGCCAGTCCTGCTCACGGGTGCCGCAGCACATGAAGCCTGTTACTCCGGCCTCGGTGGCGCGCCTCATGGTGTCATCCAGATGCGGGAGCAGGCGTTCGTCCTGCAAATGGCAATGAGAGTCAAAG
>JBAWZH010000429.1:0-1648 GCA_037143135.1 bacterium
CTAGCAGCCTGTCGGACTGAAAAATGAGCGGCAAAAGCCGCCGGTTTGCGATTTTTTTGTTTTGGTGATCACTTTTTGATTTTGGAGAGCCGCGGAAGCGGAACCAGGCAGAAGTCCGCTCGATTTTCGCGCGACAAGGTCACGGGTTGAGTGCGTTTCCCTCCCATTAGGACCATGCTGGGGTAATGTTTTGCGTTTTGGTGGTCATCAGGCCGTGAAGTCGACGCAGATTGTAGGCCACGCAGACCAAAGTCCATTCCAAGGCAACCTTTCCCTGCCCACGCAGACTAAACCTGCGGAACCCGATAGCCTCTTTGATGATTCCAAAAACCGGCTCGATCGTTTGTTGCCTCTGCTTGTATCTTGCCCGCCCCTCTTTGGTGGCCACGCGATGGGCCATTTTCTCGCTGAAACTGGCCTTTTCTCCCGGTGCGGGCGGATCATCTTTTTTCTCCAAGTCGGCCACGCTGCGATGATGGTGCTCGCGCTTGATGGCCGCGAGCACCACCGGGACAACCCCGCCATCTTCCCTCGCGCGTTCGACCTCTTGGACTGCCGCCTCACTCACGAACCCGCTATCGATGAGGACGGTCCCGACACTCTGGATCACCGGGTCGATGACTCTCACATTTTCCACAAGTTCCTGCTTGTCGTTGGCGGCCTGGCTCACTCGCTTTGTCACGATCATTCGGCTCTCGATTTCCACTCCCGCCTGCGCGTTATACGCCTGCTCGAAATTTGTTTTCCCTCCGCACGGCATGATCCGGCTTTCCGGATCGGTAAAGTTCACCTGCTCTTTCGCCCCCGGCGTGCTCTCCGGTTCCTTGGGCTCTTTGCCACGGGGCTTTTTCCCCTGCTCCCTCATCGCTTCGCGCCCGGCCTTCTTCGCCTCGTAGTCCGCTCGTTCCGCTGCCACGCGAACTGCCGCCCGGGCTTCCATCTCCGCTCGCGCGGCCTTGAGCTTGGCTTTGCGCTCCTCGCGTCGCGCGATCTCTCCGCTCACGCTCAGTCCGTCTTCCAACGGCGTGCTGTCCGCTTCTTCCGCTTTCTTGAGCAACTCGGCGATTTCCAAATCCAGCTCCCTCATCGCCTCCCCGGCCTTCTCGTAACTGGCCGCCGCGTGCTTGCTCGCGTTGGCCAGGATCTTCGTCCCGTCGATGGCCACCGTGACGTTGCCCACTTTCATCACCCCCACTCGCGCCGCCATCTCCAGAACAGTGCTGAAGGCTTTGTCCAACAACTCCCGGTTCTCCCGCCGGAAGGCGCAGATCGTGTCGTGGTCCGGGTGCGTGTCCGCGCACAAGACCCTCGTCGCCACGCTATCGTAGGTCGCCCGCTCTATGGACCGGCTCGAAAACACTCCGCTCGTGTAACTGTAGATCAGCAGCGAGAGCAGCATGGCCGGTGGATATTGCTCGCTGCCACTGCCCCGGTGGTTGACCTTTGCCTCGCTCGTGTCCATCTCATCCACCGCATCCAGGATGAACTGGCTCAAGTGATTTTCCGGCACCCACTCCCTCATGTCCGGGGGCAGGAGCAGTTGCGTTTCTCGATCTACGGTGACAAATCGGGCGGCCATGTTCCCGATTACTTTTTTCCTCGGACTTTTTCAAGCCGTATGGCTTGGAAAAGTCCGACAGGCTGCTAG
>JBAWZH010000430.1:0-1648 GCA_037143135.1 bacterium
TTGAACTGCTCCGGTGTTTCGGGTTGCGGCCTCCCGGCGCGAGCGTCATTTCCTGCCCCACCTGCGGACGCATCCAGATCGACGTGGTTTCGCTCGCCCAACGTGTGGAGGTCGAACTTGAAAAGTATTACCGGAATAACCCGTCCGCGCCGCATCCCACGGTGGCGGTGATGGGTTGCCTGGTCAACGGCCCCGGGGAAGCCCGCGAAGCCGATGTGGCGATCGCCGGCGGACAGGGGAAGGCCGCACTCTACGTGCGGGGAACCTTCATCGCCACCATTCCCGAGGCCGAGATTCTGGATCGCCTGATGGAGCAGGTCAAACAGTGGCGGGGATCTATTTCCTGAAGTCCAGGGCGACGAGGCGCCCTTTTTCATTCCGGCAGATTACAATGCCCCGGCACATAACCGGCGACGTCCAGCACGTACTATCCAGAACCTTTTTCGCGGATGAGACCAGTTCGTATTTGGAGGGAGAGGCCTTGATTACAAACATATCCCCCTGCTCATTGATCGCCACCAGATGTTCACCCACTGCGGTCAAGGCGCCGAATCCGATCTTTTCGCTCCATTTCTCGTGACCTGTGGCGAATTCCAGACATTTCAACGAGCCCCCCCCGGCATTACCATCAATCCCGTAGAGATACCCGTTGATCAAAACAGAACTGCTGAATTGGTTCCTCATACTCTTATTGACCCACACCTGACGGAGCGAATCGCCCCGGGCATCCAGCAACGCACAGCCCTTGTTATATCCGGAGGAAATGAAAATAAGGCCGTCTTTGACAATCGGATCCGCCGCATTGACGTTATAACTGGTCTCCCAGGGAAGTTCGCCAAGTTTCTTTCCAGTTTCCAATTCGACAACCTTTAGGGCATTTTGACTGAAGATGGCCAGACAGTCCACCTTCCCGTTGTTGAACACAACCGGCGAGGCATACCCGCCTGTTCCGGCGGGACTCGCCCAAATTTTGGCTCCGGTGTTCCGATCCAGGGCAATCCCGTGTTCGGCCGCGTTGATCAGAAGTTTGTCGCCTTGGATAACGGGGGATCCCGAAAACCCCCATTTCAAATTCTCGGCGCCAAATTCCTTCATGATCTGCTTCTCCCACTTCACGCCGCCGGTCTTGGCGTCAAGGCATAGCAAGTGGCCTTCCCGGCTCAAGGTATAGACAGAAGAGCCGTCTGTTGCCGGAGTGGCCCTGGGTCCGGCGTAACTGCCGCCCCGACACGCGTAGGTATGCTGCCAAAGCATCTCTCCGGTTTTCAGAGACAGAGCAATGACGGTATCACTGTTGGTACGGTTGCCTATCGTGAACACACTGTCGCCCTTGACAGACACGACGGAGTAGCCTGCGCCAACCTCCGCCTTCCAGAGCACCTTCGGCCCGGCGGCAAGCGCCTGGGAATTCCATTCGGCTTCTTTTGAAATGCCACTCTGATCCGCTCCGCGGAACTGGGGCCAGTCGCCTGATTCTGCGGCCAACACAGAACCCCCAAGGATCAAGCCTGCCACAACCCCTGCCCTTGTCATTCGAGTTATATCATTCCACTTCATCCTCAAAGTCTCCTTAAGTTGTTGATCGTTTAGGCGGGATACTGAAACGGAAAAAGGTTATGCGGTCAAGATTATTGAGAATGATAGAACG
>JBAWZH010000431.1:0-1648 GCA_037143135.1 bacterium
GGGGTCTCGGGGACAGGACAATGGTCGGGGCGACATCATAGCAACTTATTGCCTGGTCCCCGGTCTTCCATTTGGAATTCGTCATGCGCGAATAGAACCATGAGAGGACCGCAGGGACAAGAGGAAACGGTGCCCCACTAACCCGAAATCGAGCATCTGAAGCGCTTCAGATGCGCGGTTGGGCCCTCAGATTACCTCACATCTTGTTTCTGGAGTGAAAACGTGCAATATTGCGAACCAGTTTTCGCACTGCAAGTTGAAGAGCCAGGTCAGTATGTAAGTGAACAGCAATGAAGTTGATACCGAACAGCGGGAATGACCGGGTTGTTGATACGTTGCGGAAGGTTTTGCCGAACGCGGCGCAACTTGACGTGGCGTCCCCCGAGTTTTCCTTGTTCGCCTTCTCGGAAATGCTAGACCTGATGAACGGGCTGGGCAAATGCCGCATGGTGCTGCCAGTTTTCGAAAACAGTGATATTCGGATTCTTGGCGGGGATGCGGACCGGGTTTTCCGGAACCAGTTGCAGGTCCGGTCTGTGGCCCGCGCATGCGCCGATTGGATCAAGACAAAGGCGGAAATACGCGGGGCACCAGCGGCGCTGCCGCAGGCCGCTTTGATCGTTAATGACGGGAAGTCGGGCGAATCCTGCGCGATTACGGGTAATTGCTCTTTTTCAACCGGCGGGTTGGGCGTGACGCCGGGGAATCAGTACGGTCTCATCCAGTGTTCGGAGAGTGCGGCGGAATCGGCCATGTTTGCGGCTTGGTTCTCCGGACTTTGGAACGGTTTGCCGGCTTCGGGAACCGTCGGGCAGACGTTGATATCCAGGCTCAATGACTTGGTTGCGCACAAGGCCCCCTCTTTTGTCTACTACCTAACCCTCTACCACCTTTTCAAGGATCTTGGCGAACAATTGGATGAGGAGAAGATCGTCAAGTCGGCCACAGGGATTCGGAACACGGTTGTGTGGCGGAAGTTGTTCAAGTTTCAGCGTGACGGGGTTGTTGGCGCCCTGGATAAACTGGAGCGGCTGGGCGGTTGCATCATCGCGGACAGCGTTGGACTCGGGAAGACATTCGAGGCCCTGGCGATCATCAAGCACTATGAATTGCGAAATTACCGGGTTCTTGTCCTGGTGCCGAAGCGGTTGCGTGATAACTGGACGCTCTACAAGGCGAACGACCAGCGCAATTTCCTGGCTGCTGACCGGTTCCACTATGATGTTTTGAACCACACTGACCTGTCCCGTGATTCGGGCACCTCCGGGGACATTGACCTGGCACACGTCAACTGGGGCAACTACGACCTCGTCGTTATTGATGAGTCGCACAATTTCCGCAACAAGGCCACGCACCGTGAACATGAGAGCCGGTATGACCGGCTGATGCGGCGGATCATCAGGGAAGGCGTCAAGACGCGGGTGTTGATGTTGTCCGCCACCCCGGTCAACAACCGGCTTGCTGACCTGAAAAACCAGATTGCGTTTGTAACGGAGGGTGATGACACCGCTCTCTACACGCACGGGATACCGAGCATTGAAGGGACTGTCCGGCAGGCTCAGCAGCAGTTCAACCGGTGGCTGGCTCTGGAAGAGGCTGACCGGAAACCCGCGCGTTTGCTGGATATGCTTTCCTTTGACTACTTCAA
>JBAWZH010000432.1:0-1647 GCA_037143135.1 bacterium
CTAGCAGCCTGTCGGACTTTTCCAAGCCTGTCGGCTTGAAAGAGTCGGCAGGATAAAGTAATCGAGATCATGGCCGCCCGATTCGTCACCGTAGACCGAGACACCCCGCTGATTTTGCCGCCTGACATGAGGGAGTGGGTGCCTGAAAATCACTTGAGCCAATTCGTCTTGGAGGCGGTAGAGGAGATTGATACCACCGGGGTGAAGATCAACCATCGGGGCAGCGGCAGTGAGCAATATCCTCCGGGCATGCTGCTGGCGCTGCTGATCTACAGTTACTGCAACGGGGTATTTTCGAGCCGAGCAATTGAACTGGCGACATTTGACAGTGTTGCGACGCGGGTGTTGTGTGCCGACACGCATCCCGATCACGACACGATCTGCACCTTCCGCAGAAAAAACGGCGCATTGCTCGAAAAAGCCTTCAGCTCAGTGTTAGAGCTGGCAGCGCGTATCGGAGTCATGAAAGTTGGAGGCGTCACGGTTGCCATCGACGGGACGAAGATTTTGGCCAACGCAAGCAAGCATGCGGCCGTGAGCTATGAGAAGGCCGGGGAGCAGATGCGGGAACTGGATTTGGAAATTGCAGCCCTGCTCAAGAAGGCGGAGGAAGCCGACAGTAAACCATTGGAGGATGGGTTGACAGTATCGGGCGAAGTGGCCAGGAGAGAGGAACGCAAAGCAAAGCTGAAGGTCGCCCGGGCGGAAATGGAAGCGAGAGCGAGGGCGCGTGCTGCCGCCGAGCGCGTGGGATACGAGGCGAAGAATGCTGAGCGCGAAGCAAGGAGGAAGGGAGGGAAAGCGCCCAGAGGAAGGAACCCAAAGGAGCCGGATATGAAGCCGGGACCAAAGGATCAGATGAACTTTACTGACTCGGAAAGTCGCATCATGCCCTGCCGAGGGAAAGAGGGTTTCGAACAGGCGTATAATGCCCAGGGAGGAGTCGAAACAGAAAGTCGGATGATCGTGACCAAGCGGGTATGCCAAGCGAGTAACGACAAGCAGGAATTGGTGGAAGATGTGAGAAAAATTGATCCGGTGATCGAGAGTGTGGCGACAATCCTTATCGATAGTGGCTTTGTGAGCGAGGCGGCTATAAATGAAGTCGAGCAAGCGCGAGAAGGTGGAGGCATCGTCCCCGAGGTGATAGCGTCCATCAAACGTGAGAGACATCACCGTAGCGTGGCCGATATGGAGAAAAAAGATGAGCCATCAGCACCGGGAATCGAAGCCAGCTTTACAGAGAAAATGGCCCATCGGGTGGGTACAAAAGAGGGCAGGAAAAAATATAAACAGAGACAGCAAACCATCGAACCGGTCTTTGGAATCATCAAAGAAGCAATGGGGTTCCGCCGGTTTAGTTTGCGGGGCCTGGGAAAAGTCGCCTTGGAATGGACATTAGTCTGTGTGGCCTACAACTTGCGCCGGCTTCATCGCCTGGTGGCCATCAAAGCGCAAGAAAACACGCCGAGTTGGGCGTGATCGGGAAAATCTATGCCTCCACTCAGACCTCGCAGACGAGAAGCTCACCGAAAACCACATCGCCTGGTTCCTGAACCACCGGACGCCGTCAGAATGTTCGCAAAATTCAAAAAAATAGAAAAAAGCAGCTCTGGGAGCTGCCTTTTCAGTCCGACAGGCTGCTAG
>JBAWZH010000433.1:0-1641 GCA_037143135.1 bacterium
GTGGGGCGCATTGGCCTGACCTTTGTCATGGCCGGGTTTTTGACGTCGGGTATTCCATTCGGCAAGACGCTCGCCCTGCTGACCTTCGGTCTGGCTGGCCTGTCAGACTGGCTGGATGGCATGTTGGCCCGGAAACTCAATAAGATCAGTGTCTTTGGCCAACTCATGGATCCATTGGCGGATAAGATTCTGGTCTGTTCCGCCTTCGTGAGTTTCGCGGCCATCAAGGTTGTGCCCGCGTGGATAGTCATCGCCATCATCAGTCGTGAGTTTGTGGTGACGGGGCTCCGGTTGCTGGCCAGCCAGAAGGGCAAGGTGCTTCCCGCCGGTCCCTGGGGAAAACACAAGATGGTCTGGCAGACCCTCACCATAGTGGTCATCATGTTCGGAGTGGCCCTTCAGGATGAACTCCTGCCGGTGATGATGTCCGTTCAGGATCACGCCAGGTTCATGCTCGATTTTAACGTCTATTTTGCCAAGATCACCCTGTTTCTCACGCATTTGGTGGCGGCTTTGACGGCCATCTCCGGCGTGATCTACCTCTGGGATGGCCGCGATCTATACATGGAGCAAACCTGATATGATCCAGGACTGGAACATTAAATTACGGTCACTGGTCTGCACGGCCTGCCAGGTCGCCTTTACGGACGGCCAGCCGTATCATACCCGGCTTGTTTTCCAGGAACACGATTACACCCGCGGGGATTTCTGCGAGACCTGCTGGGCCGCGCAACGGGCGGAGTCGTCTGGTTACAGTTCCTGGAAGGGCCTCTTCAAGATGCCGCCCGCCGAGCCGGATCGCCGGATCAAGAAGGAGATGGCCGAGACCCTGCTTCGTGATCTGATCGAGGCGGCTGACAAAACCAAGACGAGCGTCATCTACATCCTCGCCGTCATGCTGGAGCGCCAACGCGTCCTGGTGGAACGCGAAATCAAGACGATGGAGGATGGCTCGAGAGTGGTGATTTACGAACACAAGAAAACGGCCGAAATCTTTGCCATTACCGATCCCCAACTCAAGTTATCCGAACTGGATCTCGTTCAGAAGGATATCATGGCCCTGCTGACGGGCCGGGAAGACGGCTCGCGGGATCCGGATAATTCCGCGCCGCCCGAGGCGTGATGGGGGATCCCCATGTTTGACCTGACCCTTGTCAATGGAACGATCCTGGATGGAACGGGAAGGGCGGCTCTGCGTGCGGATATCGGAGTCACGGGAGAGTGCGTCACCGCCATCGGCGACCTCGGCAGGGCCGAGACCAAAAAGACGCTGGAGGCCCGGGGCCACTATATCTGTCCCGGCTTCATCGATACCCATTCCCATTCGGATGCGTATCTGTTGATCGAACCCTCGGCGCCCAGCAAGATATTCCAGGGGGTGACGACCGAGGTGGTGGGAAACTGCGGCGCCTCGGCGGCGCCCCGGTCGGGATCGGCCCGCATGCCGTCGGATTGGGAGCCCTTTACCTATCCCGGCCGCTGGAACACGATGGCTGAGTACCGTCGTCTCTTTGAGCAGGTGAAGTCGGCCGTGAATGTGGTGGCCCTGGTCGGCCACAATACCGTTCGCGCCTCGGTCATAGGGTATGAAGGTCGGGCCGCCACGACGGAGGAACTGTCCGCCATGGAGCGGATGCTGGA
>JBAWZH010000434.1:0-1633 GCA_037143135.1 bacterium
CCTTCATGCCGATACCCCCGGTGAAACGGGCCTGCTTCTCCGAGACCGGCAACCGGCCAATCAAGTACTGAAGTTGCGCCAGTTCGACCTGAATCTGGGCTTCCGCCGAACGGGCCCGGCGGGCGAAAATCTGAAGGATCACTTCCGTCCGGTCAATCACCTTGACCCCTACCGCCTGATCCAGGTTGTTCACCTGCATGGGGGAAAGATCATTATCGAAAATCACCAGATTCGCACGGGTCTGGGCGCACGCCAGTTTGATCTCCTCCAGTTTCCCCTCTCCGATAAAGTACTTCGGGGTCGGGGAGCCACGGTTCTGCGACAGCGTGCCTACAACCACGGCGCCTGCCGTATCCGCCAACCGCTCCAACTCCTCAAGCGAATCCTGCGCCACACCGCGGCCCGCGCGGCCGACCACAACCTGAACAAGCAGTGCCCGTTCCTGGGAAACGTTGGTCAGTTCTGTCCGTTTTGAAGTCATGCGGAAGAGACTATCGGATTCGGGGTAATCTGCCTATCTATCCCTCTCGGGCCGCGGATCGCGACCGAGCAGCGATTCCACGGCATCAGCAGGAGCCTTGCCCTGATGAACCATGTCGTACACTTCCCCGGTGATGGGGGCCGGGACACCCAACCGGCGGGCCAGGGAGTGGGCGATGGCGGAATTCTCAACGCCTTCGGCCACCTGCTTCATCCCTGACAGAATGTCGGCAATTTTCTCACCCTTCCCCATCCGCTCTCCCACCGAATAATTGCGGCTTAACCGGCTTGTACAGGTCAACACAAGGTCACCCATTCCGCTCAGACCGGCGAAGGTGACCGGATTGGCCCCCATCGCGACTCCAAGCCGCGTAATCTCGGCAAGCCCGCGTGTCACCAGCGCGGCCCGGGCATTGTGCCCGAGCCCCATGCCGTCGCATACCCCCACGCCGACGGCAATCACGTTCTTCAAAGTCCCACCCAGTTCCACACCGACCACGTCATCGGAGGTATAGACCCGGAAACGCTGGGTATTGAATACCGCCTGGAGGGATCTGGCCAGCGCGGCATCACGACTGGCAATCACCACAGCCGTCGGCGCGCCCGCCGCAACTTCGGAGGCAAAACTGGGACCCGACAGCGCCGCCACGGCCTCCCTCTTGAGAATACCCTCCGCCACTTCAGTCATGCGACGGTTATCCTCGCCGTCCAATCCCTTGGCCACGCTGAGCACCTGTGCATGGGCAGGAATGAGGCCGACAAACGAGGTCAGGACGGTTCGGAAATATTTCGTGGGCATGGCCAACACCACGACATCGGATTTCTCAACGGCCTTGAGTCGGTCGGCGGTCCACTCCAACGCGGCGGGAAGTCTGACACCGGGCAGATAATCATGATTCTCTCCGGTGGCCTTGATTTTCGCAATGGTTTCGGGGAACGGACCCCATACACGCACACGATGCCCCTTGTTTAACAGGGTCAACCCCAGTGCGGTTCCCCAACCGCCGTCACCAATGATTGCGATCATCTTACTCATGACGCTTCTTCCTGAACTCAAACCGGCTTTCGGTGCCGTTTATCAGTCTCTGAATATTGCCCTTATGCCGCCAGATTATCAACACGCCAAGCACGGTCAGCGACACCGGAAGCGCCA
>JBAWZH010000435.1:0-1624 GCA_037143135.1 bacterium
CTCGGGCCCAACCGGATATTCTTGATGCCGAGGTGGAGTAGCGTCAGCAGAATACACACAGCCTTTTGCTCGTACCAGGACAGGATCATGGATAGCGGCAGGTCGTTCACCGTGCAGTTGAAGGCCCCGGCGAGCGCCGTCGCGATTTTGATGGCGGAATAGGCATCGTTGCACTGCCCGATGTCGAGCAGACGCGGCAATCCGCCGAGGGTCCCGAAATCGAGCTTATTGAACCGGAACTTCCCGCATGCCAGGGTCAGAACGATACAGTCCTGCGGCACAGCCTGGGCAAACTCGGTGTAGTAATTGCGCCCCGACTTTGCGCCATCGCAACCGCCAATCAGGAAGAACCGCTTCAGCGCGCCTGATTTTACGGCCTCGATGACCGTACCGGCCACGCCCAGAACCGCCCCGTGTCCAAAGCCAACGAGAATGGTTTTCTCCGGTTCATCGGCGGCAAACCCCGGCGCCGCCAGGGCGGCGTCAATCACATGTTTGAAATTGCCATCGGCAATGTGATCCACACCCGGCCAGGCCACCAGACCGCTCGTGAAGATGCGGGCCTTGTAGGTATCCTTGGGTTTCTGGATGCAGTTCGTGGTCATTAGAATGGCGCCGGGGAAGGCATCGAACTCCTTGCGTTGATCCTGCCAGGCGCCGCCGTAGTTGCCGACGAGGTGCTTGTACTTCTTCAGTCCGGGATAACCGTGCGCGGGAAGCATCTCACCGTGGGTGTAGATGTTGATCCCCTTGCCTTCGGTCTGTTGGAGCAGCAAATCCAGATCCTTGAGATCATGCCCCGAGACCAGGATGGCCTTCCCTTTCACAGGGGTGATGCGCACAGGCGTGGGCTCTGGAGTTCCATAGGCGCCCGTGTTGGCCGCATCGAGCAATTCCATGACTTTCAGGTTCACTTCGCCCGTTCTGAGCGCATATCGAAGCAATTCGTCCATCGTCGGGTTCGGTTTCAGGAGATAATCCAGAACTTCGTGCATGAAGGCGTAGAAGGATTCATCCTCTTTGCCCAGGATCATGGCATGGTCGGCATAGGCCGCCGTACCCTTGAGACCGAGAAGGATCAGATCTTGCGTCGCGGCGATGTCGGCGCCCAATGAGGAAGCCCGGCCCTCGGGGGAGTGTTTTTCTCCCTGATCAATCAGGCCCTCGAGGTTCGGCGCGGGCTTCCACAGAGCGGGCCCTTGCGGTTTTTCACTGGCGCAACCCCGTCCCTTGCAGACCGCCTCATATTCCTTGCGCAAACTGTCCTTGACCGATTCGGCCTGGCGGATGAGTCCTACGAGACGATTGACATCGAAATTCACATTGGTGACAGTGGTGAACAAGGCCTCCATGACAAACACATCGGCCTCATGATCGATGACACCCAATATACGGGCCCGGTGGGCATATTGACTGATTCCCTGCGCCGCGTAGATCAGGAGATCCTGGAGGGCGGAGGTTTCGGGATCCTTGCCACAGGCCCCGAATTCCACACATCCGGTTCCTCTGCCGGTCTGTTCACACTGGTAACAAAACATGCTGCTCATGATTAACTCCTGCTTTCATTTTCGGTTTGTTTGTATCCGTCTTTGTCCTCGTGACGCGGCTTATTATGCACGGCAAC
>JBAWZH010000436.1:0-1614 GCA_037143135.1 bacterium
GCCTCAACAAGCCTTTTTTTAGCTACAAGCACATCCAAACACGCTGCACATTCCAGCGCCGAACCACGAGCGATATCGAAGAACCGGCATCGATCAGCGGCTGTATATTTCCCATTCCCTTCAGCAATGTTTAGCGAAATGGACGTAGCGGCCCGGTCAAGCTGACCCTGCACCGCCAGATTCTTTGGAAGCGTTTCGAGAATTTCATCTGACCAAACGACAAACTTGATCGACTCCTGGTACACGCTCAACTTTTCATGGTCAAAGCTCGTATTCATGAGTAACACTGTAAAGAGGGCCGGAGCGTTAAATCAAGACCAGGATTACGATTAAGATTACGATTACGATTATGAAGTGATTCATCCCCTACGGAGCTCTTATGCGCCCTCAACCCAACATCCGGGTGAGGGCAAGCAGGAAGTCGCGGTTATCCGCGCAGAGATAACGCATGGCGCCGCCCATCCGGCTGAAGGTTTTGCAGTATCGGAGATAGTAAGCCGGATTGTCCTTGGGCGGCTCGCCATGCGTCTGCCAGTCCCAGGTCGACTCCGCCAAATCCACGACGGCGATAAAATGACGGTCAATCCGAAGGCCTCCCTGCAGGGCGAGATTCTGAGCCATGGAAAACGCCTTTTCAAAGATCATCGGGGACATCACGGCTGAACCCACCGACATATAAACACCATCCTGAAGCCGGAGGATGGAGTCGGAAAAGGAAAGGAAATCGCGGAGAGCGGTACGCCCGATCGCGGCCCCATGGTTCATGGGGTGGTTATAGATGATGTCATGCCCGATCATCGGATGACCGGTAAAGGGAATCCCGAGCCGGTAAGCCGCCGCCTGGGCACTGAAGGCCTTGAACGGGTGCGGCACGGCCATCCATCCCGGCTTCAAGTCAAAATTCCGGATCACGCCCAGCAAATCGGCCGCCGCCGCCAGCCGGTCTGTCGCCGCGCTGGATTTGAAATTTGAAATCTCAGATATCAGATCATCCCGGGCCGGGATGTTCAGTCCCTCCCGCCCGATCATCTTCCCCACCGACTCGCCATATCCCAGTCCTTCATAGGCGCCGATGATCAGGGCCAGGTTAAGGAAGAACCCTGTTTCCTGCCAGATACCGAATTCGCCGCGGCTGACATTCTCCCTGACATCCTCGCTACTCTGGCCCAGATAGGCAAATTCCCAGTCATGGATGATTCCGGCGCCGTTGGTGGCCAGGTGCGTGATCCAGCCCTGCTCCATCAGCCGGATCAGCACCGGCGCCAGTCCATTCTTGATCGTGTGCGCCCCGAAGGCCAGCACAACCGGGCGGGTGGCGCGCCGGGCCGCCTTGATCCGGTCAACCAGTTCCCCCATCATCTTCATTTCCCGCGTCCCAAGGGGCATGGGAGTTTGCTCAGGTTTAACATGATCCTTGAGAATGGAAAGTTTGCTGGGCCGCTGAGTCAGCGATTTGATGACCAGTTTGCTGCGATCAAGTTGTGGGTATGGCATGGTCTCAACTCCTTGAAACAGAAGATGTATCACGGAGGAGGAGAACGGGAAAGGCAGAAAACAGCCAGGTTGATCGCCATTTTAACATTACCGCCGGGGACGGCGGTTACTACAGGAGTG
>JBAWZH010000437.1:0-1613 GCA_037143135.1 bacterium
CTCTCCCTGCCGGGCATAGTCGATGGCTTCGCCCAGGATGCGCGCGGTTTCCTGCGGCGCATGGAAGCCCATGGAATTCTCCGCATTGACGAAGTCCGTGCGCCACTGGGCCTTCCGCTGGAACTCGCGGGCGGTTTCCAGTTGAGCCTCCGTGGCTCCGGCTTTGATCGCCGTTGATGTCGCCTTGATCAGGGCGACGGTTGCGTCCTCGGCGCGCAGCAACAGTCCATGGTTGCGGTCCTGGATAATGTCCACACGAGTTTTGAGTTCACTTTCCGGGAAGTGGTGGCAGACCTGGCAGGCATTATTGATGTTCAGCAGGGGGCTGCGGATCCAGTGATCGCTGATCTTGATGGCGCCTTCGCGTTGATAGGGCATGTGACAGTCGGCGCAAGCCACTCCGCTCCGCGCATGAACACCCTGGCTCCAGAGTTCGAACTCAGGATGCTGGGCCTTCAGGATTTCGGCGCCGGTGTCAGCGTGTTTCCAGTCGAAGAAACGATGTCCGTCCTTGAACTTATAAGTGTCGTAGTAGGATTCTATCGCTTCAACCTTGAGGCCGTTGTTCCAAGGGAAGAAGAGGGTGGCCTTCGGGCCGCAATAGTATTCCGCATGACATTGTCCGCAGACAAATGAGCGCATTTCCTGGCGCGATGCCAGTTGATTGGGATCATAGGACTCTTTTTTGTCGCCGGATCGCCATTTCTCAACGGAGGGCAGGTGGGGAACCGGCTCCTGCGATTCGGCGAGGCGGGCGATGCCGGAGAGGAAGCCAGGCCGGGTGACACGCAATTGCATGGACTCCGGATCGTGGCAATCGATGCAGGCGACGGGATGTTCAACCCGTTTAGTTGCGTTGCTGTAGGGCATGGCGCTAACGATCTCAAACCCTTTCATGAGTTGGGTTTTTCCGTTTGCACTGTTCAGCGGCTCCTCGAGGGTTCCGGGGGCTCCGTTCTCAAGCCCGGATTTCCGGTAGGCCAGGGTGTTGGCGGCATGGCAATGCAGACAGGCGCCGGTCTGCGGACGCTGGGTAACCCGCTTCGTAGTCCGCTGGTCTTCCAACATGTAGGCATGTCCCCTGCGGGCACGATAATCAAGGGCGAAGGCGTAACCATTGAAGAGGGTTAGGAGTCTCGGATCCTGTGTCAACTTGTCGGTCGAGAAGGATTCGGAGCCGCCTCCGCCATAACGGGTTCCGGTATGCTCGGAGGTCCGTCGGTACCCGTCATACTGGCGGGGGAAATTCTTTCCCCATTCCGCAGGATTGAGGGTCTGTTCGGTAAGGTTCGCCAGGGGGAATGCGACTTGCCGGCCTTCCGCCTTGTGGGTGGCAATTGATTCCTTGAGCAACATCACGCCGACAGCCGCGAGGGCCGACAGCAGAACCAATAGCGCATAACCGACGAGTTTTTTCATGGTATCTCCTCCTATTAACGCGAACCGTGCCCGACGCCGTCGTGGCACCTGACGCAATACAACTCCTCATCATTCACAACCCTGTGTGCGGTGATCTCGCGGACATAATCCTTGTGGCAATACCGGCAGTTGGCATTGAGGATGGCGGCGTTGCCGGGTTTGATCTGGATCGGCTCATGAAAATCAAGAAGCGT
>JBAWZH010000438.1:0-1608 GCA_037143135.1 bacterium
CATTATTAGCGGGCTTACCGCTTGCGCGGCATCCCAATGTATAAAACCGTACTCAAGAGGAGAAGCGAGATGAAGTATTACACAACGGAGACAGAATTCAACTGCGGGATTGATCTGCACGCGCGGGAGATGTACGCGTGCATCATGGATCGCCAGGGCAACAAGGTGGTCCACACGAACATCAGGGGCAACGATTTCTCGTATTTCCTGAAGAAGGCTGCGCCATACCGGCATTCGATGACGGTGGTGAGCGAGTGTACGTTCAATTGGTACTGGCTGGCTGACTCCTGCTACGAGGCGAAATTGCCATTCGTCCTGGCCCATGCGCTGTATCTCAAACACATCCATGGCGGAAAGAACAAGAATGATCGGATCGATTCGGAAAAACTGGCCCATCTGCTGCGAGCCAACCTGATTCCCCAGGCCTATGTATATCCAGCCGAGAGGCGGCCGGTGCGTGCGCTATTACGCCAACGCATGAGTTATGTCTGGCAAAGAGGATCATTGATGGCCCACATCGCGACGAACCAGATGGCGGAAGGGCTCAAACCTGCATCGCGGACAGGATGTAACCGTGACGACTGGATGGAGCGAGTCCTGATCCAGTACGAGAACCCTCTTCACCGCCTGTCTGCAAGTTGTGAGATGGACATGATCCGGGCCTACGATGTCCAGATCCTGAAACTGGAGGACGAGATTTTTAAGTATGCCAAGGGCCATGAAGGCAATTATTATGCTCTGCTGAACACCGTGCCGGGGATCGGGCGAATACTGGCCATGACGATCATCTTCGAGATGGATACGGTCGAGCGGTTCCCCTCGGTGGGGGACTTCCTGAGTTACTCGCGGCTGGTCAAAGGTTCGGTTGCCAGCGCCGGAAAGTTCAAGGGACTGGCTGGCGGCAAGATGGGGAATGCCTACCTGCGATGGGCCTTCGGAGAGGCCGCGGTATTGGGAAAAGGGCACCATCCGCTCCTTGCGCCGTATGCTGATCGACTCATCGCCAAACACGGAAAGTTCAAAGGCAACGCCATCCTAGCCTCCAAACTCGCCCGCTGCGTTTACTTCATGCTGCAGAATGGAACCGCTTTTGATGCCGAAAAGCTAGTGGCCACATCACTTTAATGAATCTTGCCCGGACGGAGATGAGCCTTGGTACTTCACTGGGATGCCAATACGGTACCCCCTTCAATGAGAAGCTACAGCAATGGGTCTTGGAACCCGGATCTTCTCGTGGGGAAGCGGGCTAACCCAATTTAGTTGAATGGGCCACTCCGCCTCGGGCGCTTAATATTGCTTTGAACAATGAGGTTAACCACTCCTGGCCCGAACTTGTCAATCACTGGAAGTCCAGCGATGCTGGACAAGCCTGCTTTCATAGTGAATAGGGGGAGCCAGGACGTACTGCTTTTGTTTCTGGGCCGTTGTCGCACGTTCGAGGTGACAACCGTGAGCCGAACTGGATTGAACAGGCTCTGATGCCTGCAAAGTCTGCCTCCACCTCTATTGAGCCCGTATGGTTGTGTGGCTGGAAAACCCGCCACTTGAAATAAAGCTGGCAACCCTTGCTCAGAGCTTCGAATGCCCGAAAGAAGCGTCTTCCGGGAG
>JBAWZH010000439.1:0-1606 GCA_037143135.1 bacterium
ATGTAGTAACAGTCTTTCGCCTTCGATAGATCCGCCCGCCTCTGGTCACGAATCAGAATCTTCTGCACAACATAGGCCGCCGGATTCGGCACGTTAACTTGCACCCCCCCGAGTTCCCTGAATTCAGGAATCTTTCCGATCTTCACCGACCAGGGGCGACTGAAGAGGATTTCAAGATAACGAAGAGGCTGGGCATGCAAACCTTCCTGAACCACACAGACCGTCGGCGACTCTGATCCTGCTCGTTGGCCCTTGGCTCCTGACAAGGGACACAGAAACTCCAGTTCCGCTGCCAGATCGCCATCCTTCGGCTTATACTTAATCACAGCCTGGTGGCCGCGTCCCTTCTGTTCCTCCTCTAGCCCTGCTTCCGCCATGAGAACAGCCAGCGACTTTCCGTCCTTTACGGTCAGATGCTGAGGTGTGGCCACATCTACGTCCTTCGTCCCAAGATACCCCCAAGGCATAGGACTCGCTAGATCGTGAAACCGGTAAAGAGCATTGGCGCATCCGCCGATACATAAAACATCATCCAAGTAGGGCCCCAGAGTCCGAACAATCTGGGCGAAGAAAGGATCAAACTCTTTTCCCATCAACATAGAGGCTTCCTTTCGAAATGAGGCATGAGGATCTTCTCCAGAATGAACTCTGCCTGCTCATTTCCGCGTGCAAGCGACGATCTCACGTCCAAGTAGCATTGAAGTAAATCGCTTACGGGAATTCCATCGCAAACAACGTGTCCCGCAAGGATCGGTTGCGCGACTGGCGGAACCGCCAGAACCAGTTGAGGCTCGGAGGATTCATCTCGCGCTAGGTCGAGTGCCGACATGATTTCCTCTACCGGACGATTTGCATAGATTTTGGCGAACTGCACATTGGATCGGCCCAGTTTCATAAGATGACAGGCAAGGTGATGCCCCGCAATTAGTGCTGGCTCATCCGCTCCAAGCTTTACCTTGTGGCAGTATTCCCTCATCTTGACGACAAAACGATCAGCGGGCTCCTCGCCATAAAGAAAGCGTGCTCCGACCTCATAGCGCCGTCGTTGTTTGACGGAGTAAAACCATTCATCGAGCAATTCGCGATATCGAATAATATGAAATCCACTGCGGGAACGTTTCAGGAATCCCGCGCTCTCCGCCTTCATCGCGAAGGATGAGACTGAGGGTTGGGAAACGCCCGATATTTGAGCCAGTTCACCTATGCTGCCTGGAACGCGGGAAGGCCCTCCCCAGTACTGCTTATCAATGTCGGCCAGCAGAAGGATTTTGAACAACAACTGGTTCTTTTGGGAAAAGACATTTCCCTGTGAGCCCTGAACCCGGACATCAACCTTTTGCCGGAAGGCATCCGGCAATGAGAGCGATTCTTCGACTCCACTGAAACACGCCCGGCCTTGACCATATTCATCCATCGCCAGCCAGTTCAAAGATGGCAGATACCGTTGAGCATAGTCCTGAAGATCCTTCACGACCATCGGGCTCATACGTTTCAGCATGACAGCAAGGAAGAGTTCCTCTTCCGCTTGACGTTTCGGTTCGCCATGCCGGTTGCGCAGTATCGCATCACCGACCAACGCCCGGAATTCCTGAGACCTGTAGGCATT
>JBAWZH010000440.1:0-1603 GCA_037143135.1 bacterium
AAACCCCAGGGGAGCCTCGGTCGCCTTGAGGAGTTCGCCTTGCGTTACGGGCTCGCGACCGGCCGCGTCAAACCCGGACCGGTCAAGGGCCGCATCTACTGCTTTGCCGGCGATCACGGGGTCGCCGATGAAGGAGTCTCCGCATTCCCGAAGGAAGTCACGCCCCAGATGGTCTTCAACATGCTGGGCGGTGGCGCCGCCATCAATGTCTTTGCCCGGCATGCCGGCGCCGACCTGAAGGTGGTGGATATGGGCGTGGATGCCGATTTTGCCGATGCGCCCGGCCTCCTCAAACATAAGGTGGCCCGCAGCACCGCAAATCTGGCCAAGGGACCGGCCATGACTATTGCCCAGGTCACCCAGGCGCTTGAGACCGGCATCGCCCTTGCCGCCCAGGCGGCCCACGACGGAATCACCCTGCTGGGAACTGGCGACATGGGTATCGCGAACACCACCCCCGCCACCGCCCTCTTTGCGGCTTATCTGGGACTGGCTCCCGCCCTGATTACCGGCCGTGGAACGGGCGTGGATGATACCCGGCTCAGCCATAAGATCGCCATCATCGAAAAGGGATTAGCCGTCAACCACGCTGACCCAGGTGATGCACTGGCCACGCTGGCCGCGCTGGGCGGCTTTGAAATTGCCGGTATCGCAGGACTGATTCTCGGCGGCGCCGCCAACCGGGTTCCCGTCGTGGTCGATGGCTTTATCTCGACCGCCGGCGCCCTCGCCGCCCTGAGACTTCAGCCGACCGTGGCCGATTACGTGTTTTTCAGCCATCTCTCCAATGAACAGGGGCACCAGGTGGTTATGCAGAAACTCGGTATCAAGCCCATCCTGGATCTCAACATGCGACTCGGCGAAGGAACCGGCGGCGCACTCGCCATGACCCTCATTGCCGCCGCCATCAAAATGGTCAACGAAATGGCCACCTTCAGTTCGGCCCATGTGAGTGGCAAGTCAGGGTCATGACCACCCCGATGCAACCTGGAGGAACCACTTCGAGCAGTTGCCAAACAGGGTGTTCTTTCGATAGACTTCGCCCACTGAAACAAGGAGTTGAGTCATGGACGAAATACTTTCGAAAAACGGACGCTTACTGGAAGATGAATTTTTCGCCAAAAAGGACGCCATTCTGATTGAGAAGCTTCGCGAACTCGAGCGCATGGAGCAGACGCAGAAGGCGTTGTCAAAGGTCTCCGGAATTACCAACGAGGCCGTTCTCAAGCGTCTGGTGGAACTCGATATTCACGCCGATCTTCTGGCGACCCTGACATTGGTTCCCCTGGTGGAGATAGCCTGGGCGGATGGCGAGGTTCAGGACTCCGAACGAGAAGCCATCCTGGCCGGGTCGACCCGGAATGGCATGGGGCCCGGCTCTGTTGATTATGTCCTGCTGGACGAATGGCTCAAGAATAAGCCTCCGGCCAAGATGCTGGACGCGTGGATCGTATACATCCGCGGTCTTTGCGAAGTCATGACCGATGACGAGATCAAGGAGATCAAATCCCTCTTTCTCTCACGTGCCCGCGGGATAGCCGAAGTAGCCGGAGGCTTCCTCGGTCTGACCTCGAAAATCTCAGGCAAGGAAGAGGCCATGCTC
>JBAWZH010000441.1:0-1602 GCA_037143135.1 bacterium
TGGTGATCAATGTCTCATCCAGTGTGGCCAGTTTCAACCCATGCCGTTTCGCGAGGGTCACAAGGTGGGCGTCGGTCGTATCCTTTGCCACGGTCTGAGGCGATGCCAGTCCATCCACATCGTCACCGATAAATTCATGGCCGGGACGAGCGTGAAGTTTTTTCAATGTCTCCTGGACTTCGGCCCACGTCGCCCGGTAGGCGACACTCAAACTGACCCGGACGAATCCCAGTTCAGTGATTGGCGATGTGTAAAACCTCTCTACAGAGTTAATCCAAGCTTGAGCGGATGAATGATCCGGATGGGACGCCCAGCGCGACGCCAGGATCAGATTGACATCCAGCAGCCAGTTCATGGCCAGTCTTCCAACAACCTCTTGACGTTTTCGCAGGTCATCGGCGGTGCGTCGGGCGGAGCTTCCAGCACGAGGTCATCGCCCTCTTGGACGAGGCGCGCCTTTTGGGTCAGTGGGGTCGCCTGGCGGAGCCGCACTGAGAGAAATAGAAACAGCTCCTCTTTCTGTTCAGGCGGCAGCGCCTCAGCGGCGTTCTCAATCTCAAGCAATGTGCTCATAGAATGTGTTTATTACTGATGGTTTTGAACTTCAAGCGTCGAAACTGTCAAAGATGACATGTAGCCGACAGAAGGCACGGAGAGGTCAGTCCTTTCCGGGCTGTTGACATTTCGAGGAAGTTAGAGGGGAGGGAGCGGGGCGCTCGTTTAAGTTGGCGAGTTCAAGTTGAAGTGCGGGAAAGTGGAAAGTAGAGCGTGTAGCCGTGGAGCGTAACACGGAATTTAAGCGGCAAGCTGGTCCGAGTGTCTCGGCATGATTTGATTGTCGTATAAATCAGCCACGGGAAAGCAAAGCTCGTAATCTCCCCAAATCAGTTCCCCGAACTCCACCCGAAAACCAGCGAATCTCTTTGGATCAAGAAAAGCGCGGATTTCTGGATGCCGTGCCTCGTTTAGAAACGGCCTGAAATCGACGGCTTGCGTCTTGCCGTCTTTAAACTCCATGCAGATACAATAGCCGTCGATATGCTCCGCGCGGACAATCTGGATTTCATTATTCATGGTTATAACCTCTTCGTAATGTTTTCCGGCCTAATGGATTTGTGCAACACAAAAAAATCAATCCACTTCTGGACAATATCTTCTGCTTTGGCGTGAACCAACTCGTTGAAATAGCGCATCTCGCTCTCAGCCAGCATGGGCCGTCCACGTTGCGGCAGGAACCGAATATCATCAATGCGCCCATTCAGAACAACCAGTTCGGCGCGGCATTCCCGTCCCTGGCACTTTCCATGCACATGCACTGGTTCATGCTCATTGGCATAAAATATCACAACCAGCCCAAAATATTCGTAAAGTTTAGGCATCAGATCATCGAAGGTGTCGTCGAAGGAGTGGAGGGAGCTTCGCTGCTGGTTGAAGTGGGGAGGAGCGGGGTGCTCGTTTAAGTTGAAGTTGGGGAGTTTAAGTTGAAGGGGAGGGAGAGAGACTTGAGATGGGAAGAGAAAGCTGAAACTTGAGGCGGCGAAGAAAGAGGGCAAATACTAATCAAACGGTTGCCATTTGAGAATTCGTGCATACTTCCCAACT
>JBAWZH010000442.1:0-1588 GCA_037143135.1 bacterium
GCACAGCAGATTCTGAATCTGCTTGTCTAGGTTCGAATCCTAGTCCGGCAACCAAATTCCCCAATGTTTTCAATGGTTTCCAATCCGACTGTCGCCTTTAAGAACCAAATTGTATACCTTTAAGCATTCTGTATGACCCAATATGACGGGATGTGACAGGAACCGCCAGAACCAGTAGCGGGTATTCAGGATGCCTTCTTGCGACGCTCAAGTTCCTTGAGCATAGCCCTACAGCTTCGCTCTAACTCGTCATCGGAGACGGCAGCGGACGGCTGGCTTGCAGACACGGGAACCGTTTCATTGACGAGACTCGGCAACGAGCTCACGGCGGCCAAGGTCGACAACTGACTTGCATCGGTGTAGACCTTCTGGGTCAGTCTCATGTCGGAGTGGCGCATGACTTCCATCGCAACCCGAGGCTGAACACCGGCAATCGCCAGGGTAGTAGCGAGAGTATGCCTCAAACAATGAAAGTCCACCCGGCGTCCCCTTTGATCAACGCGTGTGATCCCGGCCTTCGTAAGTTCAGCCTGAAAGGTATCCGACCTCAACTTCTCAGGAAAGACCAGGGTCTCTTCGGAAACTTCAGGTGGACGAATTTTCAAGAGTGCCCTCACAACATCGGGGTGGAGTCCAAGCACCGCATCCTTGTGGTTTTTGTTGATGGATGCACGAACCCTCACGCAGGGTGCCTGCCCTTCCAGCACCAAGTCACCCCAACGCACTGCCCTTAATTCGCCCAGCCTCAGTCCACTGAAGACAGCCATTATATATAATGCCTGCCTACCTGACAAAGTCTCCATCATCGGCTCCGATGCATTCGCCTGACTATGACCACGACGGAATGTTGAACTGGCAGGAGTATTTAGCGGGAACCAATCCGACCAATGATGCCGACAGGCTTGCCATTGCCTCGATGGGGTCTGGCACCAACGCCCAGATAACCTGGCTGGCAAAGTCCAATGTCAGTTATCAGGTTATGAAGAGTCTCGACCTGTTGGGGGCTTGGTCGAATGCCCCATCGGGGACAGGAATCAACCAGCAGGCTTTCCAAACGGCTCCAGCGGACGGGGTGTTGCAGTATGCCGACCCTGACTATGCCGGGGCGACCAATGGCTTCTACAGAGTCGAGGCGGTGCCGTAGGCGGTTCCTGTTAGAACCACAGGAAATGGTCACCACTCGTGATAAAACATCCCGAAAGCAACAGACATCCTGAAACCATCATCAACAGTACCACTAAACGAAACATATTCTTGCTCGTATTCATAAAGCCTCCCTGTCTTCATCTGACCTCTTTTTGACGGCAGTTCTCCCTGTCGCCCTATCTCTCCCTTAAATTCGTCCCATCACAACCAATATGAGCAGAATCAGAGCCACGAGACCCAATCCGCCACTTGGATAATAACCCCACTTCTTGCTATGAGGCCATACCGGCAATGCTCCTACGAGAAACAGGACTAACACAACCAACAGGATTGTTCCGACATTCGATCCGATAATCATAGTTATTCTCCCTTTATTGAGATTAGAATACATTAGCATCCCATAGACCCATAACGGACGGCAAACCGGGGGCAATGCCCCCCG
>JBAWZH010000443.1:0-1577 GCA_037143135.1 bacterium
GTCCTCTGTGTGGGGCGGATGTCCCCATCCGCCTCAGTCACCGGGGAGTAACAAGGCGCTGGCGTCAAACTTGTAAACAAGGAATTATTCTTATCGGAATAATGCTTGCAGTCATAATCTTTTATTGCATAATCATTCGCAAATGATCTTCCTTGATAGAAATAGTGAAATGGAGCGTCTATCGCGACTGGCTGTTCGGCGCAGTTCGGGGCTGGTGGCCCTGTGGGGACGGAGGAGAGTTGGGAAAACCCGGCTACTCTCCGAATGGTGCCGTAACCACAATGGACTCTATACGGTTGCCGACCAGTCGGCAGAATCGGTACAGCGTCGCTATTTCGCAGAGGCGGTTTCTGAAAAATTGCCGGCATTCAACGATGTGGAGTATCCGGACTGGATTTCCCTTCTCCGCCGACTCTCCGTCGATGCCCGCGCGTTAGGCTGGAAGGGGCCGCTGGTGCTGGATGAATTTCCCCATCTGGTCGTCGCCTCACCCTCTCTACCAAGCGTGTTGCAGAACTGGGTGGATCGTGAGGCCGCCACGGATGGTTTGCTGGTGGCCATTGCAGGATCCTCTCAGAGCATGATGCAAGGCCTGGTGTTGGAGGACTCATCGCCCCTCTACGGCCGCGCGGTGGAGGCCTTTGCCTTGTCGCCCATTCCCGCAGGTTGGATCTGCGAGGCCCTGGGAGTCTCCGATCCAACCACCGCCTTGCAGTCCTATGCGGTCTGGGGCGGTATTCCCCGGTACTGGGAATTGGCCGCGCCGTTTGGCTCCGCTTTGGACGATGCGGTTGATACGCTGGCTCTGGATCCCCTGGGAGCCTTGCACACTGAACCCGATAGACTCCTGCGCGAGGAGACCCCATCGGCATTGAGTCTGCGCCCGTTGTTGGATGTTATCGGGAATGGGTGTAACCGGATGTCTGAGATCGCTGGCCGATTGGGGTGTCCGGCCACATCGCTCAGTCGGCCGGTGGGTCGTCTGCAAGAATTGGGACTGGTGACCCGTGAAATACCTTTCGGTGAGATGGAGAAGTCGTCAAAGCGGGCGTTGTACCGGATGAGTGATCCTTTTTGCGCATTCTGGTTTCGTGTGGTGGCGCCACACCGCGGGTTTCTTGCCGGTGCCGCGCCGGCCGCCAGAAAGCACTTGTGGCAAATGTCAAAACCCGCCCTGGTTGCACGAACCTGGGAAATCCTGTGCCGCGCGGCGATTCCCGCGCTGGCAACCCAACAACCTGACAACTCAACAACAGAACCCCTGACCCACTGGCAACCTGCCTCGCGCTGGTGGCATGGTGCAGCACCTGAATGGGATGTGGTCTCGACCTCGATGGATGGCCGTCAGGGTGCGGTAGGTGAGGTCAAGTGGGGGGAAACTCCGTTTGACGATGCCGCGATCAATCGGCTAGTGAGGAGTATGGCATCGCGCCCGCTTCCTCCGGGGTTGCCTCCTGATGTTAAAAGGTTCGTATTTGTTCCCTCCGTAAGTTCAAACACCGCGACGACTAACGAAGGCGTGGAAATTATTACCGCCACACAGGTCTTTGCTGCCTTACGATAGCGCATGAGTGAGG
>JBAWZH010000444.1:0-1575 GCA_037143135.1 bacterium
AGAGGATCGTGGGTTACTTCATCGCCCTCACGCGCCGTTATCTCGACGCCGTTGGGGATCTGGCCGACGTGGTCGCCTATGGCAACGACTTCGGCACACAACGCGGTCTGTTCATCGGCCCGGAACAATGGAACACTTTTGTCCGGCCCTATCTCAAACGATTCTACGACCTTGCGCATGCGTACGATTTGCGCGCATTCCAGCACTCGTGCGGAGCGGTCAGGGAACTGATTCCTGCGTTGATCCAGGATGGTCTGAACATCCTCGACCCCATCCAGACCGCGGCGACCGACATGAAACTTGACGGGTTACTCCGCGATTTCGGAGGACGTCTCGTATTTCATGGCGGCGTGGACACGCAAGAGGTTCTGCCGTTCGGTTCCGCCGATGATGTCCGGCGCATTGTTCGTGACTACCGGAATTGGAGCCGCCGGAGTAGTGGTTATATCCTCGCCAGCAGTCAGGCGTACCTGAAGGACATCCCTCTCGACAACATCATTGCCGTCTATGAGGAGAATCGCGCCATCGGTTGAGTGAAACCGGATGGAGACGGTCCGTGAGGATCGATGAAAACACCAGTCTGTCAAAGGAGAATACGTTGAGGACGAAACAGAGGAGTCCGCGGGATTGTGTGATGGCCAGTCTCCGGCATCAGGAGATACGTCCGGTGCCGTTCTGGTTGGGTTTTCAATCCGGGATTGCCAAACGGATGGATGAGCATTTCGGGCATGACCGCTGGCGGGCCTCGTTTCAGGACAAGTACTTGATCGGGTGTGATCCGATCGAGAGTGTCATCCGTCCACCGTTGGCGGAAGACCCGACTTTGGCGAGAGACTATTTTGGTTCACTCTGGCGGATTGACGGGTTGGCTCATCATCTGGAGCAACCGGCGTTGGCGGGGCCCTCGCTTGATCGGTTTCCGCGACCCGATGCGGCCCGCCTGCGCAATCCCGAACGGTTGGAACGGTGCCGAAAATTCATCGCAAACAACAGGGAGGAACGATATGTAGGCGCGGCCGTTTGGGGAACAGGCCTGTACGAAACCGCCTGGTGCGTGCGGGGGTTCGAGGACTCCCTGGCGGATGCCGCCGGCGACGAGGTCTTTTACCAGGAACTGGTGGATCGGATTGCCGAACATGTGGACATGGCCCTCGATATTGCCCTGGAGTTGCCCGTCGATTTTGTCTCGTTTGGCGACGACGTCGGGGATCAGAACGGCGTGATGATCGGGCCGGATCGCTGGAGGCGGTATTTCAAGGCGCACTGGGCCCGGTTTTGCGGAAAAGCCCATGCAGCGGGAAAGAAGGTGTTCCTTCACTCCTGCGGGAGTGTGGCCGACCTTGTGCCTGACTTGATCGAAGTCGGGATTGATATTCTCGACCCGGTGCAACCGGAACCGCGCGGGATGAACCCCTATGCCCTCAAGAAGGCGTATGGCGACAGGATTACATTCCATGGCGGGTTGGGCAGTCAGACGACAATCCCGTTCGGCACGCCATCGTCCATTCGCGACGAGATCGGAAAATTATGCCGCGAGATGGGGCGTGGCGGCGGATATATTCTCAAACCGGCCAA
>JBAWZH010000445.1:0-1566 GCA_037143135.1 bacterium
CAAAAAAGGGATTTCAATCCGAATTTGACATCCCGTTAGGAACTATTACGGCGGTGGTATGAATGCAGTTCTCTCAGAAAAAGGTCAGGATACCATTCCAAATGCAAATTCTCTTCATGAAGGATAGCAGGGGCGGGATGGCGACCATCCCTCGATTGCATGCGGGTGCAGTCCTCGCAAGCGCGCTTGCAGGGACCGCAAACGCACGCAACCCGGACAAGCGGCGTTCCGACGCCGTCCGTCCCGGATTCCTTTCCCTCTGAAAAAATGAAGAAAAGCCCCGCTGGGCTTTTCAGATGAGTGTTTATTAGTGTTTAACTGTCTCGTTGAAATACTCCCCGCCGCAGGCAGTTCTATGCATTGTCTATCCATCCCCCATGCACACGATTTGAACCTGATTTTGCAGACGGCGCGGGCAACGGACGGCGGCCATGCTGCGGCGATTCAAAAGCACATCGCGTTCGTGCAGCGAATCCTGAATCCTGAATCTTCCGATTATACCATTGACAAGATTGCAATCCATCAATAGCATGGATACATGCAAAAGATACAAATCCTTTTTCCTGATCCTGTGATGCGCAAGCTCAAAGAGTTTGCAGCAACCGAGGATCGCCCCATCAGTGAAATTGTCCGCCGTGCAGTGGAGCGAGTACTCCAGCAAAGCCCTCTGCCATCCGCTCCCGCCAAAAAGTTCCCTGTCTTTCATGGGGGAGGGGTTCGGATTTCCGCCACGGACATGAAACAAGCGATTTACGGGGATGATGAATAGCTTGGATACGAATATTCTCGTGTATGCAGCGGACGAAGATGCTGTCGAGCACAAGGCTGCGAGCGCTGTTGTTGACGAGATGCTGGCGAACCCAGAGAAATGGATTATTGCCGACCAGGTTTTATTTGAATTTTACAGGGCAATAAGGAATTCCCGCATTTTCCGGCATCCCCTTGGCGCACAGGAAGCCGCATTGCGGCTGCGGTTTCTCCAAAGCGAGAGCGGGGTTGCCCGGTGCTGTTATGACCTTGATCAGTGGGAAGGGGTCTTTTCCCGATTGGCAGAGAGCGGCACCCCGGCAGCACGAACCCACGATATCGTTCTGGGAGTCACATTGAAATCAAATGGCGTGAAACGTTTTTTTACCCGCAACACCAAGGACTTTCATTCGATTGGCTTCCGCGAACTCATCAATCCTATAGACGACCACTCTCAGGGATGAAGCAGGGAACGGAACCAGAATAAAGGATTGAGGATGGTGAAGAAGCACAGGAGATAGGATACAGCTTTTCAAATCATGCTCCGCAAATATCTTCCATGAATAAGAACGCCATTTTTCTTGGGCTTGTTACGTTCTTCGCCCTGATCGCCGCCTTGTTTCTGGGCATGTTTGTTGCCCAGGGGAAATTCCGCGATCTGGGCTTAATTATCGTTGTGGTAGGGCTTTTCAGCATGTGTCTGTTTTTGCGGGGAAACATCTGGATGATTATTCCGCTCTGTAGCGGAATCACCGGCACCATCGGGTTCCTGCCAGGAAACATTACAATTAGTGAAATCGCGACTCTCGTCGCTTTTGG
>JBAWZH010000446.1:0-1565 GCA_037143135.1 bacterium
ATGATTACGATTACGATTAAGATTACGAAGGAGAATCAACCTCAAAGCGCTATTCAACTATATCCTGTGCCTCCATGTTTCCCATCCCCTGTTTTCACTCGGTCAACAAGGCGGATGGGGACATCCGCCCCACACAGAGAACTCTTCTCTTTAACACTTCACTCTTCACCTCACGGCATCCGAACAGGGATCACCTTGCGGTTGGAGAGGCGATAGATCTTGAAATGGGAATCGAGCGTGAACACCTCTGCTCCAGGATGAAGTTCTGCCATCCGCACCAGGCAGGCATCAGCCAGCGACATCGGCAGGTCGCGGTATCGCTCCATATCCTTGCGCAGGGCTGTCACCTGCGGCTCCAGATGAAACGGTACCGTGACAATTCCCCGCTCCACCAAATCCATCACCGCTCTAACCCCCCCAGCCAGACCGCGTACCAACCAGCATGCCTCGGCCAACACCGCTTCGCACGTCATAAGCGGGGGGCAAAGTTTGCCAAATTCGCACCGAACCCATTCATGGTGCGCCTCACGCCGATCCAAGAACGCCACCAGTGGCCCCGTATCCAGCAGAATCGTGTTTTTCATAGGCTCTTTTAAACCCCAAACCCTTTCATATGGTCGGGGTTCGTCGCCAAATCACGCGGTCCCTCCAAGCAACCAACAAGATCCGACGCCAACGACAAACAAGTCCCCGTTTCAGCACGGGGCCCCGCATTCAGTAGTTTCTCAATGGCCTGTCGAACAAATTCCGAACTATTCATGCCTAATGCGTCTGCCTGCCGACGAAGGCGCGCGGACATCTGTTCCGGAATTTTTATTGTCATCGTTGTCATAGACACCTCACAAAGTATTACCTTCTTGTCATTATGGTATTCCGCTCTTTATATATTGTCAAGAGGTGCGGAAAAGGTGATCAGAAAAAGGTGATGAGTAAAGAGACCTCTGACGACAACTATAACAAGGGCTCGAAACCTGCCTGCAGAAAGTGGGCGTCAGTGGTGAGTGCCCGGCGTAAATCCTCGGTTCGCATGGCGCAATAACTGACCGGTTCCGATTGGACGCAAGGCTCCAGCCGGAACATGGGTTTTCCCCGATAGGTCAGGAGCATCCGTTCCTCGTCATCACGAACTCGCTGCTTGATGAGCACGGCGACTGCATCTGAATCCGGGTTCCCCTGAAGTCTCCCGGCCCCCCAAAGCTTGCGCGCCACTTCGCCTCGAGTCGGCAGAACTCGCACCTCAACAGACCGACCGTCATCCAACACTCGCCAATCCAATCGCGAACCGCGGTGAATAGTGAGTTTCTCAGCAACCATCACCGGTATCGTAACCTGATTCTTTCCTGTCACCTTCGTTATCATGAATTCTCATCAATCCTTGATTATTATTATCAAGGAAATTATTAGCCAATTCCACACCACAGTCAGGGCAGAAGAGTTCGCAAGTTTCATTCAGGTAATAATCCAATGTACAAACCGGCAACCTTGGGAAGCCCACTTATGGACGTGTGCGGGTCTTCGGGTTTGACCTAATGCAGGAGCGTGGTGGGTTGAGTGGTAGCGGGCAC
>JBAWZH010000447.1:0-1562 GCA_037143135.1 bacterium
TTTGTCGAGGTAGGGACGCCGGTTGCCCGGCGCCCCCCTCACAGATCCCGGCGGGCGGTATTCCCGCACAGGGCTCTTCAAGTCAACTCGCTCTCGCATGAGCCATCAGGATTGTCCCCGGCCGCCGAAAATCCTGCAACCGTTGGCAGATACTCAGTTCCTTCTGGCAAGGCATTCCCATCTTATACTTCTCCACAATGCGCGGTCTCGGCACTTGGAAATGGACCAGCATCCGATTGAACGCTGGCCAGGTTACGCTTTGGCGCTGACTGCGCCGGTTGAGCCACTTGTGCAGCGTCCGGCAGGTCGCCGTGTAGAAAAGCTGCATGCGGCGGTGATTGCCGATCAACCCATAATAGTTCCATGTCCCTTGAAGCTTGGCCTTGAGCGTTTTAAGCGTCCGGCTCAGCTTCTGGTGACGGTGCGTTATGACCCAGTCGGTCATCCGTTGTATCCCGGCCCGCAATTTCTTGGTGGCCGTGCGTCGTTTCACCCTCGGCTGACCCTGCCGATCCGGTTCCCAGTAAAACTCGAATCCCAGAAAATCAAACCGCCCATTGTGCAGCCCGCCATTGTGCCCGAAGCGCAGCGTCTTGGTCTTGTCCACCGCCACTTCCAGCCCAAACTTGGCCAGTCGTTCTTTTAGCCGTTTTTCAAAGGCTTCGGCTTCATGCCGATACTCAAAGCACACCACAAAATCATCCGCATAGCGAATTAGTCGGCAGCGCCCTTGTTGTTGGGGTCGCACCACCCGCTCAAACCACAGGTCCAGCGCGTAGTGTAGATAGATGTTGGCCAGCACAGGCGAGATCACCCCGCCTTGCGGTGTTCCGGTCAGGGGATGGATCACCTTGCCATCCTCCTCCAATATGCCCGCCCGCAGCCACTTGCGGATCAGGTTCAGAAAGGCTCCATCAGCAATTCTTTGTTCCAGCATCCGCTCCAACCATTCCCATTGGATGTTGTCAAAGAATCCTTTGATGTCCGCTTCTACCACGAAATGGTGCCCGCCAAATTGCAACTCGTTGCTCAGGGCTTTGAGCGCATCGTGTGCGCTCACCCTTGGCCGGTAGCCATAGCTGCACGGCAGAAAATCCACCTCGTATATCGCCAGCAGGATTTGCGTCACTGCCACTTGCAGCAGCTTGTCCTCCAGCACCGGAATGCCCAAAGGGCGCAGTTTCCCATTGCCCTTGGGGATGTATTTGCGTCGTACCAACCGCGCTCGATACGCCTTGCGCTTCAACCGCCCTTCCAAGTCTGCGAGGTTGGTTTCCAGGTTCCTTTCGTACTGCTGGAACGTCACCCCGTCCACGCCACTGGCTGCGTCCTTTCGCAAGCGAAAGAAACTCAGGCGCAGAACGTCTCGGTTGAGCCGCCGATACAAGTCACCGAAGCGGTGGTGTTTGTGGGTATATGCCTTCTCGGCTATGGCCCGCAGGAAGGTTTGCCAGTCGGCTTCCGTCGTTCTTACGGTGCTGGTTGCCTGTGCGGGCTGCGTTGACCTGTCGGCCCCTTCTCCAGCGTCGGGGCTTGCGCCTTGCCGCTGGATACTATGAGCC
>JBAWZH010000448.1:0-1560 GCA_037143135.1 bacterium
GCATTGAAGATTTCAGAATTGAGGGGAAAGGAGGGTTGAGCATGAGGAGAAAAAGTGGACAGGCCCTGGTTGAGCTGGTGGTGGCCTTGGTTGTCTTTATGGTGCTGTTTGCAAGCATCATCCAGATCTCCCGGCTTGGGATTCATCAGTCCAGAGCCATGGGCGAAGCCCGTCGTCTGGCGGGAGTGAAATCCATGCTGGATGTCTCCTCCTTTGAGAATCCCCTCTTTATCGAGGCTGTTACAAAGGGGCCGGACAACACCTCGTATTCCCGCGATGACGACTCCATCACGGGAAATCCGGGAGTGTTTACCAACGGGATAACCCAGTATTCGCATCCTGGAGACTTGAATCGGTTCAGGCCGGGTAATCCGGTGTCGGTGATCGATGGCTGTATCAGTCCGCAGACGATGTTTGGACTGGTGCATGGAGAAGTCACGGACCGAGTTGATCTGATGCCGGTCATCAGTCAAATGGTTTACCGGGCGGATGCGGTTGAGGTGCGGGGCATTGCCTGGATGACGTGGACGAAGGGAATCTATTGATGACATCGCGGGGACGTAAGGGAGTCGTGATCCTGACGGCGCTCGTTCTGGCGTTGTCTGCGGCCGTCATACAGGCGCGTGTCTTCGTCAGTGGAGGGGGCGTAAGAGGCGATTTGTCCAATCCGGCATCATTCGGCGCGTCATTGTACAAGGCCATCATGCAGATCAATGGAGGACGAGCCGAGGTGAATGTCGTGGCCTGTGATGGCGGTTTGGCATCTGTCAGGGCCGCCTTTGCCGGCTTGAGTCAGACTGGGGCACGTTACTGTCCCGGTGAATCACTGGGTTTCGGCATGGCCTCGTTGGCGGGGAACGCGATTCGACTGGTTACGCTGTCGCCGGATCCGGAGTCTCCCGTCTTAATGGTGGTGGTATCGCAGTCAGATACCGAGGCCAGGGTGACGAAGGCAGAAGCCATCAAACATCAAATTGAGGACGTGCCGACGCCTCCCGGGGCCAGGATTTTGAGTGCGACGAAGAATGCAGACACACGAACGACGTTGGAGCGGGTATCGAGCCGAATGACCCGGGAGAGCGTATCCCGCTACTATGAGGGGGCCATGGCGCAGAAGGGGTGGTCACGAATGTTTCGATCGGCCGCCCGGCCCGGGTTATCGGTATATGTGAAGGGCGCGGACATCTGCTGTGTCAGGATCGGGGACGCCGATTCATCTGGTGAAAGTTCGGTGACCTTGTTACATAAGGCGGGTGCCGTGGAGTGATGAACAGGAGAGAAGACTTATGAAGCAACGCATGGTGTTGATCATATCGGTGGTTGTAGGCTTGCTGGCGTTTTGGATGACCCGGAGTTACTTTGACGCCCGCCTGGCGGAGATTGAGGCGGAGCGGCAACTGCTGATCGCCAGTGAGAAGCAGGTGGATGTCCTGGTGGCCAAGAAAGACCTGGCCGATGGCACGGTTCTGCTGAAAAAGGATCTGGCCTCGATCAGTATGCCGGGACGCGCTGTCAGCAAGAATACCATTACGGTGGAGGATCAGGATCGGATATTCGGGA
>JBAWZH010000449.1:0-1551 GCA_037143135.1 bacterium
GGAAACCAACATCGTCTGGTCGAAGGCGATTGCGGATTGGAGCAATGCGTCCCCCTTACCGGTTGGAAACCGCCTGTTCGTTCAATCTGAACGCGCGGTGCTTCACTGTCTGGATGTGAACACCGGCTCGATCATCTGGAGCCAGACAAACGACTATTCGCAGGTGCTGACCCCGGAGGCCTACGCCGAACTGCAACGCGGCGAAGCGCTTCAGAACCGCGTCTTGGATGCCACGCGCAGGCTTCAATCCGATCCCGGGAATGTCGCGCTGTACGGCCCGGTTACGGATCTCTGCCGCGAGGTTCTGTCCGACCCGAGAAACACCAATGCATTCGCCGCCGTTCAGCAGTACCGCCTGCCACCCACCCACGGCGAGACGGGATATAGCACTCCAACTCCGGTCTCAGACGGCAAGGCGGTGTTTATCCTGACGGCTCTGGGCACGGCCGCCCGCTACGACCTGGATGGAAAGCGGCAGTGGATCCGGTTGATCCGGAAACCGTCACGCGGATGGGGCCAATCCGCATCGCCTGCCCTGGCAGACGGTAAGATGGTGATCCATATCGACGACATGCTGGTCGCACTCTCCACAGAGACCGGCGAGACGGTGTGGACGGTCAAGGGCGCCTCGAGCCACGGCTCCCCCGTCGTGATCAAACTCGGAAAAGAAACCTTCGTTTATACCACCGGCGGGGATCTGGTCCGCTTGTCGGATGGAACCTGCGCGGCATCCAAAATAGCGGGCACGCCGTTCAACGCCCCGATCATTGATGGCGACTGCGTCTACACCGTTGAAGAAAACGGCGCCGTGGCTTTCCGGCTCACCCCGGGGCCATCCAACACCGTCGCGGCCGTCAAACTGTGGGACGCCAAACCCAGCCGTAACCGGTATTACTCGTCACCCGTCCTGGAGAATGGACTGCTGTATGTCTTAAATGCAGGCGGCATCCTGAGCGTGATCGACACAAAGGACGGATCCGTGGCATACGAAAAGAAACTTGAACTCGGCGGCACCGCCTACCCCAGCCTCTGTCTGGCCGGAGGAAAACTGTTCGCCAGCAGCGATTCAGGCACAACGGTTGTATTTGAGCCCGGACGGGAGTATCGCGAGTTGGCCCGCAACAATCTGGGCGAGGGATTCCGGAGTACGCCGTATTTCACGGGCAACCGGATCCTGATCCGCGGATCCAAAAAAGTGTACTGCATCGGCAAATAGCGCCTGGTGATCGGTAGCATTAGCACCATCAATGCTTCCATGAGCCCTTTGCCGTCCTGGTCGTCCTTGAAGTCCTTTTCCCGACCCATTACACTCCCCGGCAACCGTCATGAACAGCAAACCGGAAACCTTAAATGCCACCCTCATCGTCTATCCCACGGCCGTCGCCTTGCGGCAGACCCAGCGGCGGATCCTGGAACGGGAGGCCTTCTTCGATGGACGCCGCCATATCACACTCTCCTCCCTGTTGCGAGAATGTGCCTCCCCGGCGCTCCAAGGCCGCCGACTCCGGCCCATCAGTGACCTGGATCGCGAACTCGTGATCATGGAGGTCG
>JBAWZH010000450.1:0-1550 GCA_037143135.1 bacterium
ACCCCCAGCTTAAGCACGCTATCGCCCGGCGATCCTTATGGAACCGACCAATACGCCCGGCCGACCTCAAAATATTTTTTCGATGGAACGAGCGGCCAGCTGACGACGGCAAACGCATTTCTTGCGGATTGGACGGCAACCGGGATTCCCGGGTATCTCATGCAGCAGGACCTCGTGCAGGCGTTTGCGCCGGTGATGACGGTCCGTTCGGACACATTTCTTGTCAGGGTTTACGGCGAGGTTCGGAATCCGAAAACTCATGAGATCGAGGGGAAGGCATGGGGAGAAGCCGTGCTGCAACGGACGCCCGATTATTTGGACCAGTCAGATGCGGGGCTGACCGGCACCAACAGCTACGGCACCGGCCTGGGAGATGCCACTCCGCCATTGGATCAGACCGCCTCACCGGCCACACAATTGCTGCAGTCCAACATCAATAAAGTCTTTGGGCGAAGATTCAAGATCACCTCGTTCCGCTGGCTCAACGAAAATGAAATTTAGTGCTGTTATTCTTTCTCTGTTGTTTGGCGCGAACTTGGTGTTCGCCGCAGACCCGGCAAACGCCATACTTGATATACGGTTCCGCGTCCTTGGCTGGGACCTGGAGGTTTCAGACCTTTTTTACGAGACCGGAGGAAAAGTCAGACCGCTCCTGGTTCCCAACGGCGTCCGTTCGGCATTCTATAAATATAAAGGCCCGTGCATCCTCGTGTTTTTCCGGATGAAAAAAGATGAGAAGGGCAATGTTGTCCGCGTCCCTGCTGCCAGCCTCGATCTGGCACCATGCGGGAAGTGGCCGCTGATTCTTTTTACGAAAAACGGGAATAAACAACCGCCGGAATACACGCTGCGGGCAATCCCTGATGATCTAGATTCCTTTCCTGCCAGCACGTATGAGTTTTTTAACATGACAAGGGTTCCTGTGACCGTGAGGCTGGCGGATGACACATTCACCTTAGGGGCTCAGGAGCTCAAGCAAAGCAAAGTGACTCTGAGCGGCGGAAAAACCACCGTCTATGCCTCTGTCATATACAATGGACCGAAGGGCCCCGTGCGTGTTTACGGAAACAACTGGGCGTGCAACCCGACAGAGCGGACGCTCGTGTTTGTGCGCGAAGACCCGCAGACTCCCTCCGGGGCGGCTGCCCGGCGCGTTATCGAGAGCGCAATTTTTCCCCCGGAACCCTTGCCGGCTACCGGTGGCATCCCGCAATGACATCTCAATTTCAGATGATTTTCTTACGCTGGCTTAATCAGATCGAGTTCCATATGAAAAACACCGGGAAAACACTGCTCTTACTTTGTGCCATGCTCGCGGTTCATCCGGGCAATCCTGCCATGGCGCAGACCACATCGAATGAGAAGACCGTCAAAGTCCGCTTCAGACTTTATGGCTGTGATGAGCCGGCATCAGATTTGTATTACAGAATGAAAGATAAGGATAAGAATGTTACTGTTAATCAGGGCTGCCGTTCTGTTTTTTACGATTATTCGGGGCCGGCTGTGATCTCGTTTTATCGACTCCAAACTGACAGCCATGGAAACATCGT
>JBAWZH010000451.1:0-1548 GCA_037143135.1 bacterium
TCCCAACCGGCGGTTAAAGCCCGCGAGTCTGGCGCAAGCCGGACAGACACGGTGAAATGCCGTGGCCGACAGTGATGATGACGCGAGTCGCGTGTCTCAGTCTGGATGGGAGAAGACAGTTCGGCTCTTGATGCCGTGCAATTATCCCGGGGACTGACAGGTCTCCGGGATTTTTTTATGACACACAAACAATATAGTTTCGATCCGGTTGAATCGGTCGTTTCGGAAATCCGCAAGGGCAGAATGGTTGTCATCACCGACGATGAGAACCGCGAAAACGAGGGCGATCTGGTGATGGCCGCCGACAAGGTCACGGATCGAGCGATCAATTTCATGGCCCGCTTCGGACGGGGTCTGATCTGCGTGGGCATGACCCATGAGCGCCTCGAATCGCTCAATATCCGTAGCATGGTGAACCGGGGGGCAGACCACTTCGGCACCGCCTTTACGGAGTCCGTGGACGCGCGGGACGGGGTCACAACGGGGATAAGCGCCCATGACCGGGCCCATACGATCAAACTCCTGGTCGGGTCTGGGACAAAACGGGCCGAACTGGTGAGTCCCGGGCATGTTTTCCCTCTTGAAGCCAAGGAAGGCGGAGTGATGCGGCGTGCCGGTCATACCGAGGCGTCCGTGGATCTGGCGCGATTGGCCGGGTTGAATCCGGCGGGCGTGATTTGCGAAATCATGAATGATGACGGGTCGATGGCGCGTCTTCCCGAGTTGCGGAAATTTGCGACCAAACACGGGCTCAAGATGGCTTCCATTGCCAGTCTCATTGAATACCGGCGCAAAGAGGAGAAGTTGGTGGAGTGCATTCGAACCGTCGATATGCCCACGCGGTTTGGATTGTTCAAACTAACCTTGTACCGGTCGATTCTTGATCATGAAAACCATCTGGCGCTCGTCATGGGTGACCCCCGAAAAGCGAAGTCCCCGCTGGTGCGGGTTCATAGCGAGTGCCTGACAGGCGATGTGTTCGGCTCGCTCCGGTGTGATTGCGGCGAACAACTTGCCCTGGCCATGCAGATGGTGGCCCGGGAGAAAGTCGGCGTGGTTCTCTATATGCGGCAGGAAGGCCGCGGCATCGGGTTGGCGAATAAACTGCATGCGTACGAACTTCAGGAAAAGGGACTGGATACAGTCGAGGCGAATGTTAAACTGGGATTCAAAGCCGATCTCAGGGACTACGGGGTGGGCGCCCAGATCCTGGCCGATTTGGGGCTGAGCCGTATCCGGTTGATCACCAACAATCCCCGCAAGGTGGTGGGGTTGAAAGCATACGGGCTCAGCATTACCGAACGCGTTCCACTGGTGTTGCCGCCCAATGAACACAGCAAACGCTATCTGGAAACCAAGAAAACGAAACTGGGACATTGGCTCTGAGCGTAGTCTCCCTCCTTTCAGGGGAGAGGGTAGGGTTGAGGGTGTGAATGAATTACGGAAAGGGGTAAATATGAGTGCAACGGTGAAGGAAGTGTCGGGAAACTTGATTGGAAAAGGGCTCAAGGTCAGTATTGTCGTGAGCCGTTTCAATGATTTTTTTAC
>JBAWZH010000452.1:0-1545 GCA_037143135.1 bacterium
CTGTCGGTCGTAGTTCAAAACCGGAAGGTATTTGTAGTTCAAAACCGGAATTCTGCTTAAATTGGGTAGAATATCTTGACGACACGCATTCGCTGTGTGCGAGGATGCTGCCATAGCAGAACAGGATAGGGCTCTGCGGGAACGCAACCTGAGCGGTTCGGTTATGCGGGTTGAGTGATCAACCTACCGGTGGGCCATGAAGGCATAGATTGTCTTCATGGCCCTTTTCATTGGTTCTCACTCAATCCGCTCCTATGCGAAAAATTCCGGGGGGATCTGGGGGGCAGAGCCCCCCCTGTTTTGATAGACTCCAGCGATGAAAAAAAACAGTTAGGCCATCGTTATCCGCATCAGTTCATCCAGCACATCATCGAAGCCTTTAACGCAGGCCTGTTGAAGGCCGCTGAAGCCATGGAAGGGCTTCAGATTGGGCAAAGTCAATTATATGAGCTACGCCATGAGTGGCTACGGAATCAACGGCAACTGCCGAATCGAGTATCAGGCGGGGCTCGCAGAGCCGACTGGCCGGTCGAGGTGCTGGAATTCATTGAAGGCTTCCTGCCTCATTGTAGCCCGATGAACTATAGCCTCATTGCCGACGAACTGACTCGTCGTTTTGGTTTTAAGCGATCCCCTGCGGCTGTGGGCTTGTTGGTTAAGCAACGATGGCCTGACTGCAGGGGGGTGCTTCGTCGTGGCCCTAAACCCCGTCGCCGGTGGCAATGCGGGGCGATTGGGGAACTGTGGCAGCATGATTCGTCGCCCCATGCTTGGTGGCCTGGCAATAAGCTGCAATGCTTGGTCTTGACGATTGATGACCACTCGCGGCTCATGGCCGCAGGCCGGTTCATTCCTGTGGACACGACCTGGGATCATTTCTGCCATTTCCGACAGGGATTTGAGCGCCACGGCATTCCCCTGTGTGTGTACACCGATGGACTGTCACTTTTTGGTCATGAAACTAATCTTGGGCCTGATGATGTGCATTCCAACTTTCAGCGCGCCTTGACCTGTCTGGGCGTGGGCCATCGCGTCGCGCCTGATCCTCAAGCCAAGGGGAAAATCGAACGCCGATTCGGCTTCTTCCAGAAACGGCTGGTCTCCTTACTCTCCCTTGAGAAAATCTCCGACTACGATGCCGCCAATGCCTTTCTGGCCGATCAAATTCAACATCATAACCAGAACTTCGTCTGTCGCACCACGGGCCTGACCCCAAATCAGTCCTGGGAGTTGGCCTGTACTGAAAATCGGTCTCGGATGCGTCCCACCCCTATACCTCCGCTCCTGGATCTCCATTTAGCCCATTACGTTCCCAGAAGACTCAATCCTGACCATTCCGTCGACTTCCTCGGAAGAAACTGGCCGGTTACTCCCTGCCGCCGCAAATACGTCACTATCGTCTATCATCCCGGCAAAGCCTTCTGGGTAATCCCAGTCCCTCCTACAAGAGACAACCCAGTATGGCCGGACATCCTTGCCCGCTACTCCCTGTGATTATTCCGGTTTTGAACTACAAATTATTCCGGTTTTGAATTTCGGCCGACA
>JBAWZH010000453.1:0-1544 GCA_037143135.1 bacterium
GGCTCTGCTGACCAAACTGTGGGTGAAAAGTGAGGGAGGGAGGGCCTGATTACTTCAACCGCAGAGCGGCGCGAGCTAAGGCTCACGAGCCGCCGCTCTGCTCGTTTTAGCTCGCTGCTTGGTGCCGGGGATTTGCCGGGGCCAGCGTTGGCTTGGCCCAGGGAGCGAGGATAGACCAGGTGCATTGCCACTGCTTGGGAAAGAAAAAGCGGTTGGCCGTTGCTAACCGATTCATGATTGAATGTGGTGTGAAAAGCAAACAGCCAACCACTCAAATGGAGGTTAAGACGCTCCTGAACCGGATACAACATTTTGTGGGATTTGTTTACCACAGCATCCGCCTTCGGGGATCGGGCAGTTCGCTGCGAGTGGAGGTGAAGATCCAACCCCATCGTGGAATTCGGGGAAAATGTTCCATCTGCCAGGAACCTTGTCCGGGCTATGACCAACTGGAAGAGCGGCGCTGGCTATTTGTGCCGATGTGGGGAGTGGTGACCTACTATTTCTACACACCGCGACGAGTAGAATGCCCGGAGCACGGCGTGGGGGTTGAGCACATTCCCTGGAGCCAAGGCAAGCGACCTGTGACCACGGCCATGATGGGGTTTTTGGCCCGTTGGGCGCGCCGGATGTCGTGGCGGGAAACGGCCCGAACGTTCCATACCAGTTGGGAGTCCGTTTATCATTCGGTGGAATGGTTCGTGGAGTGGGGTTTGGCCCATCGCCAGCTTGAGGCGGTGCATTCCATTGGCATTGACGAGATTCACTGGGGTCAGGGCAAACGAGCCGACAAGTTTCTGACGGTGATCTATCAGATCGATCAACATTGCCGGCGGTTATTGTGGGTGGGACGGCGACGGACCAAGGCGACGCTGTTGCGCGGCTTGAAGTCGCTGGGTTCTGAGGTGGTGGGTGGTCTGCGTTACGTGTGCAGCGACATGTGGCAGCCCTATTTGTCGGTGATCGCCAAGCAGGCAGGGCATGCCTTGCATATCCTCGATCGGTTTCACATTGTGCAGCATTTAAATCAGGCCGTAGATGAAGTGCGCCGGGCCGAGAGCACTCGGTTGCGAGGTAGCCCCATCGCCGCCAAGCTCAAGAAGATGCGTTGGAAGTTGCTTCGCCGGGGCAGCCGAGTTCGTGGCCAGGCCCGTATCCGGCTTTACGGCCTTTTGGAGAGCAAGATGGCCACGGGACGAGCGTGGGATCTCAAGGAATGCTTTCACTATTTCTGGCACTACAAATCGAGTCTTTGGGCCGGAGCGTTCCTGGACTATTGGACAAGGCGCGTCATGCGCAGCCGACTCGAACCCATGAAGAAGGTGGCGCGCATGCTGCGTCGTCACGAGACCCTTTTGCTGAATTGGTTTAAGGCCAAAGGTGAGGTTTCCAGTGGAGTGGTCGAAGGCCTCAACAATAAAATTCGAGTGGTGACCAGACGTTCTTACGGATTCCGCACCTACAAAGCTATGGAAATAGCCTTATATCATAACCTCGGAAGGCTTCCAGAACCAGAAGATGCCCACGGTTTCTGCTAGGGAAGC
>JBAWZH010000454.1:0-1544 GCA_037143135.1 bacterium
TTGCATTGTCACTACTCCGGCATCTGGGACAAGGCCGCCGGCTCCAGGCACCCCGACTGGTGCGTGGTCGGCTCCACTGGCAAAGTCGTCGGCGCACCGTCCGGCCAGAACGCAAACCAACCGGCCTCCGGGCGGATGTGCCCACGCTCACCCTACGTGGACACGTTGATGATCCCGCAACTGTTGGAGTTGATTGACCGGTACGGCGTGGATGGGTTCTGGATTGACGGCGATTTGTGGTCCGTTGAACCGTGTTACTGCAAACGGTGCCGCAAGGCGTTCACGGCGAAGACGGGGCTCCCATCGCCGCCCGTGGATGAGAAGGATCCAAACTGGCCGGCCTGGTGGACTTTTACGCTGGAGAGTTTCGAGGAGTATGTCACGCGTTACTGCGATGCCGTGCACCGCCACAACCCCGGGGTTCTTGTGTGTTCGAATTGGCTGCAAACCTTTGCCAATCCGGGGGAGCCGAAGGTGCCGACCGACTGGATCAGCGGAGACAATGTCTGGGTTTTCGGTTTGGACGGCAGTCGGTGCGAGGCGCGGTGGTTATCGGCGCGCGGGAAACCCTGGGACATTATGCTCTGGAGTTTCTACCGCTCGCACGGCATGGACAGACTGGACTCGCCCTGGGTGGCGAAACCGCCGCAGATGGTGATGCAGGAAGCAGCGACATTGCTGGCTTTTGGCGGCAACGTGCAGACTTACGAGAACCCGGGCGACTTACGGGACGGTCGACTCATTCCGTGGCGCCAGAAGCGCCTGGCCGAAACAAGACGGTTCGTGAAACGGCGGCGTGTGATCTGCCAGGACTCAGAGACCATCCCGCAGATCGCCGTGTTGCATTCCGAACACCATGTCCGCACGACGACCCGCGGAAAGAACCTGATGTGGAGTGTGGACACCGCGCCTGTCAAGGGCGCTGTGTTCGCCTTGCTCGAAAACCATTTCGGCGTGGATATTCTGGACGAATGGGCGCTGTTGCCGCGTCTGTCCGAGTTCCCTGTGGTCGTGGCTCCCGAGCAGCACGCGATGTCGGACGATATGATCCAGGCGCTCAAGACTTATGTTCGTTCAGGTGGCAAACTGATCGTTTCAGGTGCGGAGTCATTTGGCCGTTTTGGAGGCGAATTTCTGGGTTTGCGGAAGGGTAAGGTGGTGGAAAAGGCTATGTACCATGTTCCTGCGCAGGACGGTGCGGTGCCGTTGTACAGCGATCCGTGGCGTTTGGTGGAGGTCACGACGGCCAGGCCCTTTGGGAAGATCGGAAGGACATCGTTGCTTGACGACAAACTGCTACCGAATCCCGCTGCTACGGTCAATCAGGTTGGCCAGGGAGTTGTGGCGTATGTGCCGGCCGCCGTCTTCCGCGACTTCAATCACAACCGGTATCCGATGACGCGCGCCTTCATCGGTGACATCGTCAGGCGGGTGGCGGGCCGGTTCGACATCGAGGTGCGGGGACCGGTGTGTGTGGACGTGGCCTTCCGGCGGAAGGCGGGGCGGATCATCGTGCATCTCCTGAACCGCTCCAGCGGTATTCC
>JBAWZH010000455.1:0-1544 GCA_037143135.1 bacterium
CGTCCGGGAGATTGCCGCCTGCGATCTCAGTACGGATACAAGGCAGACGGGATTCTTCGAAAGCTCGGACCCCCGGCTCAATAAACTGTGCGACATCATTGAGCGCGCCTACCGCTCGAACACACCCAGCACCACCATAGATGTCGCGGGACGCGACGAACGGCAGTCCTGGATGGGGGATTGCTTCACGGATGAGGTGCAGTCCTTGGCTTACATGTTCGGCTCGGTCGGACTGATTGCCAATACGGTTCGCGGCGTTTTCGACGGAATGAACGTTCACGATCTTCCGGGAGACCATTCAAGTCAAGGAAGAGAGGGGCGTGTCTGGGCCGACGCCGGATGGGCCGACGCGGGGATCGCCGGGGCATGGGGTGCGTGGGTCAACTACGGGGACCGGCGTACCCTTGAATCGGGCTATGCGGCCTCGGCCCGTTTCATGGATGCGGTTGCCGCCAAGATGAAAAACGGTTTGCCCGGTGACAATTACAAGTCCCAATTTGGTGACTGGCTGAGCGACCGTCAGACGATCAAGCCGGGCGCGACTGGCTGGAATCAGTTCGGCGGCATCGGGGCTCCCAGTGATATTTTCGCCGCCGCCTTTTTGGCCGGGAGCTTGGACTGGACGGGACGGATGGCGGAGGCGCTCGGCAAGAAAGAGGATGCGCGGCGGTATGCGGAGTTGCGGACAAGTCTGCAGGAGGCCATCCTGAGAAAGTTTGTGCGCCCGGACGGGACAATTGAAGGCGGAAGCCCGCAGGAATATGCGGCGTTTGTTCCAGCACGTCCTCAACCAGCGGGCGGGGATGAGCAATCCCCCTATGCGCTTCTGATGGGGCATCTGCCTGATGACCTTCGGACTCTATCCCGCAAGCAACTTCGTGCGGCTATTGACAAGCAGGAGGGCCACTTTGGAACCGGTTCGTTTACCACCATCTACCTACTGCGCACTCTGGCCGACAACGGACTCCAGGATCCGGCTTATCAGATGGTGATGAACCCGACTTGTCCCTCCTACGGCTTCATGGTCGACCAAGGTGCGGTCGCGATGTGGGAGCGCTGGGACAGCTATCACCCGCAATTGGGTTTCAACCCCGACCAGATGAACGGTCTCAACCATCTCGGCATGAACTCCGTCTATGAATGGATCTTCGCCACGCTTGCCGGCATCCGTCCCGATCCCGAACAGCCCGGCTATAAGCACTTCTTCATCGCACCCCAACCCCCGCAGGGGCTCGACTGGGTCAAGGCACGCTACGACTCGGTGCGCGGCCCCATCTCCGTCGAGTGGAAGAAAGAGAAGGGCGGGTTGAACCTCAAGGCATCCGTCCCACCCAACACCACAGCCACCGTGAAACTCCCCGGCTCCACCAAAATCACCGTCAACGGAAAACCACAGGAGAAGAGCCAATTCGACCTCCCCGCCGGAAAGTGGGAAATCATCGCGAAGCAAAATAAGGAGACCAAATAAAGCACATGCTTAACCGCCCTCCTGCTCGCGCCGCTGGCCTCGCTCCACGCTGCTGATAACGTGCCTCCGTCTGAAA
>JBAWZH010000456.1:0-1542 GCA_037143135.1 bacterium
AACCTTTGTCAGGACAGCGGTCAAGCCCGTGGTGTTCGAGACTGTTGATATTTGACTCAACGGCGCTGTGGGCATGGCGGAGTTTGATATAGTCCGCCTGGTGTTCCTCCGCGGCTTCCTCGTCATTGCATTTGCCTTTCTTGGGCATGATGACACATCCGGCCACATCCTGGAGTTGGGCCTTGTTGGCTTTGCTGCTGAAGCCCTTGTCGAAACTGATGCTCTTGAGCGATCCTTCCCCGTATTGCTTGAGGATCCGGGCGACGGTGGCGGTTGCCTGAGGATGTTCGTCCGGCTTGTCCATGTTGTGATAGTCAAGGATAAGCTGATACTCGTCGGTGGTGATGAGCAGTTTGCGCCCAAGTTCCACCGGGCAACCGGCTTTGCCCTTGCTGATCCACTGGGTGTGGGGCTCGAAGAGCGAGAAGACTTTTTCCTCGTGCGGGATGGTTTCTCCCTTTAGGATGCGCCGCTCGATGAGGTCGATGTGTTTGTCGAGCATCTCAACAAAGTAGGTCAGTTCGACGAGGCGGGCGCTTTGAACGAGGCTGAGCGCAAGACTTCTGAGTTGGCCGAGAGTGGCGTTGGCCTTGGCACTGAGGGCCTTGGCTTGGTCAAGGTAGACGCGTGCCCCTTGTTGAAGCCGTTCATGTTTGTTGGCGCCTCCCTTTTGGCTGACGTTGCCAAGCGCACGCATTTGGTTTTTAAGGCCGGCACGGATCGACTTGTGTTTGCGCCAGCCGGGCAGGTCGAAATACTCAGTTAGTGGTACGATGATATCTATCGTTTTGCGGCCCGCATCCCAGAGCAGGTTGATGTCGGTGGGGAAGTGAACATTGGTTTCAAGAACATAGGTGTCACATTTGGCGATGATCTGTTCCTCGCCGTTTTTTTTTGAGAGGAGGTTGCGGCCGTGCTGCGCCACGATCTTGTTGATGTCGTGCAGGAGTTCATCGGTGATGTGGCAGACATTGTTGCTGATGGTCTTGTGGGTAAGGTCGGGGGTGTTGGTCAGATCACTGCCGGCGACGGCGGGGAGATTGAGAAACTGGCGGATGAGGGTGTGGTGGGAGGCCAGGTCTTCGAGTTCGTCATAATCACAGTCGCGGGCGTTGCGCACGATTGCGAGAACAAGGATCTGCCAAAGGTCGAGGCCGGGGCGGCCCTTGTCCTTGCTCTTGCCGGGTAGTATCTTCTGTTCGAGGAGGTCGAAAATCTGGCGCCTGATCTCTGGGGTGGTGTAAATCCATTGCAGCGCGAGGAGGACAGGGGCGAGTTGGTCGCGACTCTTGGTTGGGATCTGGATTTTCTCGATAGGAACGATGTTGAGCTGAGGCTGAATCTGAAAGTTGCTGCGCATATCAATCAATACGCAAGTAACCCCGACAATCTACAATAATTGACCAAATATTTCGCGAATGTTTGCACGAAATTCCAGCTATTTGTTGAATATACATTAACAGGCCAGCCGCGTTCGTTTGGAACTTGGGCCGCGACCCCTAGAGCCGCATCGGATAGGCATTTTTTCTCAGACACTACTTA
>JBAWZH010000457.1:0-1538 GCA_037143135.1 bacterium
CTTTTTTCTTCCAGCGGCCCCCCGCACTCTGACCATCACACGCACCAACCCGAGATGGTTGGCTATCATGAAGGATGTGCAAGGAAATCTTCTGGAGCAATGTTTTGACGGGGAACGCGAATTTGTCAGCGGAAGCATGGAACAAGGAGGAGTTCCCCAAGGGGCATTCATTGTTATTCCAGACTTCGCCACAGGCGTTGTGGAAAAACACATCGATTTTTCGCGAATGGATTTTCCCGACATGGATTGGATCTCCAAGGAAACCTACAAGGGAACCCAGACGAACAACGAGCGGACCTATCTTGTTTTTAATAAAGGGGAGATCACTGCGTGGGTTGACTTGGCGAGCAGGTTTCCCGTCCAGTGGAAAAAAGGCGGGGAAACCAGGACTTTTGAGCAACTGCCTCCCCCGTCCAGGATGGTTGATCTTCCGCCGCAGTCGGCCGCCTTGGCCGAGGCAATAAAGAAGGACTTGGAGAGATTGAAGCGTCCCGGCCCGCCGAAGATGATACCCCCCAGGGCCGGATCTGGACAATCCTCCGCTGCGATGCCAACATCCCAGCCCGCCCAATAGTCCTTCGCAATACAGAATATTAACAATCACCAGAAACAAAAATGAAAACACAAACATTAGCATTGGCGGTCGCCACGGTGGCATTGGCATGGGTATCCGGGGCGGGCATCCTGCGCGCCGACTCGGGGATGATCGGGGTGGGGACATGGGATACGCAGGCGGAGTTCATGGACATCAAGGTGACCCAGGGGGACAAGACGGTTTACGCATGGGATCCGGCCAAGGGGTTGGACGGATGGGAAACTTACGGCGGCGAGTGGGAGGTGCGCGACGGGGCGATCTGCCAGACGGGGGAGGGAACCGGAGTGCGCGCCCTGCTGAGTGAGCCGTTCGATCCCGACTACACGCTGACACTCAAGGCCCGCAAAACCGGAGGAAAGGAAGGTTTCCTGATCCTGTTCAACAACCATGTTCACGGGACCGGGGAGAGGAGCTGGTTCAACGTCGGCGGCTACGGCAACAGCCGGCATGTCATCGAAGATCGTGCCGGGCCAATCGACGGCTTGGATGCCGGAGCGAAGGGCCGCCTGGCACTCGGCGATTGGCATGATGTGAAGATCGAGGTGAAATCCGACAGCGTCGCCTGCTACCTCGACGGCGAGCTGATCCAGAGCACGGCGAAGTAATCCCGGATCCGGCGATTCCTCACGCGGAGACGCGGGCACATGGAGAAGAACCGTTTTCGGGTTGAGCCTGGATCCGGCAGATGGAAAAACGGGTGGCCCGGATTTCCTCCGCAAATCTTGGATATAGGGCAGAGAACCGGACAACCAGGCGGCGTGGCAGCCGCTCGGAAGATCAACCGCAGGTTGACCCGAAGGGCGGGACACGCGGGCGCGTGCAAGTCAATCATTGAGCCGCCTGCGGCGGGGTATTTCAACGAGAACGGTAACCACTAATTTACACTCATCTGGCCGGGCCAACAGCCCCGTCCTCCAGATTTTTCCAGAATAGGAGAGGAGGC
>JBAWZH010000458.1:0-1537 GCA_037143135.1 bacterium
CCCCCTTTTAACTGGTACAGCCGGAACGCGGGCTGTCGATCCCAGAACCGGGCCACCGCGGGAGACACATAAACAGGCACGGCGCCGATCCAGCACATGACGTCGCGGTGAAAATGCCCCGCGAAGACGGCCTTGATTTCCGGGTGCCGGGTAAAGACGTCCTCCCACCGTGAGTCATAGAGATCATCCCATGAAACGGCTCCATCGGAGCCGTTCATCAGATCCCTTACGGGCGGCCGATGCATGAACAACAAAGCCGTCTTTCCTGCATTTCCTGATCCAAGCGCCTCCTCCACCCAGTCTCGCTCCACTTCGCCCGGACTGCGTTTCTCGCCCTCCATCATCTCGGTGTTCAGAAACAGACAGGTCACACCCCGGATCTCAACCTTCTGAGAGAGCGGGCCAAAGTATTTTTCAAAAAGACCCGCCGTCCGGGACCGATCCGCTTGCGGAAGGTCATGGTTCCCGGGAACATAGTAGACCGGAACCTTGAGTCCCTTCATGGCCGCCAAGCCATTCTCCCTCACATCGTCCCTCTGGATTGAATCTGAAAACACATCGCCGGTTACCACAACAAACTCGATAGCCACGGGCAGTGCGTTAATCATCGCCACCGCCTGGCGGGTCTGCGTCACCCCGTCACGGGCGCCCCAATGGGTGTCTGTGAGTTGGACAAAATAGAAGGCCTTCCCGTCGTCCGCCTCCTTCTTTTTCCCCGGTGTTCGCTCCCTGATCTCCGCCCTCTGATACCGGCTTTCTGATCCCGGATTCCGGGTTCCGGGACTGGAAAGAGGTCCGCAACCGGCGGAACAGTAAACCAGAACCAACACCAGAATGAATCGATTCATCACGGCCTGCTCCCTGCTTCGCCAATCATTCCCGCCATCCTCAACTTCAACTCCGTCATGCCTTCATGCTGAAGGGCGGACACCGTGATCGCGCCGGGATACAGTTTCATTAATTCAGGCAACTGTTCCCGGGCGGAGGGGGTATCGCATTTGTTGAAGACCAACAATTGCGGAACACGATCCGCGCCGATTTTCGCAAGGGTGTCATAAACCACCTCGCCATGCTCCTTCACATAGGGATGCCCGGCATCGGCCACATGCAGCAACAGATCCGCCTCGGCCACCTCCTCCAGGGTCGATCTGAATGAGGCCACCAGCCCGTGTGGAAGATGCCGGATAAAGCCGACGGTGTCAGTCAACAGGATGTCGCGCCCGTCCGGCACATGAACCAGGCGGCTCTTGGTGTCCAACGTCGCGAAAAGCCGGTCATCCACATAGGCATCGGTTCCCGACAGGGTATTTAACAAAGTGGACTTACCGGCATTGGTGTAGCCAATCAGACTCACGGCGGCCCAGGGACGGCGTACCCGTGTCCGCTCTCTCCGATCCTGGATCGATTCCAGTTTGTCCTTCAAGTCCCTTATTCGCCGCCTCATCGGTTCATTGCGGAGGCGTAACGGACTCTCGCCGGGGCCCTTCATGCCGATACCCCCGGTGAAACGGGCCTGCTTCTCCGAGACCGGCAACCG
>JBAWZH010000459.1:0-1535 GCA_037143135.1 bacterium
ATCGTTCAGGTGCTGACGCAACAACCGGATTACAAGGCAGCCCAGAACTACTGGAAAGTTCTGAAACACCGTTTGAACAAAGAGGGATCTCAGTTGGTTACAAATTGTAACCAACTGAAATTGCCCGCCGCTGATGGCAAAAGTTACCTCACAGACGTGGCCAATGCCGAGACGCTGCTGCGCCTTGTCCAGAGCGTCCCCAGCCCCAAGGCCGAGCCGATCAAACTCTGGCTCGCCAAGGTGGGCTACGAGCGGATGCAGGAGATGTCCGACCCCGCCCGCGCTCTGGAGCGTGCCCGCGCCACCTGGCAACAACATGGCCGCAGCGAGAAGTGGATTCAGCAGCGCATGACCGGGCAGGAGACCCGCAATAAACTGACCGACTACTGGGCCACGCACGATATCAAGAAAGGCGATGAATACGCCATCCTCACCGACCTCATCCATCAGGAATGGAGCGGCGTCAGCGTGGCGGCTCACAAGGATTTGAAAGGACTCAAGACCCAGGATCTTCGCGACCATATTAGCGAGGCTGAACTCATCTTCACCGCCCTGGCCGAACTTTCCACGCGCCAGATTGCCGAGACCACCGTTGCCACCGGTATGACCGAGAACCAGACTGCCGCGAAAACGGGCGGGAAAATTGCGAAACATGCCCGTCAGGAACTTGAAGCCCAGACGGGACAACGCGTCGTAACTGGCGAAAAAGGACGTGATCTAAAGACCCTATGTCAGGAGGCCTGACGTTAACAATCTGGAGTTGGATCCCGGCGGATAACTCTAACGCAATCCTAACATTCCTCTCATTTTCTCCTTACACGGTTTCGGTTTACTCAGTCCCGCAAACCAACAACCAAAAGGAGAACAAGCAATGAGACGAGCAGTAGCAGGATTAGTGATGGCGGCGGGGATGGGCACGTTGTGTATGGCGGCGGAAACGGGTTCAACGGCGGCACCTGCACCTGCGCCTGCGCCGAAGACGTGGGCGGATTCAGTTACCGTGAAAGGCGACCTTCGGTATCGTTACGAGACAATCAACGATGATGCCAAGAAGAATGCGAACAAGCAAACTTATGAGAGGCAACGTGACCGCGTGCGTGCCCGACTTGCTGCGGAGGCCAAGTGTAATGACAGCCTGAAGGCTGTTATCGGTTTGTCAACCGGCGGCAATGATCCGATCTCCGGCAACCAGACCCTGAGCGATGGCGCCCAGAAGAAGGACATGAAACTGGATCTGGCCTATTTTGATTACAGTTTCCTCGGTGATACCACCGCGAACGAGATCCACGGGTTGGCCGGTAAGATGAAGAATCCCTTCATTACGTTTAATGACGATCTGAGTTGGGATCCTGATCTGACGCCCGAAGGATTGGCGATGAAAGCCCAGACGGGGAACGACTTTGTGACGCTGTACGGAAACGCAGGCTATCTCTGGTTACAGGAGCGTGACAGTAAGAGCGCGGGAACGTTGTATGCCGGCCAGGGCGCCGCCAAGTTCCAGTTCATTCCCGAAGTCTCCCTGACCGTGGGCGCCA
>JBAWZH010000460.1:0-1528 GCA_037143135.1 bacterium
GCGTTAATGAATCCCGAAAGCTCATTTGTTCCTCCGGTCCTCGGCATCAGCTAGTGTAGTGTCCCTGAAATAGGTAGACTTATAATTCAGGTATTTGGTATGTTCGGAGGCATGAGCAGAACAGCGTTGGCCGTGGAGCTTGGTGCGGAGGAACGTGCGGAACTGGCCCGGTGGGCGGCCTCGCCCGGGACGCCGCAGCAGGTGGCATTACGATCTCGGTTGGTGTTGGCGGCCGGGGCCGGGCAAGGGGACCAAGAGATAGCGTTCAATGAGGAGGTGAACCGACACACGGTAAGGTTGTGGCGGCAGCGTGTTCGAGAGCAAGGGATCGGAGCGGTTTGGGAGATAAACGAAGGCCGAGGGCGCAAGCCTGGATATGACCTCGCCAAGCGGGATGCGATCGTTACGGCCACCTTGCAGTGCCGACCGCGCGGGCAGACGCACTGGAGTTGCCGGTCGATGGCCGCCGCGCAAGGGGTGAGCAAGAACACCGTCAATCGGTTGTGGCAACTGCATAACCTCAAGCCGCACTTGCACCGGACATTCAAACTCTCGCGGGATCCCCAGTTTCTGGAGAAACTGACCGATGTGGTGGGGCTGTATCTGAATCCGCCCCAGAAGGCGGTCGTAATCTGCCTGGACGAAAAGAGCCAAATTCAAGCGCTGGACCGCACGCAGCCGGGGTTGCCGTTGAAGAAGGGCCGTTGCGGAACCTACACGCATGACTACAAACGCAACGGCACCACGACGCTGTTTGCGGCATTGGACATGCTGGAGGGGAAGGTGATCGGCCAGTGTCAGTCACGGCACCGTCACCAGGAGTGGCTGAAGTTTCTGCGGCGGCTGGACCGGGAGTATCCCCAGAAGCTGACGCTCCACCTGGTCATGGACAACTACGGCACCCACAAGACGCCGGAGGTCCAGACCTGGCTGCAAAAACATCCTCGGTTTGTCTGTCACTTCGTGCCCACCAGTTCGAGCTGGCTTAACATGGTGGAACGCTGGTTCCGTGAACTCACGGACAAAGCCATACGGCGGGGGATCTTTCGCAGCGTGCCGGATCTGGAAAAAGCGATTGCCGAATACCTGAGCGCCTGGAATGAAGCCCCGCGGCCGTTCATTTGGACAGCCACCGTCGGCGAAATCGTCGAGAAATTGGACCGCGCGCGCACGAAACTGGAGGCCATCCAGCCGGGGTGCACGCAACCGAAACGACGGAAAGCAAAGCAAACGGCGAATGTATAGTTATTTGAGGGACACTACACTAGCTGCGTCCATGGGCCAATACTCCCCCTCGCGTAACTCGCTAGACGTGAATCAAAATCGATACCAAAAACGTTTACATCAGCAGAATACCGCAAAATCTGCGTTAATGAAGATGGAATAAGTATACACCTTTGCGAGGGACAGGCAAGCGGCGAGATGGGCCCCAAAATCCTCGCCTAAGGACGTGCCGGCGATTCGGCGACGAGATTGGCACAGCACGCCCGCACGGCTCGCCACAGTCTTCCGCCACGGGCGGACAGGC
>JBAWZH010000461.1:0-1525 GCA_037143135.1 bacterium
GCCTATACGTCGAAGAATCAGGAAGGCACGGAAGAAACACTGATACGGTTGACGCCGGAAGGGAAACTTCTTTCAGGCATTCGCCGGAATTCCGACACGAACGGAATCCCGGTCAGTTCGGCCCGTATCTGGATCGAGGAGGGTCAAATCCTGAGCGAGGTGACCCGCGATAACCGTGAACCCAAACGCCGATCCTCGCCGCAAGAAGGAACCGACGTCGCCGCAGAACCCTCGCTCATGAATATGCTGCGCGTGTTTCCCTTCGGCGCCGGAGAGGAACGTAAGATTCTGATGGCGACGTTCTCCCAGTACATCATTCCCATGACCATCCGCCAGTTGGAAGATGAGCGCACCTTCGTGCCTGCCGGAATCATGGATTGCTACAAAGTCGAGGCCGCTGTCAGTTTTTTAGGCCTGAAATTCAACACAACCTACTGGCTCTCCAAGGATCCCCCGCACATCCTGATCCGGTATCGGGGGAAACGGGGCCTTTTTCTTTCCCCGACCTATGTCACGGAACTGGTTTCAGGCGAGACGAACGGGGTTCCCCTCCGCCCGTCTGGATCCGGTCTCAGTCGGGGGCAGAAGGCACAATCGGGGGCACCCATCCAAGAGTAGGCGTCCACAGGCAATAGGCGAAGTATTCAGGCAAGCGGATTGCGCCAGCGCAATCCCGGAAAGCGTTCGAAATCGGCATCGTTGGAATGCAGTTCCGATTGAGTTTCAATGGCCAGCGCGGCCAGGTGCGCATCCGTCACGAGTGCGCTACTCAAAAGATGATGGCGAGAAAAGGACGCGAGAATCTGGAGGTGACGGGGACCGGGTTGGAGGATCTGAACCTGCGGACGGGCCACCCAGGACTGAATATGGGACAAGGCCTCATCTGCCTCCAGCGGTTTTGCTAGAATTTTTCTACTGGTCATCAACCGCAGGAAACCCAGACAGGCGACCCACGTCAGACCGACAGGCTGAACCCCCTCCATCAAGTTCTTCCACCAAACGTTGGCGGAGGCGTGGTGAGGAGCGTCCCGATTGTAAGCATAGACGAGCAGGTTAATATCCGGGACAATCACGATTTATTCCTTTTTCTCCGATGCCTCTCAACAAACGCATCGGATTCGAGTTCATCGGTCAGTTGGTTGAGCTTCAGCGGATCGATACCGGGCAGGAAACCACAGGACTTGGCTCTGACAACAAAAGGGGTTGATGAACCCATAGGCCGTGATCCAACGGCCAGGCCACGTCGAAGAAGTTCGTTTACAACATTCTTAAATCCCCGCCTGGTAGTGGCCGCAATCCGCTGCAGTTCTGCCGCGATATCATCATCAACCGTTAAAGTCGTTCTCATGCAAACATCATGATGCTATCCGTGAATGATGTCAAGATGTGTCGAGTGACCTGGCTCGTGTAGGGCGTCCTCGCATCGGGATCGGGAGAGGGTTCAGGAGGGTTTGGATCTCTCCGGCATCTACCCGCATATTCCGGTCCGACTGCAGGGACGTTCCGTGCAGATGGAGTCGATCAG
>JBAWZH010000462.1:0-1519 GCA_037143135.1 bacterium
GTCCAGGAAATCGATTCAGGTTGTTGGCCTGACGCCGAATCGGGCTTGAAGAGACGCGTCTTGATTCCAAAGGATCTCGGAATGACAGGTCATCTCCACAGAAGAAGAGAACTTTGGCGGCACCAAACGGGGCTTTGCGTTGTCTTAATTTGTGTGGCACATTGACTTAAAGTGGGTAGAGCCACGAACTGCAAAGCCGGACTGAATACTGACCCTCATAGGCCTGTCGCAGGACTATCAATCAAACTGTCGGTCACGGTAAACCCAAATCGCGGCAAAATGATGAAAAGGGTAGGACACGAGTCCCGGATTCGGGGTTGCCGAAATCCCTTTCCCCCAAATGGACCTGGTAGAATCTTGGAATATCAGTCCTCTCTCTGAAGTACCGGCATGCCGGAGAGGCGTCACGATCACCGCTCTTGCATTCGACGGCAAACTCGGCCTGTCCATCCCTCATGACAACAAAATCAATCTCGCGCTTGTCTGTATCCCGGATATACCGCAATTCCATCGCGTAACCTTGTGTGTCTTCAATGAAGTGGCAGTATTTCAGGAGATGGCAGGCCACCATGTTCTCAAACCTGGCTCCGGGGTTTTCTACTCGCGCCCAGTCCCAAAAATAGAGCTTTTTCTCCTTCTTGACCGCCCGTATGCGTTTGGCCCCAAAGGGGCAAATGCGGTAGGTCAGGTAAAGTCGGTCAAATATCGTGAGCCAATGCTCGACACTCTCATGGGCCACTTGGAGGAGTTTGCTAAGGCTGTTAACCGATAGAGGAGAGCCGACGCAGGCGGGCAAATGCTGTAAGAGCAATTCCAGCATTGTAACTTCACGGACATGTTCCAGATCACGCAGATCCTCATGCAGAACACGGTTGGATTGCTCTCGCATCCACCGGCGCTGGAAACGATCCGTCGCATTTAGAAACGGTTCGGGAAAGCCCCCGAATTTCAGCAGTTGTTCGACTATTGGTTTCCCGGGATGGGCATCGCATTCCATAACTGAAAACGGATGAAGACGATAATAATGATAGCGCCCCTGCAGCGAATCGCCTCCCTTCCGATAGTAATCCAATCTCGCCGACCCCGTCACAACAAAGGATACAGACGACTTATTCTTGTCGAACAATCCTTTCACCAGATTACGCCATCGTGCATACTTATGGATTTCATCAAAAATCACACGCGGTTGCCCTGGTGGAAGGCGTCCGGCCATGATGTTCTCCCGATCAGCCAGCACATCCCAGTTGAGATAGGCAGGAGAAGACTCGCTCTGATCGCCGCCAAGCAGAGCAAAGGCAAAGGTTGTTTTCCCGACCTGGCGCGGCCCTCCTATGAATACCATCTTATCTTTGAGATCCGCGTCAACACTCTCCATAATATAACGGTGCTTCACAGTTCCCTCCTTCCTTTCCCAGGCATCGACAGCAATTCAGAATGACCTCTAATTTACTCATGAGCGTTTTAGAGTCAAGGCGAAATCACTAATACGCGTTCCATTTCTTGAAACCCTGATAACAGG
>JBAWZH010000463.1:0-1518 GCA_037143135.1 bacterium
TGTATTAGTCAACGGGATAGTGGAGTCTAAAAAAGCCAGACTCGGTTAGCGAACTCATCGGGAGAGAGGCCGGGAATGGCCAAGCCCTGATGGGGGCGGTCATTGTACTCGGCCCGGAATTGATCCACCAGGGCCGCCAGTTGCTGGTCATCTTGCCAGGACTTGTCCCGCAACCACTCTTTGAGGGAGCGTACAAAGCGTTCGGCGATCCCATTGGATTGTGGCCGATGGCGGGCGATGAGGACATGGACGAACTCCTTGTGGCGCATGAGGCTCTTAAAGGTCTCCGCCCGAAAGTGGACGCCCCGGTCGGAAATCAAGAAGAGCAGGTCGGGCGGGAGCAAGCGGCGCAGCGCCTCGACGAGCATCTCTGCGGTGACCCTGGGACCGGCGACGAAGAGTGGCAGGCCCAGGCACTGGCGAGTGCAGTTGTCGGTGATGACCAGAATCGCGATCCACGCGGTGATGATCGGGAGTTGCGACCAGCGTTCCCGAAAGTCCAGCCGTTTCTGCCGCCAGGCCTGATCTGTCTCAGTTCTCTGCGCCACGGTCTCGCATCTCTGGCGCCGCAAGTTCCGCCAGTGGTCATCCTGGGCGCTGGGTGTAGCGGCTGCGGCTTCAGAACTGGCGGTGGGTTCAGCCGGCCGCTCGGCCTGCAACGCTTGCCAGGCGGCATTTTCCAGTTGGCGCTGCTGTCGGATTTGCCGACGTTCGTCCCGCAGATGCGCTGCTTCCAGGCGCAACGCTCGTTTTTGCTGCTTAACGGTCTGTGCTTCGGACAAATCACCGGTTTCCACCGATGCTGCCGGGCGATTGGACGCCGCCACAAAGTCCAGCATGACTTCGGCATAGTCGCGGCTCTCATCGGCGAACACCTGGCCCGGCCACTGGCGTTCGGCAGCGGGGTCCGCCGCCTGTTCGATGACCAGTCGTCCTGAAGAACCACTCACTGCGGGCAGTTTTTCGGCCGCTTCGTGGGTCGCCGGCACGAAACAGAGATCGATGTTTAGGGTTTGGCCCGGCGCATCTGCGGTGCGGGCAACTGGTTGCGGGCCCCCCTTTTTTGCCTGACTCTCGGCTTCGGGCCAGAGATCGGCATCTTGGAGAATCCGTTTGACGGTGTTCGGACTGACCAGGGGTACCCAATTGTTACCCTTGGCCATCTCGTCGGCAATCCGGCGCTTGCCCCAATCCGGGTGTGAACGCCGTAACGTTACCACCCGCACCGCGATGTCTGCTGCGGTGCGGTGCGGGTGATGCGGGGCATGACTGCCGGTCTCTTCTAAGGCCGCAGAGCCGCCAGCTTCAAACCGCGGCTTCCAATTGTAAAATGTGCTTTGCGAAACATGGGCCTGGCGGCAAGCCTCCGCGCGATCGCTGGTTTCTTCCCAGACCGCAAAAAGCAGTCGTCGCTGTTGGGCAGTTGTGATTGGGAAATGGGTGCGTGTCTTGTTCATACATGCAATTATATGTCAACTTGGCCCTTTTTGCACTTCCACTATCCCGCTGACCAATACA
>JBAWZH010000464.1:0-1514 GCA_037143135.1 bacterium
TTGCGCCCCACGGCGCCGGTCATGAAGACCAGGGGCAGGAACACGATGATCAGCGCCGCGCTGGTGGAGAGCACGGTGAAGGAGATTTCCTTCATGCTCTTCAGGGCCGCCGGGATCGGTTTCATGCCTTCTTCCAGGTGGCGCACCGTGTTCTCCAGTACGACAATGGCATCGTCCACCAGAAAGCCGACCGCCAGGATAATGCCCATCAGGGAAAGGGTGTCGAGACTGAATTCCGAGGGTAGCATCATGAGAAAGGTGCCCAGCAAAGAAATGGGCAGGACAATACTGGGAATGATGGTTTCACGGACCCTGCCCAGGAAGAAGAAAATCACCAGCACGACCATGACCAGGGCGATCAGGACCGTGATCTGCACGTCGTGGAGCGACTCACGGATCGGATCGGCGCCATTGAACATGGTATCCAGGTGAATCGTTGAGGGAAGTTCACGCGTGGCCTCCTCAAGGGCCTTGCTGACATGGTCGGCCACCTCGACGGTATTGGCGCCGCTGACACGCGACAGACGCATGACGACGCACTTTTCATAGTCCGGCCGGCCGGGTGGACTGTACCTGATGTTCACCAGGTCATTGCCGATGCTGTCCACACACTTGGCCACATCCCGCAAGTGGACAGGGGCACCCTGGCGGGTGGCGATGATCAGGTCTTCAAACTCCCGGGCGGTGCGGAGTTGGCCCTGAGGCTCAATGGTAAAGGTGCGTGAAGCGCCATTCAGACTGCCGCCGGGAATGTTCACCGTTCCCGCCTGGAGCGCCAGCGCCAGTTCATCCACGCCGATCTGGTAGGCCGCCAATTGCTCGGGGCTGAACTGGATGCGGACGGCACGCTTGGCGCCGAAAGCCTCCACTTTGGAGACGCCCTCAATCATGCTCAGTTTCCGCGAAACCACATGATTGGCGTAATCGTAGAGTTCGCCATGGGGCATGGTTTCTGAATAGAGCATCAGATAGTAGATTGGCGAATCCGACGGATTGTACTTCTGGTAGGTGGGTGGACTGGGCAGGTCAGTGGGGAGGTTCCGGGTGGCCCGGGTTATGGCGGCCTGGACGTCCGGCGCCACCAGGTCCACATTACGGTTCAGGCTGAAGGTCAGCGTGATGGTGGTGAACCCCTGCTTGTTGTCCGAATACATGAACTGCAACCCGCTCACCTGGGTGAACTCATTTTCCAGAGGGGTGGCTACCGATGAGGCCATTGTGGCCGGACTGGCGCCGGGATAGGCAACCGTGACCTGGATCACGGGGTAGTCAACGGTCGGGAGACTGTTGACGGGAAGTTTCAGGTAAGCCCATATCCCGCCGACCACCAGAAGGACGGTGATCAGAATGGTCATGACCGGACGGCGGACAAATAGTTCTGAAAAGCTCATGGTTTTGTTTCCTTAAGAAGTGATCATCAGTGCGCGGCCGCAGGCATCTTCGATGGATCCATAACCGCTGCGCCGGGGCGCAGCATAAGTTGACCCATGGCGACCACCGTCTCGCCGGCCGCC
>JBAWZH010000465.1:0-1510 GCA_037143135.1 bacterium
CCAACCCACGGCAGTCTGGATGCCGCCGTGGCGCTCTGGCATCGCCATGTGCGTACCAGTGTTCTGCCGATGCGTCCGGCGGGCAAGGAAATGTATACCATTGCCGGGCGCGTCGTCGAAGAACCCGGCGAGTGGATTCTGAAGGAAGTGGACCTCGCTGCCGAGATGGGCGCCGAGGCCTTCATGGTGGATGCCGCCTGGTATGGCGCGGCCTTCGAACATTGGGGAGAACAGCGCGGTGACTGGACCGAAGGGTCTTGGCTGCCGGGTGGCCTCAAAGGCATACGCGAGCATTGCCATAGGAAAGGCCTGCTGTTTGGACTCTGGCACGAAGCGGAGGCCATCGGGAGAAAGAGCCAATTGAAAGTGAATCATCCCGATTGGATCCTGAACACCGACGGCGGCCAACAATGCGCCGAGACGCTTGACCTGGCCAATCCGGAGGTCGCCCGCTTCGTGGAAGACACCGTCCTTCGTCTGGTCAAAGAACACCATCTCGATTTCTACAAACTGGACTTCAACACCAATGTGCAAAAAGGCGGTCAAACCCTGCGGGATGGTTTCCTCGAAAGCGAGTTCTGGCGGCACCATGAAGTCATTCATCGAACCTATGACCGGGTTCGAGGTGAATTCCCTGATGTTTGCCTGGAAAATTGCGCTTCGGGCGGGGCCAGGAATGATCTTGGCATGCTGTCGCGATTTCATTACATGTGTGAAAGCGACTGGTCAATGCATCCCATTGCCATTCGCGCCATCAACGCCCTGTCGTTGTTCATCCCGCCGGAGGCGCTCTGCTACTATCACAATCACCTCAACTTTGCGGCGGAAAAGCAGGCGCATTTCACCGCCGACATGGATACACATTTGCGCGTGACCCTGTTCGCCGTCCCCATCTTCGTGGGCTTCGGGGCGCAGGACGCGGATCGTTCAACCGAATTCTTCCAGAAAACCAAGCGCTACCTGCAACTGCACAAAGGTTTCTGCCGACCGGTGATCGCCGGCCATCCCGTTGTGTATCACCACACCCCGGATATCGGCGTGCTTCGTCCGGCAGATTGGTGCGTGCTGGAATACGCCGCGCAAGACCGATCGCGCGGATATGCGGGTGTCTTCCGACTGGGGGTTGGTGCCGGCGAATACCGCCTGCGCCTGCGCGGGGTGGATCTTGGCACTGACTATCGGGTGACTCTCGATAATGGCACCCAGACATTTACCATGTCCGGACGTGATCTGGCCCTCAGCGGCCTGCCCATCGCACTCGACAGCGCCATGACCAGTGAATTGGTCATGTACGAGAAATGAGAGGGTGAACCAGCATAACAATTCGGTCTATGTCAAAAAAAAGAAAATGGAGTCTATCATGCAAAACGGGTCTCAACGAATAACCGTCGGATCATTGATTGTCCTGAGTCTCACGTTCAACGTTCAAGCGGCGGACCCCGTGAAAACCGCACTGCCGCCATCCGAACTCGACGCCCTGGTCGGCCAACCCATCGACCTGGCGCCCTGG
>JBAWZH010000466.1:0-1507 GCA_037143135.1 bacterium
CCCCTGGCGGCATTGATTATCCTGAGCCTCTTTGGAGTACTCTTCATATGATCATACCTCAGACACCCTTGATGATTATTCTGGCCATCGTCGTGGCGCCCTTCTTTGGAGCCCTGCTGTCAGGAATCGACCGCAGGCTCACCGCGCGCGCCCAGGGTCGTATGGGGCCGCCCATCCTGCAACCGATCCATGACACGATCAAACTGCTGCGCAAGGAACCCATCCTGCTGAACTGGATGCAGATTGTTTACGCCTACCTGCACCTGTTGTTCATGGTGATGGCATTCCTGTTGCTGGTGTTGGGCAAGGACAGCCTGATGTTCCTTTTCGTCTTTGCGTTCTCGACCCTGTCCCTGGTGCTGGGCGGAATGTGCGTGCGCTCGCCTTACAGCCGTATTGGAAGTCAGCGTGAAATCATGCTGATGGTCGCGTACGAACCGATCCTCATCCTCCTGATGATCGGATTCTACCTGGCCAACAACGAGAGTTTCCAACTTTCGGCTCCGATGCTGGCCGCCAAACCGATGATCATCTCGCTCCCCCTGCTGTTCCTTGCCTTTCTGGTTGTGCTGGCCATCAAACTCCACAAGTCCCCGTTTGATATCGCCACCTCCCACCACGCCCACCAGGAACTCGTCAAGGGTATCACGATTGAATATTCCGGCCCGCATCTGGCCATTCTGGAGATTGCGCATTTCTACGAAATGGCCCTGCTGTTCTTCTTTATTGTGCTTTTCTGGTCGTCCCCAGTCTGGATCGGGATCATCCTGGCCAGTTTGAGTTTCTTCCTGATGACCGTCGTGGACAATGCGTTTGCCCGTCTGACCACAATGTGGGTCTTTAAATTCATGTGGACCGGGGCGCTGATCCTCGCCGTGACAAATGTTTTCTGGCTTTATTGGGCTTCCAAGTAAGAAAGGCACATATGACCGCCGTTCCAAAATTCAACAAGTCACCCTGGGTGGTGCACTTCAACTGCAACAGTTGCAACGGGTGCGATATTGAGTTTCTCGCGTGCCTGACCCCATTATATGACCTGGAGCGTTTCGGAATCCTGCACGTCGGAAATCCGAAGCACGCCGACGTCCTGGTCGTCACCGGTTCCGTCAATCACCGGAATGCGCGCGTTCTGAAAAATGTGTACGACCAGATCCCCGAACCCAAGGTGGTCGTCGCCATGGGCGTCTGCTCCTCCACCGGTGGAATTTTTGCGGATGGATACAATGTCCTCGGCGGCGTCGATAAGGTTATCCCCGTCGATGTCTTTGTTCCGGGTTGTCCAGCGCGCCCGGAGGCCATGATTGACGGCATCCTCAAGGCCGCCGTCATGCTTCAGGCGAAACACAATGGAAAGACCGTCCTGGCCGACAAGAAAGTTCTGATACGCACCCCCACCCCGGTTGCCGTCCCTGCGGAACTGGAGAAAGGCACCGTCCATGCTTGAGAATGTTGCACACGTTACCCTTGAACAAATTCCGACCGAAGTCTGGAAACTGAAGACGGACGG
>JBAWZH010000467.1:0-1506 GCA_037143135.1 bacterium
ACCCGCTTGATGTTGTCCTCAATAATGAGGTCATTCCGATACGGAAGCGATTCCCCTCGGTTCCGAAACCACTCGCCTCAGCCATCGACCGCGCCGTGACAAAAGAGAAAAAAAACCGATACCCCGATGCGGGGGGGCTACTGACGGCCCTAAAATAATCCATCCCATGAAAACTATTCACGCCAATCAAGTGCGCCTCGCCATCTCAGATTCCCCGCATCCAATTCTTGTCGATTTCTTCTCGAAATCCTGCCCGCCCTGCGCCGCGCTGTCCCCGGTCTTGGAGGAGCTTGCCGTCGATTTTGATGGCCGTATCGACTTCGTGAAAGCCGATGCGATGGCGGATGATGAAAGCCTGAAACTTTCCGTTGCCCTTGGCATCCGCGCCGTCCCGACCCTCATCCTGTTTAAAAATGGCACCGAAGCGGTTCGCCGGACAGGGGCGGCATCAAAGTCCGCCTTGACCTCTTGGTTGCTGGAGAACCTATGAGACCCGCCCTTGAATCTTGCAAATGAGAAAACGATTTCTAAACGGCAACAAATGCACTCCAAGGCCATCTCCCTGCAACAGGAACAGTCGCAATGCCGCCTCCGTGCCCTCCAGAACTCCGCGGTGGAATTCCTTTCCGGCTTGGTTGACGATTTTTAACGTGAACCGTAGAGGATGATATGAAGACAAATCAAAGGCCCTCTCCCCAATGCCAATCCCGCCTTGCTGCATCAATCAGCCGAGCGAAAATGCGTCAATACGCGGGACTGACCGCGCCCTTGAGAATGCAAGAATATGCACACTGGTACCCAGTTCCACAAAATGAACCGAACACTCCACGGGCATTCGTCTGTGACCGAAGCCCCAGCTAACCAAAATTATGTCTGTTGAAACCACTCAGATTACTTGTAGCACATGCGCATTTACGGCCTCCGATTCCGTTACTTGGGGATACTTTTCATATGAACTCAAGGATAACACGCTCATTTCTGTAGAGCGCTCACTAGGATGGTGCCACAACTGTAACGATGTCGTGGCTATTGAGAATCTTACGCCGAAAGCAAAGCGCTCAAAAGACACTGATGGTAGGTCTTGGAAAGGTATTGCCGAGCTAAAACTCGAACTCCAAAAAGCCAAGTCTCGACTTCGGAATATATTTGGATTTGGAAAAGCTAAGATTGATTTATTAACAAATGAGTTGGAATTTACAATATTAAGAGAAAGAGAGATCGACCAATATAACAAACTGATTGAATCGAGAGTTGGTTCTTCCCGCTGCCTTTTTTGCTCGATGCGCGACATCCTTCACTTAAACATTCCAAAACTCACAGAGGGAAATCCTCCGGTATCCACTGGCTTTATTCACCCAGAGTGTGGTGGACAGCTTATGGCAGCAAAGTCAGGATTTCGTGTGTCACTTCGTTTCGACTACACCAGCGTTTACGATTGTGAGGGGCATTTTCTCCGTAAGCAGCAAAGGTAAGGGAAGGTAAAAGATGACGGGCCTGTAGCTTAAA
>JBAWZH010000468.1:0-1495 GCA_037143135.1 bacterium
ACGGCCATAAAAGGCCTTGGAATTCAATAAAAGCGACGTCAGCAGGCGTGTTTCATCTGACGATTCTCCCAAAACTCGAAAAACAGGCGTGCTAATAGAGACCCTGCTCTATCCATAAGATATGCATGCGCTTCAAGTTAAAAGCCAGGCATACCAAACACCATTCGCCTGCGACCGCCCCCAGTCCGCGCAAAGAAAACTGGCGGAAGCCGAGGATTTCCTTGATGATGCCGATGACGGGTTCTACCGTAGACTTGCGTAAGCGGTAAATGGCTTGTCCGATTTCGGTTTGGAGTTTGTAAGCCATTTTGACCTTTGGGTTGGCATCTTCAGCAGGCGGCTCAGGTTGTTGTTGGAAAAAGGTATGCCAATCCAGATGATGAGGTTCGCGCCCGGTAGCGATGAAAGGGTTGATGCCCAGTTTCTCGCAAGCATTGATATTGGTTTGACTAAAGTAACCGTTGTCCATCGCCACAGCCTCCGGTTTCCCGACTTCTGGAGAGATGGCAGAGAGGGTCGGGATGGCTTCCTGTTTATCGTTGGGATGATTGGAAAGCGCATGTGCCACAATCAGCAAGCTCTCCTGATCATTCGCTACCTGGATATTGTAGTGCTGATCCACACCGGTATTGGTACTGTTTTTCATGATGCGCGAGTCTGGGTCGGTGAAGTTGTACTGATCTTTGTCACCTGGTCCTGGCTCCGGCGGTTTCGGCGTGCGTCCCCTGGACTTGCGATGATCCTGACGAGATTTCTCTTCTCGCTCGCGCAGTTTGGCGTCATACTCAGCCTTTTCCGCCGCATAACGCTCTCGAGCCCGCGCTTCCAAAACCTTCTTGGCCTTCGCCAGATTTTCCAATCGTTCTTGACGAATGGCAATCTCGTCGGCGATGACAAAATCATCTGGCAATTGGAGTTCCCCTTGATCGACCTGCTCACCCACTGTGAACAACTCATTAACCTCGACTTTCAGTTGAGATTCCAACTCAATCAGACGTTTGTAGCTGACGGCATGGCTCTTGGAAGCATCCGCATGGATCTTGCTGCCATCCAGACTGATGTTCCCCAGCTTGAGCACCCCTGCCTCCTGCGCCAAGAGCAAAAGCTGCACAAACAACCCCTTGATCTCTTCCAGAAAGACCTTGCGAAAGTTGGCAATCGTGTCATGGTCGGGATGCAATCCCCCAGCTATGAACCGAAAAGGAATGCTCTCGTAGGTAGCTTTCTCGATCTTACGAGAACTGATTACGCCAGTAGCATAGCCATAAAACAGCAAAGCCAACAAGAGTTCCGGCGCAATGGCTACCCCGCCCAACGCTGCATAACGAGCATAGATACTGCTCAAATCCAGTTGAGTGATGATATCCACCACAAAACGCGCCAAGTGGGTAGGTGGCAATGCGTCTCGCAGGGTTATGGTTTGGTTGAGTGTCGATTCGTAGTCTGGAGTTTTGAATTTTCTGGTCATGTCTCAAGTTTATTCCATTTTCACCGA
>JBAWZH010000469.1:0-1493 GCA_037143135.1 bacterium
CTGATCCCTCCGGCACCGGTTTGGCAATGCCTGATTTGTTCAGGGCAGAATTGCGAAGGGAGTTCACCCCAGATTCCGTGCAGCGACCGAGCCAGACGCGACATCTGCGATCCCGAGTTGTCAATGGGTCCGCTGCATCCCTGATCCGCACGTAAGCGCAATCCATAAAGGGATGTCGCCCCCGGCATCCTCTCTGCCACAGCAAGGGCGCCGAGGGCGACGCCCCTCCCTTTCCTATATCGTTTCTCCGCTTCGCTCCGGTTGCCCACCCTGGGCCAAACGCTCGACTGGCCCGATCCACGAAGCGCTGGCGCGCTGGTTTTGTCGAGCCGCACTCCCTGCGTCCCGCGTTCTTACGTGACGGTTTGGATGCATGACGTTCGCAGATTTTCATTGCCCGGGTGAAATGCCCACTGAAAATCAGACATAATAAATCGCCATGAAAATCATTCTCATATCCGGCCAGAGTTGCAAAACTCCTTCGGGGATCTTCAAATCCTCGGCGATTTTCTGGATCAGGAAAAGTTGCGCAAAAGCATACTCCCTCCATTGCTCTTCCGTCTTGAATACGTCGTTGCGAATCGTCCGCTTCTCCTCTTTGGCCTTCTTTTCATGGTGATTTCGTGCTGCCGGATTCAGGTGGCAGTCGCTAGAGGATTCGACATCCTGAAAATCCAGACGTTCATTCCCACGAGGTCAGCTCCAGCGAGCCGTCAGCGGATTATTCTGGGCATTCAGGCGGATTTTCCTCCGGGGCGAAAGGCTACCTTTTTCGCCCGGTTTCAGGCATTCCAGAGAGCTTGATCCTCTCGTAGGCACCTTGCTTTTTGTCTTCGGGATGCGGCTCGATTGCCAGGATCGTGATGTCACCCTGATCGGGACCGTATGCCCAGAATAGCCGTCCTGCACCCGGAGTGTTGTTCTCCAGATACGACTGGAAAATCTTCATGCCATACTTGCGGCTCAGATCGCTGATTTCGTGCGAGGCGAGGCTGTTGTGCCTCGGGTTGGCACTCAAGAACCCAAGGGCCTTGACCAGCTTTTTGAAGAATTTCTCTTCCTCCTTGTCGAGCAAGCCCAACTGCTTCCGCGTGGAAAGGTCATTCCAAAGGGATTCCATCTCGGGCTGTCCCATGCGGATCTTGAACGCCATCAGTCCTTGAGGAACGGGGTCAGATCAATCGGCGCGGATGCCCTGCCCCGCTTGAGTTGCGCCACGGAGCGGGCCAGCATCTTGAGCGTTCGCGCCGGGATCGCATCCAACGGGACAAGAGCCTGCGGTTGCAGCAGGTAACCCCCATCGGAGAGAACCATCACATGGAAGTATTTCACCTTGGCCCCGCGCAGGCTGATCCGGTTCTTCGCGTCGGCGGACACGTCATAATCCTGCAAAACCGAGACTTCCTTCCGTGTCCTTGGCGGTTTGATTGTGGCTGTTGGCATAGGGGAAGGATGGTGGGACATCCCACTTTTGTCAAACCCCGAGGTTTAAC
>JBAWZH010000470.1:0-1491 GCA_037143135.1 bacterium
AGGCACTCGGCGATATTGCCCGCGCCAAGGGCATGGCGCAGGTGGCACGGGATGCAGGCCTGTCGCGTGAGAGTTTGTACAAGGCATTGTCTGGCGAACGGAGTCCGGGATTTGACACGATTCTGAGGGTAATGGGCGCATTGGGACTCGAATTACATGCCGGAGCCGCTCCCGCTTGATTTGAATAAGGGAGTGTCGAGTGCCTTCACCTTTCCCTCACCTTTATTCTTTTGGATTAATTGGGGATATTCACAAAGCGTTGATATTCAATAAGATATGAAGTAATTAATTATCGAATGTGGACACTCCGACCCTCGCCACCACTTTTTCACTCCTTCTCCATCAACAAGAAACATCATAATACCACTATAAACATTGGTTATTATTGATGTTCAAAAAATCGCCATTCGCTGCTAAGCGCTCCTATTTGCTCTCTTCTGATCCATCTGAACAAACCGTTAGAAAGCACACATAAAGCACACAGTAAAATTCGAAGGTTCTTTTGGTAAAACACCAGAGCGTGAGTTGAAGCGGTTCGCGGGACCCCCGCTCCAGGCAGATATCAACGAACATCAGGCAGACCACTCGCGGCAAATGCTTCAACCTCGTTAAGGTCAAATCGGACCTTCCTACAACTGTAATGAACAGTATGCAACAGCCCTTTGCGCACGTATCTGTAGATCGTTTTGGGGTGGCATCCAAGAACCTGGGCTGCTTGCCTTACCCCAACGAGTTTGGGTTTCGGCCTGACTCCTTGAGAACAGGCACGCAGAATTTCCGCGCGCTGTTCCGGCGTGACGCTCTCATCAGCGACTAGAACAGCGTCGATAAGTTTTTGTGTCGCGGCTTTCATGGACTCGCGCCTCGTTAATTTCCGGAGCCTCCTGCCGAATGTTACACGCTTCCTTGAGTTGATCTTTACTTCGGTCGGCAAGAAAGGGCTCTATCGTTAAAGATAGTGTAGCCGCCGGAACCTGAAGCGAACAGGGAACAGGGAGGGTTTTGGAGGGAGCAATTGGGGTTGGGCGGGTTAGTTCCTCACACACGCATCCCTGTAAAACTGGATGAACATTTCCAGCCATCCATTTGAAGCGGTGCCATATTCCCGTGAAGATCACAAAAGAATAGGCTGACAAATCCGGGGTCAAAACCGTTGCATAACTCAGGGGTGGCTGCTCTTCATGGCATCAAGCAGTTTGTTGACCGAGCGATAAACCATCTCCGGCGTCGGAGGCAACTCAGTGCCCGATCTTGGACGCCCGGCAGCCTGGTAGGTACGTACAGCCAAAATTGGCCCCTCAGCATCTTGGGATTCAAATAAACGGCTCACTTCTTTCTGAAACCGCTTTTTCCACGCGGGAAGGCAAGGCGACAGAGCCTCAAACTCTGATGAGATCTGCTCCAAGGCGTCCCTGAAGACAACCGAAATCTCATAGATGTAGTAACAGTCTTTCGCCTTCGATAGATCCGCCCGCCTCTGGTCACGAATCA
>JBAWZH010000471.1:0-1489 GCA_037143135.1 bacterium
TAGGGCGGATTCAGTAACGGCATAACTCTTTCGTTTTGCAAGGGATGCAGAATTATGCTGGACATTCACCCTGCACTTTTTTACCCTGTTTTGCATGAGAACAGGAAAAAAGCCAGATTTGACATTCGCTGAGCAGGCCCTACTCGACGGGGTGACCGTGCGTCCGATCATAAAAGCCGAACGGAAGCGGTTTGATGAATTAATCATCAGCCAGCATTATCTACATAGCGTAGACTTGGTAGGCGAGCAGATGCGTTTTGTAGCGGAATATCAAGGGGAATGGGTGGCTTTGCTGACGTGGAGTGCCGGTTCATTCAACTTGAAGGATCGAGAGAAGTGGATTGGGTGGGATGCTAAACAGAAGGCGCGGCGGCTGAGTCTGGTGGTTAATAACAGTCGTTTTTTGATTTTGGAGACGGGGCGATCACCGAACTTGGCGAGCCGCGTTATGAAGCTATGCTTAACCCGGCTGCCGGATGATTGGAAGAGCGCTTACGGGCACGAGGTGTTAGTGGCTGAGAGTTTTGTGGACAGTCAACTATTCCGGGGAACGTGTTACAAGGCCAGCGGCTGGACATTGTTGGGACAGACGCAAGGGTATGGCCGAAGCCGGCAGGACTACTATGTAGAACATGAGAGGCCAAAGCAGTTATGGGTGAAAGAATTGCGGGCAGGCGCCCGAACGATGCTGCGAGGGCGTAATCTTCCCGAGAGTTTAAAATCCCTGGATGAGGGGTTGATACCGGAGTGTCCATTCTCTCCGGATGAAGTGAGCGGGATGATGCGGTTTTTTGAAGGATTACCAGAATGGAGAAGTCGGCAAAACCTCTATCGTTCATCGAGTTTGGTGACCATTGCGGTATGCGCTTCTTTATGTGGAGTCCATCACGGGCAACGTGATTTGGCGTCTTTCGCAGCCGATATGACGCCGGCACAGTGGGCGGCATTACGCCTTCCTCGCCGAGGCAAACCTGGCAAATATCAGATACCCAGTGAGACGACATTTTTCAGAATGCTGACAGCTCTGGACAGTCGGGCGCTGGAGAAAGCACTGTTGGCCTGGCAGGATCATGTGCTGGGATCCCGCCACCCAGATGATGATCAGGTGGCCGTTGATGGCAAGGAGTTGCTGAGCAGTCAAGGCGCCAACATTGTCAGTGCTTATGCCGTGAAAAGCGGGCGTTGGCTTGGCTCGGAGTGTGTTGCAGAAAAATCAAATGAAATTCCCGCCGCGCAAACGCTCTTAAGTAGAGTCCCAATCGAAGGAATGTTAGTCTCTCTGGATGCCCTGCACACCCAGACGGAGACGGCGCGGATCATCGTGAAAGAGCGTGGCGCCGACTATCTCCTGACGGTCAAAGGCAACCAGCCGACCATTAAGGAAAGCGTGCGGCAACTTCACACAGGGTTACAGCACGCATTTTCCCCCTCTACTGGCAACCGACACCATTCAGGCAGTGGAGTTGAATCGCAGTCGTGTTGAAGCTAG
>JBAWZH010000472.1:0-1488 GCA_037143135.1 bacterium
CAGGTCATTACCCAGTATTCCATGGAGCCGATCGGCAAGATCGGTCTGCTCAAGATGGATTTTCTCGGGCTCAAGACCCTCACGGTGATCAAGGAAGCCGTAGACCTGATTCAACAGACCGCCGGGGTGGCTCTGGACATTGATGACATCCCCATGGATGACAAGGCCACCTTTGAGTTATTCCAACGCGGTGACACGGTCGGTGTGTTCCAGTTTGAAAGTAGTGGCATGCGCGAAAGCCTGCGCAAACTGGGCCCTACGTCGATTGAAGAACTCATTGCCATGAATGCGCTGTACCGGCCGGGTCCGATGGAGTTCATCGACAGTTTCATTAACCGGAAATTCGGGCGGGAGAAGATTGAATATGGGCATCCCTTGATGGAAACCATCCTGAAGGGGACCTACGGCTACATGATCTACCAGGAGCAGGTGCAGCGGGTGGCAAATGTCCTCGCTGGCTTCTCGCTCGCCATGGGGGATAACCTGCGACGGGCCATCGGAAAAAAGAAGGCCGATGAAATGGCCAAGATGCGCGCAAAGTTTGTTAAGGGGTGCGCCGAGGAAAACCAAATTCCCGCGCAGAAGGCGGAAGAAGTCTTCGATTTGATCGACAAGTTCGCGGGTTACGGGTTCAACAAGTCCCATAGCGCCGCCTACAGTGTCGTGGCCTTCCAGACGGCCTACCTGAAAACCCATTATCCGGCGGAATATATGTCCGCCTTGCTTTCCAGTGAAATGGGGAACCTGGACAAGATTCCTGTTTTCATTAACGAGTGCCGGGTGATCGGGCTGGAGGTGTTGCCGCCTCATATCAATGCGAGCAAGATCCGTTTCAGTCCCGCCCCGAAGGCGGTTCGCTACGGCCTTGCCGGGATCAAGAATGTGGGTGAGGGGGCCTCGCATGAGATTGTGGAAGAGCAGAAGCGGAATGGACCCTACAAGGGCCTGATGAACTTCTGCCAGCGTCTTCAGGGCCAGGTGATCAATAAGAAGGTGATCGAAAGCCTGATCCGGTGCGGTGCTTTTGACCTGCCCGGTTCAGACCGGGCTCGGATGCTGGCCGGAATCGACTTCGCCCTGAACCGGGCCAACGCCGCCGCACGGGATCATGCCTCCGGGCAGGCCAGCCTGTTTGATCTGATGTCAACGGAACCGCAGGTCGCGGCAACAGACGCGGCGCTGCCCCCGGCGGATAAAATGTCCGAAAGTGAATTGCTGGCGGGCGAGCGGGAACTCCTTGGCATCTACATGTCCGGCCACCCGTTAAGCCAGTATGTGGGTCTGTTGGAGCGATATCAACTGACCACCATACAGGGGTTGAAAGCGCTACCCGCAGGCCACATGACGCGGCTGGGCGGGTTGATCGCCTCGTTGACGCCCCGGATGACCAAGAAGAAAGAACCCATGGCCGTCATGAAACTCGAGGATCTTGACGGAAGCATCGAGGTTGTTGTCTATCCCGACGCCTACCGGGATTATAAACCCCTG
>JBAWZH010000473.1:0-1488 GCA_037143135.1 bacterium
TGAGGTGGACCCGATTTTTAGACCAGTAGCCGGTTAAAATAAGCGATGGTTGGCAAGAGTTGGTTGGTTGTTACAGGGGAAGCTGGTTGAGTTCAATCTTCTTTGGGGACTGGTCTCCGATTTTTGTCTCCGTAGCGCAGGGCCCGGTTGGCCTCGGAGCGTAGCGGAGAGGCCTACGCGGGCCCGCAGCGCAGGAGAAAAAAATCGGAAGCGTTTAGGGGGGAGTTTATTGGTTCGGCTTGTTTTCATGCGGCTTGGGCCTCCTTCTGCTCTTTGCGATCTTCACAATAGGCTTTCTCAGGGGTCCGGTTGCCGAGTGCCTCATGCGGTCGCCAAGTGTTGTATCGATCGAACCATTTCCCCAATCCGCGCTCCAAGTCCCATAGATTGCTGTATTCCCTCAAATACACATCCTCGTATTTCAGACTTCTCCAAAGCCGTTCAATGAAAACATTGTCCATCCATCGCCCTTTTCCATCCATGCTCACTTTGATGCCCAGGCACTCCAACTTTCCTGTCCATTCCAGCGAGGTAAACTGGCTGCCTTGGTCGGTATTGAAGATTTCCGGGAGCCTCCTGCCTTTCTTGACTGCGGCCGCAAGCGCCTTGCTCGTCAAGGCGGCGTCCATCGTATTGGATACCGCCCAACCCAGCACATAGCGCGTGTGCCAGTCCATCACCGCACACAAGTAAGCGTGGCCTTTGGGCATGGGAATGTAGGTGATGTCTGTGCACCAGACTTCGTCCGCTTCGCTGATCTTTCGCTCTCTGAGTAAATAGGGATATTTACGGTGTCCATTATCTGGAACGCTCGTGCGTTTGGGTTTGCACCAGATCGTTTCGATTCCCATTTCTCGCCTCACCCGCTGGACTTGTTTGCGATTACTTCCTATTCCGTAACTCTCGTTCAGCTTCGTCACGAGTCGCCGACTTCCCATGCACGGATCAATCATATAAATCTTGTCCAGTGCCCGCGCGACCGCCCTCTCTTCCTCGCTCTGCTTCATAGGTTTGTAATAATACACCGAGCGCATCACGCCCAATAGCGCGCATTGTTTTCTCACGCTCAACTCCGGATGATTTTTTTCTACCAGCTCGGAGCGGTTCATAGGCCGAGCTGTTTGGATTTTTTTTCCAGGAAATCCACACACACCGTCAGCTCCCCAATCTTTGAATGCAGTCGTGCGCGTTCCCGTTCAAAATCCTCCTTCCCAGTGTGTGTGCCGCTTTCAAACACTCCGGCGATGTTTTCTGCTAGGGTCTTCTTCCAGTCCGTGACCTGCGTGGGATGAATGTCGTTCTCCTTCGCGATCTGGTGGATTGTTTTTCCTTCTTTCATGGCCTCTATGGCCACTCTCGCCTTGAAGGCGCTATCATGTCTTCTGCGTTTAGCTTTCATTTCAATAGTTGGTTATAGGTTTATTGACCTCCTCCAACCATCGCTTTTTTATCTCTTAGCCTCTGGTCCGATTTTCGGGGTCCACCTCA
>JBAWZH010000474.1:0-1486 GCA_037143135.1 bacterium
AAGACAGGGACTGGGCGTTGACAAAGGCGGGTTATTCACAATATCCTCAGAAATATGCCTGAAACTGACACGTCGTTGACGGGAACCCGGGTGCTGGTTACCGGCGCCACGGGATTTACCGGGGCGGTATTGGTTCGGAAACTGTGCGAGCGCGGCGCCCTGGTCAGGGCCATCGTCAGGTCAACATCCAGGCGTGACGCGCTTCAGGGATTGCCTGTCGAGTGGATCGAAGGCCATGTTTTTGATCCCGTTGTCGTGGAACGGGCCGTGACGGGGGTGGAGATCATCTTTCATGTCGCCGCCGCCTATCGGGAGGCGGGGATCACCGATGACGTCTATCGGAAGGTGCATGTAGAAAGCACACAATGTCTGGCGCAAGCCGCCATGAAGACGCCCGGGTTCAAAAGGTTTGTCCATGTTTCCACGGTCGGGGTTCACAGTCATATTGAAAACCCGCCAGCCAATGAGGAGTATCCATTTGGCCCCGGCGATGTTTACCAGCAGACGAAGGCGGATGCCGAGTTGTGGATTCGTGATTTTGCCGCCAGAAACGCCTTGCCCATGACCGTGATCCGTCCGGCCGCGATTTACGGACCCGGCGACCGGCGCCTCCTGAAACTCTTCAAGATGGCGACCTGGATGCTCATTCCGATCCTGGGTAGCGCCCGCGGCCAACTCTATCATCTTATCCATGTCGATGACCTGACTGAAATCCTGATCCTTGCGGCGGCCCATCCTGCGGCGTTGGGCGAAGTCTTTATCGCCGGCGATCCTGCGGCGTTGGCGCTGGCGGACATCCTTCAGATCATCAGCGCGGAATACGGGCGGAAGGCGCGGTTGATGCGCATTCCCGCCTGGCCCTTTTTCGGGGCGGCGGCCGTGTGCGAGGCCGTCTGCCGTCCCTTCGGTTGGTCGCCGCCGCTGTACCGGCGCCGGGTTGCCTTCTTCACCAAGGATCGCTCCTTCGATACCTCCAAGTTGAGGAACCGCCTGGGTTATGTTTATCGCCGCACGACAGAGCAGGGGCTGCGGGAGACCGCGCGCTGGTATCGGGAACAGGGTTGGGTGAAATCCGCAACATGACCACGGCAACCAAACAGATCTGGGCATGGCGGGGGGGTGTCATGATCCTGCTTATGATTCTCCTGGCGGGTTGGGGTCTGCGAATGAGAGGCATTGAATGGCCCTTGCTTCATCCGGATGAATACAAGATCACCTCGTGGGCGGCATGGATGGAGGACCATACCCGAACCCTTAACGTTGCCTATCCCGGCGGATTTTTCCATCTGGTCAAACCCTTGCTACGGGTCAAAAATGCCGTACTGGATGCCGGGGAAGTTTGGCAGGGTTTCCTCGGTCATGGGGATAGGCTGACGCGCGAAGCCATCGGAATGACTTTCCTGCTCCGGAAAATCAATGTCGGGTTTGCGATTCTTACCGTGGTCTTGTTTTATGGGCTGGCGCGTCGGGTCACGGGGAGTCGGGT
>JBAWZH010000475.1:0-1483 GCA_037143135.1 bacterium
TGGCGCGGGATGCTAACACAGCCTCTCCCGTACGACAATCGGAATGGGCTGATATTTACTCTGGCAATGTCGCCTTCATTGTATAGTATGACGCGATGCAGACAGTGGACAGTCCATCGCGCCGACCGCGACTATTGATCGTGGATGACACGCCGACCAACCTTCAGTTGCTCTCCGAAATGTTCAAGGGGCAGGGTTATGAAATCCAGGCCGCCCTCAGCGGCAGACTGGCGCTGTTGTCCGTCCACAATGAGCCTCCGGATCTGATCCTGCTCGACATCGCCATGCCCGACATCAGCGGATACGAGGTCTGTAAACTCCTCAAAGAAGATGAGGCGTTCAAGGATATCCCCATCATTTTTGTGAGCGGCATTCAAGACAACGCCACCATAATCAGGGCTTTTTCCGTCGGGGGTGTTGACTATATTACCAAGCCGTTTTCGGTCAAGGAGGTTCTGGCCCGGGTCAAAACCCATCTTGAACTCAGGCGTCAACAACGCGAACTCCAGGATAAGAATATCCAACTCCAAAACCTGGAGGAACTCAGGGATAATCTGGTTCACATGATTGTCCACGACATGCGCAATCCTCTGTTGAACACCCACGCCTGTCTTGACAAGGTTCTGGGAATGAAGGACATCACAGTCACGACTCCGGTCACGGCAACCCTGCGCGACGCCCTTGAATCAACCGAGCATCTGATGGTCATGATCAACTCCATCCTGGATGTCAGCAAAATGGAAGCCGGCTCGATCCCTCTGCAACTGACGGAAGTCGATCTGGCCCTCGTGATCGGGATCATCATCCAGAATGCAGACTTCCTCAAGAAGTCGCGGGTGCTGGATCTTGAAGTCGCAGGGCCTCAAACCACCGTCATGGGCGATGCCGACATGTTGGCCCGGGTGATCTACAATCTCCTGTCCAATGCCCTGACCTACACCTCCGAGACCACCGGCGAAATCCATTTTCGAATCGACTCGTTCGACCAGACCGTCCGGGTCAGCATTCAGGATAACGGACAGGGTATTCCCAGGGAGTTTCACCAGAAGATCTTTGAGAAATTCTACCAGATCAACAGCGCCCTGGGTGGGCAACGCCACTCGACCGGACTCGGGTTGACGTTCTGCCAGCTCGCCGTGGAGGCGCATGGCGGACTCATCGGGGTTCAAAGCGAGGAAGCCAGGGGGAGTCTGTTCTGGATAGAACTCCCCGTGGCAGGGCCCGCCCCTACGGAGAACGCCTCCTGAAGCCGTCACCCGCTAGAATGCGCTTGCCTAGATTGGATCAGTTTCTCTAGTCTCCCCCCGTGTTCGCTCTATCGGGCCGCGTCGGGGAGAGGTGGCAGAGTGGTTTAACGCGCCGGTCTTGAAAACCGGAGAGCCGCAAGGCTCCGGGGGTTCGAATCCCTCCCTCTCCGCCATCCTTCGCTCTGCGCCCTGAGGGGCTTGAGCTACGGATGGTCTCCGACCAGTCACAATCTAAG
>JBAWZH010000476.1:0-1482 GCA_037143135.1 bacterium
GCCAGCAGGCAGGTGATCTCGGCGGCGAGTTCGGCCTTGGATCTCTGGCCCGACCCGAAAGACTGGGATCCGGAGACATCCACCAGGAAGAGGATGGTGAGTTCGCGCTCCTCGCAGAAACGCTTCACAAACGGTACGCCCATACGGGCCGTCACATTCCAGTCAATGGAGCGGATGTCGTCACCGGGCACATATTCCCGGACTTCCTCAAATTCGATCCCATGCCCCTTGAATACGGAATGGTATTCACCCGACAGGTGTTCATCCACGAGGCGGTTGGTGACCACCCGGATCTTCCCCACCTGCTTCATCAGTTCTTTGACGTTGAGTGGCATGATAGAGTATTGAGCTGCTGGTTGCTAAGTTGTTGAGTTGTTAAGATTGCCAAGTGGTCTATACTTAACAACTCAACAACTTAACAACATCGAGTTCATTCTCACGGCACCGGGATTTCGCTCAGGATCTTCAGGATGATATCCTCGCTCTTCAGGTTTTCAGCTTCGGCTTCATAGGTCAGGATCAGGCGGTGCCGCAACACATCGTAAGCGATTTCCTTGATATCCTGCGGAGTGGCGTAGGCGCGGCCATGGAGCAGGGCGTTGGCCCGTGCGGCGATGTTCATGAACAGGCTGGCGCGCGGAGACCCGCCGTACTGGATGTGATGGCCGATGTCCAATTTGTAATCCGCCGGTTTGCGGGTAGCGAAAACAATATCCAGGATGTAATCGGCCACCTTTTCGTCGCAGTAAACCTGATCCAGAATCCGGCGCATGTTCAGTATCTGTTCGGACGACATGACAGGATTAACCGTGATGTCGGTCCTGCGGCTGAACCGGTTCATGATGCGCCGCTCGTCGTCCTTGGAGGGATAATCCACCCGGTATTTCAGCATGAACCGGTCAATCTGGGCCTCGGGAAGGGGATAGGTGCCTTCCTGTTCAAGGGGATTTTGTGTGGCCATCACCATAAACGGTTCGGGGAGGGGGTAGGTTTTGTCGCCGATGGTAACCTGGTGTTCCTGCATGGCCTCCAGAAGGGCGGACTGAACTTTGGCCGGGGCGCGGTTGATTTCGTCGGCCAGGAGAAGGTTTGTGAAAATCGGGCCCAGCCGCGGGGTAAAGGTGCCCTCGCGGGGATTGTAGATCAGGGTTCCGATGACGTCCGCGGGCAGCAGATCCGGCGTGAAACTGATACGCTGGAACTTGAGTCCTAGCGCCTGGGCCATGGTCTTGACGGCGGTGGTTTTGGCCAACCCCGGCACCCCCTCGAGAAGAATATGGCCGTTGGAGATCAGGGCGATCAGCATGCGGTCTAAAAGGCGTTCCTGACCGACCAGAACCTTGTTCACTTCCTGTCTCACGGCATCGATGATGACGGTCTGTTCTTTAATGATATTGGCGGTCTGTGTGATGTCAGTGCTCATGGTGTTATTCCTTTTTCAAGTCGGTATAAGGTCGTCTTTACGGGTCGCTGTGTCACGGC
>JBAWZH010000477.1:0-1475 GCA_037143135.1 bacterium
TGAGCACGGGGCGCTCATAGAACGTTTCCGAATCCCACTCGTAATCCCAAAGGCACCAGGATCTCAATCGGCCGTTCACCAGCTCCACGCCCAGGGAGTTCCGCCCGTCGCGGATGAGTTCCGTCACATCATACGCCTGATAATAGACGTTCCCGAAAAAATAGCTGTCACTGGGAGCCAGATCCCGGCCCCCGATTTTTTTCCCGTTCAAGTAGGCGCGATAATAGCCGAGACCGGTGATGTAAAGTCGTGCGCTGACGATGGACGATGCGTCAAATTCCCGGCGCATCAGCGAACCACACCAGACATTTTTGGAAAGCAGCTCCCGATAGTGCGTTTCTGCTGCCTTATAGGCGTCGGCCCGTGATGACTGGTCTGCCGGCACATTTTTCCCAAGGGGAGTGATTACATAATTGGTCCAGTGCTCCACCTCCGGACCGTTCTCGACGGAAATCGGGGATTCAATCCATTTCGCGCCGTCCTCAAACCATTTGGCGGAGTCCAAGATCCCCGTCTCAAACCAGGTCGGGGCAGCAAAGGAACCCTCCTGATCCTTTCCATCCCAAAGCTTGACCGTCCAGTAATACCGCGTTTTGGGAGACAACAGGAGCCCGGGGGCATCCACCAGGACAGATTCCGAGGATGGGATTTTTCCCGAGTCCCAAACATCCCCCCTGCCCTCCTTCAGAAGCCCCGGAGACGAAGCGACGAGAAGACGATAAGCCGTTTGTCGTTGTCCACGCACTGTGGTGACCGGCTTCATTTTCCATGAGAATCGAGGGTGCGCAGAGTCAATTCCCAAGGGTTGCCGGGCATATTCCACCGTCAAATCGATTGCCTGGGGAGCAGCTTTTGTATCAGCGGCGGCCAGGATGCCTGAGGGAATTGCGAGTGGGAGCAAGGCCGCGAGGAGTGGGAGGATATGTTTCATGTAGGTTCTTTATTCTGATTCGCGACGATCTCCCCAATGCGAGCGGGGAGGTTGAGCTCGCTGGGTTCCATTGGTTTGTTGGGGACGTCGATCGGGGCGACCATTGACATGTGGTTTCTCGGTTCATCCGCAAAAAGTGTGCTTACAGACGGAAAGTAGGGTAGATGATGGTGGATGGAAAGCACCTTTTTGAAGCGGGTTTCTCACGGATTGATTGCTATAGGCAACTCGACGGATGAGTGAATCTTCACCGGTCCGATGAGACCTGAGTCGAGCAGGGGATCGTTTTTCTCCCATGTGTGCCAGGTGGTGAAGGTGATCCTGCCCGTTGGGCTTGGTTGGTTGTTGAGCAACCATTCTGGCCATTCTTTCAGGGCTTTTCCAAAGGGTTCCCAGGAAATCTCCTTCCATTCCACGTCCGGCGGCAATTGCTCGTCTCCAATGAGGCGGTTGACCCAAAGGTTCGTGACTTGGATTTCGATCTGGTTGTCGCCCGCCCGCAGGGTGTCGGTGATGTCGGTGACAAACGGCCGTTTCCAGAGGA
>JBAWZH010000478.1:0-1474 GCA_037143135.1 bacterium
TTGTGGAAAATATTCTACCGGAAATTGTTTTCTCGACTTCGGATAGCACACAGTCTCAGCGGATTAGTCGTTGGGTAAAATCAAAGCGGTTGCGAAAGCTTGCACCCCGGCTCTACACCTCGAACTTAACGGGCACTGATGAGCAGATTGTGAAGAGGAATCTCTACCCCATTCTGGGACGCTTGTTCTCGGGAGCCCTCCTCAGTCACCGTTCCGCACTGGAAGGTCGCCCTACGGATTCAGGAGATATTTTTCTGACCTACACCTACACCAAACAAATCACATTGCCGGGTATTCGTGTCCATTTGATGAAGGGGCCCGGGCCCACGGATACGGATATGCCTTTCATGAACGGGCTGTTCATCTCATCTCGGCCACGTGCGTTTCTTGAAAATCTTCAGATTGCACGGGGCCGATGCGGAGACGTCAAAACCCTGTCAAAAAGGGAGATCGAAGAGCGACTGGATCGCATCTGCCTGGCACAAGGGGGCGATGCCTTGAATACGCTCCGGGATTCAGCACATGAACTGGCCGGACGCCTGCGCCTGGAGGCGCCCTTCCGGCAGTTGAATGCCATGATCGCCGCGCTTCTTCGTACCCGGTCAGCCACGGGGCTCTCCTCGCCAGGGGCCAGGGCCAGAGCCATGGGGACGCCCTACGATCCCGCACGTCTGGTTCTTTTTAACAGCCTTTTTACCGCGCTTACCCAAGCGGAACTGTCGATCCGTAAAGAAGTCGCAATGACCGATGGGGAACACCAGCTTCTGGCCTTTTTCGAGGCCTACTTCTCGAACTACATTGAAGGAACGGAATTCAAGATATCTGAAGCGTATGACATTGTTTTTCAAAACAAGGTGCCCCGGAACCGTCCCGAGGATGCCCATGATATCATGGGAACATTTCGCGTGGCGTCAGGGTTGCGGCGGATGCACTCAGCCCCCGAAACCTTCGAAGACTTCCTTCGTCTGTTGAAATCCTGGCATCACGATATTATGGAGGCCCGGCCGGATAAGACTCCGGGCGATTTCAAGGAGACGTCAAATCGAGCGGGGGAGACCGTGTTCGTTGAACCCGAACTCGTCCCGGGCACCCTATTGAAGGGGTTTGAAATGGCTTCGGCCGTCATGCCGGGTTTACCGCGTGCGATTTTCATGATGTTTCTCGTCGCGGAGGTTCATCCCTTCGTAGACGGTAATGGACGCATTGCCAGACTGATGATGAATGCGGAACTGGTGCATGCGGGGCTGAGTCGAATCATTATTCCGACCGTCTTCCGGGATGACTATCTGCTGGCGCTCCGCGCCCTCTCGCGATCCAATAACCCTGCCCCTTTGGTCAGGGCCATGGATTATGTCCAGGATTTCACGGCACGCCTGCCCATGTTCTCTTATGATGTGGCCATGACCGCATTAACCAACAGTAACGCCTTCAAAGATCCTGAAGAGGCCCGTTTACGCAGGATCGATTAAACCTC
>JBAWZH010000479.1:0-1470 GCA_037143135.1 bacterium
GGGTTCGGGTGCGCGACCGGTTGCTGATGATCAGGGCCAGGTTCGCCACAATCAAGGTGGTGTAGGACAATGCGCGGGATTCGTCTGCGGATCGTTCCAGACTCCATGAAATCCAGAATACCGCCAATACCACGACCAACACGCTGAGTCCCTCCATCACGCTCACCCCCACGCTCCGCATACTGAACAGGGGTTCACCAGCTTTGCGCGGAGGTCGCTTCATGAGGTCTTTTTCCGCCTCCTCGGCCTCGAAGATGGTCGAGCATGCGGGGTCGATGATCAGTTCCAGGAACAGGATATGGACCGGCATCAGCACCAGCGGCCAGCCGAAGAGTACGGGGATCAAGGACATTCCGGCGATGGGCACGTGGATCGCAAAGATGTAGGCAACGGCCTTGCGGATATTGTCAAATATCCGGCGCCCCATCTTGACGGCCTCGACGATGGAGGAAAAATCATCGTCCAGAAGAACCAGCGAAGACGACTCGCGCGCCACATCGGTTCCCCGTGCCCCCATGGCCACGCCGATGTGGGCGGCTTTCAGTGCGGGCGCGTCATTCACGCCATCTCCCGTCATGGCCACGATTTCACCGGCCGCCTTGAAGGCTTCGACAATGCGGAGTTTCTGTTCGGGCACCACGCGGGCGAATACGGTGACGGTCTTGATGCGGCGGGCCAACTCCTCGTCGCTCATCGCGGTCAGTTCCGGGCCGGTGATGAGGTCACCCTCAGCAAGGTTGATCTGTTTGGCGATGTTCCGCGCCGTGACCGGGTAATCGCCCGTGATCATGACGACCCGGATTCCCGCCTGGTGGCATTCGGCAATGGCGGCCGGGACGGTCGGGCGGATGGGGTCGGCCAACCCCAACAAGCCAATGAATTCAAATTCGAAATCATGCTGCTGATCCGGCAGGGCCGTCTGTTTGAAGCGGGCCCGCGCCACACCGAGTACACGATAACCATCCCTCGCCAATTGGTCGATTCGCCCGGCCAGTTCGGATTTCTGTTCCGAAGTGAAATGGCAGAGGTCTGCAATTGCTTCCGGCGCCCCCTTGGCCGCGATCATGAAGTCGTCGTTGGTTCTGGATTTCCAGACCTGGGAAATGGCCAGCATCTCCCGCGAGAGGGGATATTCGCGCAGCAGTTCCCAGTCCTCATGAATATGTTCCGTCTTGGCCAGGAACTTCACTCCGACCTCATGGATGGCCTTTTCCATGGGATCAAAGGGATTACGCTGGCTGGCGAGGATTCCGTACTCGACGAGTTCATGGAAAGACTCCGCAAGGGTCGATTCGCCCAGTCGCTTCAAATCACAGAACGAGCCGTTCGCATAGAGTTGCTCAACCGTCATCCGGTTCATCGTGAGCGTTCCGGTTTTGTCCGTGCAAAGCACGGTCGCGGAACCGAGAGTTTCGATGGCCGGAACCCGCCGCGCCAGGACCCGTTTCTTGGACATCCTCCAGGCGCCCA
>JBAWZH010000480.1:0-1469 GCA_037143135.1 bacterium
GACTGTGTGCTATCCGAAGTCGAGAAAACAATTTCCGGTAGAATATTTTCCACAAAACACCGATCCTTTCTCGTTTTGTCGAGAATATTGTCGATACGGGATCTATTTGTCAAATATTTCTACATTAGAGGAGGCGATTTACAAGGGAGAAAAGTTTATTAAACAGAAGGTCGCGAAGTTCGCACAGGGAAGACAAACAAGAGAAGAGAATGTTGCTTCTGTTAAAATTCTTCTCTTTGAATTTCCTTCTCTCGAAGAATCTTGAACAGAAGACCTCGGCTAATTCAAAATCGAGTTCTTCGCGCGAGACGATTTTCTGACTACTGAATCTGGGTTTGCACGCCCGTATTTCGCACGGGATTCGCGTCCCACGGGCGGGGTGCCCAGCGCCGCCCCATAACCCGATTCGCACTCAGTCTCCAGCTTTCGCAACAGTCGTCCTGCCTTGAACATCTCCCGTTCACTCATGTCCGTTTCCTGATAGGCCTTTCGCAATGCGGGGATGGTGATGACACCCGCCTGGATCACGGCTTTAAGAAGATCCACTATGAAACAGGCTCCCCTCCCCAATCGCCTCATGAAGCACCGCAGCCTGCCCCGAATCGCAGGGTTCAACCAGCATGTCCGCATCCAGACTGAGTTCCAGAGGCCGCCCCTTCTCCCCAAGATCGGGGTTGCCGGCGAGAAGGGAGGATGAACCCAGCACTGTGACCTGACGGGGACGCGCCATCGCCTTGACGATATCAAGCAACTGTTTCAATGATCGTAGGCGCATTTCAGGAATACCTTTCGTCGTTCTTCCCGGGTCAGCACGCCCGCAAAGGGACCGAAATCAAGTAATCGGCGGTTGGATTCCGACTCATCGCGCAATACGGCCAGCAACCGTTTCATGCCGGCTTTTCCTGTCTTGGCGTCGCTCAAAATCCGTCGCCACGTCACCAAACGTTCCGACGAGGCCTCCCCCAATACCTCCCATTTCGACAACGTGGCCAGTGCCGCGTTCACGACGGCGGGATTGTGTTCAACCTTATCGGCAATCAAAGGGTAAAGATTCATGGTTGTTTCGCTGAAGAATGATGCCATTGAAGAAGGCGCCATTCAAGACCGATCTCCGGGGCGCGGTATTTGAATGCAGGGGTGTTGTCGATATGCAATTCAAGGATTACCAGCGATTGGCAAGCCCCTGCCTTAAAATGCCGCAACATTCTTTTTCCTGCGGTGAACCTGCCGAACCCGTCAAACGGACTTTGTGTTCTTCGTGGCCTTCTGTTCAAAAATCTTCTCTTTTCGCAGGCTTCGCGGCTTCGCGTGAGAAAATCTTCTCTTCTGGATCTCAAGAGACCAGGTTCTTTGTCAGGGAAAAGAGGTTTAATCGATCCTGCGTAAACGGGCCTCTTCAGGATCTTTGAAGGCGTTACGGTTTAACCCGAAGTCCCGCCTTTTTCGCCAAAGCGGCCTGACGGTGATCC
>JBAWZH010000481.1:0-1467 GCA_037143135.1 bacterium
CATTACAGTTGCGGTTTGTTTTGGGTTCTGAATCCATAGGCCCCCATGATTCGGGGGATTATGGATGGTCGGAGCATCGATTGAGACGACGCTTGGGCTTTGGGCGTCGTCGTTGCGGGATGTGAAGACGCGGATTCGACCGTTGTTCCGCCAAGAGCGGGTCGCGGCGTCTGCATGGAATTTCCTGGATGGGTTGCTTGGGAGCGAACCGCGCAAGACCGGCTGGATGCGCGCGGAAGCGGCCGGGGATCTCGGCCCGTGGCGTCAGCAGGCGATACTGGGCCGCGGCCAGTGGGACGCGGAAGCGTTGTGCGACATGGTGCGCGATTATGCGCTTGAAACCTTGGCTGATGAGGAGGCGGTTCTTGTTATCGACGAGACCGGCTTTCTGAAACAGGGCAAGGCGTCGTGCGGGGTTGCGCGCCAGTATACCGGCTCGGCGGGCAAGATAACCAATTGCCAGATCGGCGTGTTCGCGTCCTATGTGTCGCGCCATGGCCATGCCTTCATCGACCGGGCGCTTTATCTGCCGAAGGTATGGACGGACGATCCCGAACGCATGGCGACGGCGCATGTGCCGGATGATGTGTGTTTTGCGACGAAACCGCAAAGCGCGTGCAGGATGATCGTGCATGCGATCGCCGCAAAGGTACCCTTCTCTTTTGTTGCGGCGGACAGCGTGTATGGCACGGGAGAAATCGAAACCGCGCTCCGCAAGGCGGGCAAGGGTTATGTTCTGGGCGTTGCCGCCAATCGTGTGTTCCATTCCTGGGGCAAGAAGCAGATGGTTAGCGGGAGCGCCGCGAAGATCACACAAAATCTCCCCAAAAGCGCATGGCGGCGCCTGTCAGCAGGCGATGGAACCAAAGGCGAGCGCCTGCATGACTGGGCCTATCTTGAACTGGCCGATCTCGATGCGGGCGAATACAATAGGACCTTCACCGGAAAGTGGACGCGGGGTCTGCTGATCCGCCGGAACATTGCCGACGGTGATCTCGCTTTCTTCTCCACATGGTGTCCCAAGGACACGCCCATGAAAAAGCTGGTATCGGTCGAAGGCCATCGCTGGGCCATCGAGGATAGTTTCGAAACCGCCAAAAACGAACTCGGTCTCGATCACAACGAAACCCGCTCCTGGCATGGCTGGCATCGTCACGTCTCGCTGGTCATGCTCGCCTTCGCCATGATGGCCGTCATCCGGCATCGTGCCAATATCACATCGCCGCCCAAAAAAATGATGCTCCGTCTCCGGACAAAGCAGTGTTCCTGATCCGCTGGTCGGTCCAAGAAATTCGCCGCATCATCATCAAGCTTGCACAACGGCGCATCCAACCCGCGCAAATCATCGCATGGTCGCTCTGGCGAAGAGCCCATCAAGCCGAAGCGCGCCGCGCCCATCTCAAAAGGAGAATGCAACTGTAATGCTAGGAGCCTGTCCGAGTAATCGCTGTTCAACTTGGCGCGAGT
>JBAWZH010000482.1:0-1465 GCA_037143135.1 bacterium
CGAAACAGCGTCCTCGACCGTATTCATAACCCCGTGAAGTTCAAAACTCAAGCACCGCATTTCCGCCGTTTGCAGGTTCCCGCAAACCCCTCCAATATCTTTCTCGCCGTCCACCATCAAGCATCGATCAACTCAGTTTCCCCGCGCGATAGAGGGCGACTGTCACGGCGGCTATATCGCCAATGCTTTCGCCGAGTTCGGCTGGAACGATCCGGCAGGCGTTTACTGCATGAGCCAACCCCTCCTTGCGCAACGCCTCATGCATTGAAGGTTCAAGGTGTTTGCGGCAACGGACAAAGACACTTCCCAGAATGATTCTCTGGGGGTTGAGAATGTCGACCAGAACCGCCAGGGCTCGTCCGAGATATCGTCCCGACTCGGAAAATATCCTGATCGCCAGCGGATCGCCGGCATCTGCTGCGATACCCGCATCCCGGGCTGTGATCTGATCAACAGGCTTGCCGCCAAAAGCCGAGGTTAATCCTTCGGCGCGGATGATCTTTTGGGCAAGCAGGGCGATCCCACCTCCGCTACAGAAACCCTCGACCGATCCCGCCTTGCCATAGCCAACCGGACCGTCCGGTTCCAACCTGACGTGTCCAATTTCTCCAGCGGCGCCTGTCGCTCCCTCGTAAAGCCGGTTGTCCAGAATCAACCCTGCCCCAAAGCCTGTGCCGCATGTGATGAACACCATGCTTTCTGCTCCACGCCCCGCCCCGAACCTCCATTCAGCCAGCGCGCCGGCATTGGCATCATTCATGAGGTAGGCTTTGCCGCCAAATCGTTTTTCAAGCATCGCCGTGATCGGAACATTATCCCAGCCGGGAAGATTGGGGGGAGAGAGTATGATGCCCCTCCTGGAATCCTGCGGATCGCCGCACGACACCCCGAAAAGGGTATCGCAGGATGGCTTGAACTTTTCCACCTCGCTAAATAGAGACTCGATTGTGTGGGGGTAGGTTGTTGTCGGAATCCGCGTCGATGAGATGATCGACCCCGTCTGGTTGGCCAAAATGACGGCGCACTTCGTCCCGCCGATGTCCAAACCGATTATCTGATTGTTATTTGCCATACTGCTTACCCCCCCTGAGCTTCTGACGGGATGTTCGTTCAAGTCGCCATGAATTTGACGACTTATAACATGGTGCGGAGACTTCGACAACGTCTTGCGTCTTCTGGAAAGGACTCTTTCTCACTTTCTTTCTGTCTCCCACTACCTGAATTATACCGCTCGATTTGATGAAATTAATGGGATTTTCGGCTCCTGTATTGCCCACCAGTCCAATTGTTTTGATTTCTAAAGCGGGGATCGTTAATCTTCCGTCTCTCGCCGAACAAGACACAACAAAATGGATGATCCGGTACGGGGAATCCTGGGAGAATAGAATGCCGCTGCCGAAGAATTACCTGGTTGAGTTGGTTGACCGCCTGAACGACACGCCGATGCAGCGCAAACTGCGCAGAC
>JBAWZH010000483.1:0-1464 GCA_037143135.1 bacterium
CGCTGATGGAATGGCTGATTCAACGAGCTTGTCCCACAGCAGCGGGTATTATTCTCGACCCATTTTCAGGCTCGGGAACCACTGGAATGGCCGCGTCACGTCTTGGTTATCGGTTTATAGGGATTGAAAGGTGCCCCGAATACGCTGCCATTTCGATGGCGCGTATTGCGGCTGCGCGCAGCTATCTCAAAAACTAAACACTGACACCAGATAACTCCAAAAACTTACCCAAATGGAAACACCAAATCAACCCGACTCCGCAAGCGTGTCTGACACGCAACCAGCCAGCGTTCAAGCTGGCAAATCACTCATTCTCAGAGTATATGAATACACAGAGCGCATGGAGCGCTACGGTTGGACCCTCACTCGCCATTCCGATGGACTAGACAGATATGGATATTTGGAGGAAAACGACCTTTTCAAGGAAATCTCTTTTGCCCAAATCGTGGACTACTGCAAGCGCAATTTAAGCATGGCTGACGTTGCGGCATGCAGCAGCATCTTGCCGCTCAGCGATGAGCTGTATGAGGGTTATCCGCCGGACAATCATCCGGCTGGTGACTTGCGCCTGGAATCTCAGAATGTTGAAGCCTCCGGTGGGGCCTTGCCAAGCACACGGGTTCCGCTGAATGGCCTGACATCAAAACGCAGCCCCTCGCTGCCGAGCGTTTGGGGGGTGTGTCGCCGGTCACTTGAAAGTGCACCACCTGTGGTCACTTCAAAGTGCACCACTTCGGACGCGGTTTTTTTAGTTCATTTTCTGGCGGGATGCAAGCGGTGGTTTGGTCGTTGTTTGAAGGCGGCGGAGCCGCGATTTTCAGCCGCAGGCTGATGCTGTTCCCCTGAGAGGAGGGGTGCGGGGAACCGTGGTTCCCTGCGTTGTGTTGGTTTCCGGCCGGGAGGCCGCATTTTTTTCCTCGTTGCGATCTGTTGGCGGCGGGGGTTCATCGGCAGAGGAACGTTCCTGAGTGCTTTGCTGCAGCCGGTAGCTGCGTCCGGTGATGGGGATGATTTCTGCGTGGTGGAGCAGGCGGTCGAGGATGGCGCTGGCGGCGGGGACGTCGCACAGGAGCTTGCCCCATTCCTCGATGGGGCGGTTGGAAGTCATGAACGTGGAGCGGTTTTCATAGCGGCGTATGACGATTTCCAGGAGGATTTCCCCGCTCTTGGGCGGCAGGACTTTGAGTCCCATGTCATCAATGATGAGCAGATCGGGCTTGAGGTAGCGGGCCAACATCCGACCCACGCCGGCCTCGGTTTGTTCGGCGAGGAGTTCGCGCACCAGATCAAATACCGAGCGGTAGAGCACGAGGAACCCCGCCCGGATCGCCTCGGCTCCGATGGCTTGGGCGAGGTGACTTTTGCCAACCCCGGGCGGTCCCACGAGGAGCACATCGCGCTTTTGTCGCACGAACTGGCAGGTGGCCAGTTGGTAAATCCTGCCGCGCGGAACCGAGGGATTGA
>JBAWZH010000484.1:0-1460 GCA_037143135.1 bacterium
GTTGTCGAAGGTCCGCACATACAAACGGTCGCCGGCGGCAGAAGGTGTCTTGTACGAGTTATGCCAGCCATAGATGCCCCCGTGAGCGCCAGCGCTGGCACTGCCGATCTGGGCCATGATCTTGCGTTGTTGTTCCGGCGGCATGTCCAGAGGGGCAGGCAGGAGTTCGACAGGGTTGTCGTAACTTGTGACCGGCCGATCATCCTGTATCCACATCCAGCGGATGAAGCAGTTGCGCACCATTTGGCCACCACCCTTCCCACTGCAATCCTCTTGCAGACCATAGAGGCGGTTATCGGCCAGGATGCTACCGTTGGAGCCGAGGCGGATGTGGCGTATGCCGGGTCGCAGGAGTCGGGCTTCCTTTCCGTCCCAGGAGACGATCTCACCGTTGTTGCAGATGATGCGACCTTGACTGAACATTGGATAGACTGACCAACCCATCTCCGCGTCGGCGCAGGGGAGTGCCACCCGTTCGGACGTTGCTGTTTCCCCGCTGGCATCCAGGCGGAAGCGGATGCCAACCATTCCCCTTTTCCAACTCTGCTTGTCATAGTGGAGTCGTTCCTCCTTGGGCCCACCGGCCTCCGCGCCGTTCTTACCCCAGACCACATCCTTGCCGTCGCCGGACATGACGGCATTGCAACCGAACCAAGCGATCTTATCCAAGAGCAATTTGCCATCGGAAAGGCGGATGAGTTGGCCCCAGGTGGTGAAGATGCAGGTCACCGGTTTGCCGCCAGCATCCAAGCGCAACACGGTCGGTTGGCCCATGGCATGTGCGGGGATCGGTTTGGTCTTGGTTGACCACAGAAGTTTACCGCTGGCGGGTTCATAGCACCATAGGTGATTGAACCAATGCATGAGCAGTTTTCCTTCGATCAGGAAGGGACTATGGGCGAATTCCTCGGTAAAGAACGCCCCTTCACCGGGAATACTCTGGGTAATGACCTGCTGCCAGAGTTTTTTCCCATCAAGATCGAAGGCACTCATGGTACGAAATCCGGTGGCCACATAGACGGCCTTGCCATCACTGGCCGGGGTGGGCATGGCCACGCCCATGCAGCGCCAACCCCAAGTGGGGCATTCAAAACCGACTTTTGCCAGACGCGAGGATAGTGCCTTGTCGCAGAGTATGCCACTGTTGCTACCCAATTTGTCCCGGAACCACTCCAGCGCCGGTTCACGAACCTCGAACCCCGCCTTCTTGAAACGTTCTATGATGGTAGTCTGCCGCGCCGCGTCCGGATTGCCGTGACGCAGTTCCCAGAAGAGGGCGCAGTACTCGTGAGTCTGTTTCCAAGCCTCGGCCCGGTCAGCCTTGGCCGCCTTGGCCTCGGCCTCGGGCAGGTTGTCGAAGTGGTCGAGGTCCCGGCGCCACAGTTCCTTGCCATTATTGGCATCGTAGCACAGCAGTTGCGGGCAGTCCTGACCTGCGGGCCAACCGCCGTCGCAGGTGA
>JBAWZH010000485.1:0-1455 GCA_037143135.1 bacterium
CATGCGGGATAACCTTCCGGTCCGTTGTAGAAAGCGGCGATGGGGTTGTTGGTGGGGCCGGGTGCGCCCGAAGGTTCCGCCGCCCACAGCCGCGGAGCGAATCCAATGAGGCCAGCCCCGATGAGGGCGGCTGCCCAGTTTGTCCGTCTGTGTCTTTTCATGCTGTTTCTAAACGAAAGGGGAACATCATTCACGCGCGCGATTATCGACAGGGAGGGGCGGATCATGCAAGTAGAATAGAACCCGATGAAGTCAAATGATGAAGAGAAAACCATGAAGAACCTTGTCCTGCCACTCAGCAACATCCAGCGCATGGTCCAAGGTGAGATCTATCCGAGTCTGATCGCAGCGGGCGGTTACTACAGTCAGGGAAAGAGCGAAGCGCCTGTAGTAACCGGCGTCTCGCCGGGATGCGCGAAGAGGGAATTTTTTTCACCCGCTTCGCTCAAGTTCATACCACAACGGTGTCGGGGTCAGACTGTAAAATACAAATAGATTGACATGGCGGCTGTGAGTTGAGAAAGTGCGCGAATGCCAAGGTCGCCGCGAAAGCAATTTTCAGGAGCGCTGTACCATGTTACTAGTCGGGGGAATGGGCGTGGGCGGATATTCTTTGACGATAGTGACCGGGACCGTTTTTTGAACCAATTGCAGGACAGCTTGGAAACTTACGGGGTGGTGCTGTACGCCTATGTGTTGATGAGCAACCACTACCACCTTCTGGTGCGGACGGCGCATCCGAATCTATCGCGATTTATGCAGAGGCTGAACACCAGTTATGCGCTTTATTCCCGATACAAGCACCGGAAGCCCGGGCATCAATTGGAGGGACGATACAAGGCCAAACTGGTGCAGGGCGATGAGTACTTGATGACGTTGACCCGATACATTCATTTGAATCCCGTGAAAGTGAAGGCGTTGCGAAACCGGGGGAAGGCAGACCTGAAGCGGTATTTGGAGGCTTACCGGTGGAGCAGTTACGGGGGGTATCGGGATAAGCGGCGAGGCGAGGAGTTCGTGTGCTACGAAATATTGAAGACGCTTGACGAGGATTCTCAGAAGGCGCGCCAGCGCTACCGGGCGTATGTGCAAGGTTGTTTGATGGACGACGACAGCGATCTACGCCGATTGCTTGATCGGAGTAGTCATGGGGTCGGGGACGACGAGTATGTAGAGGCCTTGGAAGAGGAGTTAAGGGAGCGCCAGAGTGGAGCCCCTCGGGATCGTGATGTGGCGTATCCGGATGAGGGGATCTCATTGGATCGAATTGATGAAATTGTGGCCAGAGAGTATGGGGCAGGGGTCGAGGCGTTAAAGGCGCATGGGCGCAGGAAAAAGACAGGGACGGCCAAGCTGGTGGCGATTGAGTTGGCCTGCCGATTGAGCGGGCTGACCCAACGGGGGATCGGCGATTACTATGGAGGAGTCAGCTCACAGGCCGTAAGCGCGGCGCGA
>JBAWZH010000486.1:0-1454 GCA_037143135.1 bacterium
GAGCTATTACATAGTTGAGAAGCCATTCCTAAAACTCAAGTTCTCGCGTCGCCGATCAGGATGACTCAAACCCTGGCAGGGTGGTGACCGTGGCGGTCGACAAGCATGCTGCTGCCAGCATTGGAGAAGGACATGTTCCCGACGTGGTTGCCCCACCACCGGGTAACCCACGTTTTCCTATGTTTGATGGGCTTCGCGCCATCGCGGCCTTAAGCGTCCTTGTACATCACGCGGCTTATTTTTCGGGCTACGAATCCGTCGGGAAACTCGGGCCATGGCTCGCCCTGTTGTCAGCGGGCGTGATCCTGTTTTTTGTCATATCGGGTTTCCTGCTTTACAGGCCATTCGTTGCAGCTGATCTCACCGGTCGCAAGCCGACCGCGGTGTCGACCTTCTATCGCCGGAGACTTTTGCGGATTATCCCCGCGTATTGGCTCGCATTGACGGTTATCGCGCTGCTTCCCTACAACGCTGCAATGTTCGATCATTGGCCTCGCTATTACTTCCTTTTCCAGATCTATCTCCCAGGTTCGCAAGCGGGCATTCCCCAGGCATGGAGTCTCTCTGTGGAGTTGGCCTTCTATCTGCTGATTCCCATTTATGCGATGGCAATGAGGAGTCTCCAACGGCAGGTTGGGATCAGGTCGAGAATCAAAATTGAAGCTGTATTGCTCGTTTTACTGAGTGCGATCTCGGCCGTCGTGGCGTGGCGGATTGATCACGGAGACAGCGAGTTGTGGGCGCTACCGGTGTCGTGCATCTGGTGGTTTGTGATTGGCATGGGCCTGGCATTGGTCTCTGCCCAAATTCAGGCCGGCACTATGAAGACGCCTCGGGTCGTCACGCTGATTCGTTCACGGTCAGGGGCAAGCTGGCTGCTTGCTCTAGTTGTCTTGGTGGCTTCAGGATGCTTGGTGAGCTTGATTCCCCCAACCGGTTGGCTCGATCCCGACTCCAAGTTCATCTGGTGGATTGCCGGCGGCTTGATCGCGTTTCTCTTGGCGGCTCCAGCGATATTCACCGAGCCCGGTAGCGGGGGGATTCCGGGGAGGTTCCTCTCAGTCCGATTTGTTGCCTGGCTTGGGATTGTTTCCTATGGGGTCTACCTCTGGCAAATAGCGCCGATGGATTGGCTTTCGGACGGACACCTCGGGTTGGATCTCGCTGGTTGGACTGTCCGCGACAGGTTCATTGTTCTCCTGGCCGTATCTCTCGCATTCACGATTCCGGTTGCGGCGCTGAGCTACTACCTGATTGAAAAGCCATTCCTCCGGCTGAAGTTCTCGAAGAAGAGCCAGACCAACTAGGTCACGCCGATCGCCGCTGCTGGGGTTAGTGCCCTGGGCAGGATTCGAACCTGCGGCCCTGGCTGCTCCGTAGGAGTGGCCATTTGTTCTTTGTGGAGTAGGCCGCTGCTGGGGTTAGTGCCCTGGGCAGGATTCGAACCTGCGGCC
>JBAWZH010000487.1:0-1453 GCA_037143135.1 bacterium
CCCAAGTTTCTTACCAGAAGCCTGGAATCCTTGATTTTACAGGCTTCTGTTCTCAAAGGCACTACAAAGTCGTCGTCATTTCATGACAAATTTCCGAGCGGGGGCGGCTTGTTTCCAATCAATTCCGAGGTGCCTGTAAACCACGGCTTGCTCGGTATCCGGCAGACTCGGCTTGCGGATCTCAATGACGCCCCCGTCCTTGAGTGGCAGGCGCGTGGTCACCAAGCTGTGAGTCCGCAGCAACCGACGTACAGTTTTCCAGTCCCGCGAGTCGCCGTTCTGCGTAAGTTGATAACCCACCCAGCAGAGGAGGTGATAGGCCAAGACGCTGATGAAAATATGCCCTTCGACCCGATTCTCCAACTGATGATAGTTGGGGCGCAACCCAAGTGAGCCTTTCAACGAGCTGAAACCCTCTTCGGCCCGCAACAGGGTCATGTAGAGTTGCCATAGCTCGGCGGCATCCATGCTGTGATCGGTTTTCAATACATAGTCGCCGCACAATTCCAACGCGGCGTCGAGCGCCCCATCATGCCGCTCGGCGCACAAGATGCCGCCCTCGTGAGTGAGCTCATAGTAGCGGGCTACTTTGGGGTGCTTTTTCAGAAGTGCGCCGATAGCGCGCTCAATGAGGATAATCCGTTTGAGCTTACCCTTGGCAATGCGCGCCTGCAACCGCCCCAGGCCCGTTAGGAAGCGCTGCTCCGCCGTGGAGATCATCGCGGATTCCTTCAACCGCCGCTGCGCACTGCGACACAGCACAAGCACGCTTTCGGGGTCTTCGGGGTCGGTGATTTTTTTGACCTCCACTTGCTGATTGTCAGCACGGCCTGGCAGCGGTTCGAAGTCTTTCGCGGAAAAATCATCGGCATACTTCTTGCGGCTCCCGCGGGTGATGTTGATCAGATAAGAATAACCCGCCTCCTTGAGCATCTGAAGGTTTGCCGCCGAAGCGAACCCCGCGTCGAGAATCACCACGGGCTTGAGGCCGTCCTGATTGAGGGCGAGGCGGCCGAGTATCGTCTTCAATGTTTTGGTGTCCGCCACATTGCCCTCAAAGACTTCATGGGCCAGGGGAAAACCGTTTTCATCAAAGGCCATGCCCACAGCCACTTGCCGGCAATCGTTGCGTTTTTGCTTGTTTTTGCCGTATTTGGCCTTCGGATTTTTACTGCCGATCCCTTCAAAGTGGGTGTTGGTCACATCGTATAATATCACGCTTCGTTTGAGGCTGAAAAGGTCCCTGGATTTCCCCCGCAAGCATGTTTCGATGGTTTTGCGGTGCTTGAGCAATTCGTCGCTGACCCGATAGAGGCGGTCTTTGGTGGTTTTACTCAAACGCACGTCGAGCAATTCCGGCAGGGCGGTGCGTTGTGACCAATCGATAAGCGCCCATTCGCTGAGTGGCTCTATCAGACGGTTGGCAACCATCATCTGCGCGGTGGCGATGGCG
>JBAWZH010000488.1:0-1451 GCA_037143135.1 bacterium
TTCTACACCGTTAAAAAAAGATTGACATTTGTGAATTTTTTCGCGAGCCTCCGCCGCGGCGGCCGACATTCCTGTTTTTCGCCACTTCACAACTAAAGAGCCGTCCTCGCGACGGTGAAAAAAAATGAAACCAGGCATCCCGCCACAGGTGTCGCTACACGGCTTATCGGATTTTTCGGCATGATCACCCATCTGTTCGCACCTACCAAGAAGCGTGCCGAAAACAACGCTCAACATGCACGGACCTATCTTCACGGACTGCTCTCGGAGACCGAGCGCAAGAATTCAGAAGCCATCGCTGACGCGGCAGGAAGTAATATCCAGTCCCAGGATCTGCAGAATTTCATCGCAGACAGCCAATGGAGTGAGGATGGGGTATTCGCGTATGTGGCCACGCAGGCGAACCGTCGGTTGGGAAATCATCCCGACTCGATGCTCGCGGTGGATGAATCGAGCTTCTCAAAAAAGGGCGATCATTCTGCCGGGGTTGGCCGCCAGTATAGCGGACGACAAGGCAAGGTCGACAATTGCCAGGTAGGCGTTTTTACCAGCCTTTGCAATGGACCTAATGCAATGCTCGTCGGTGCACGATTGCTGCTTCCGGACGAATGGGTCAAAGATCCAAAGCGGTGTCGGGAAGCCGGCATTCCCGACGACCGAATCAAAGCGGCTTCAAAAACCGATTTGGCCCGCGAACTTATAGTCCAAGCTGATGACCATGGCATTCAATACGCCCGTATCGGCATGGATAGCTTCTATGGCAGAGATAGCAGTTTTCTTTGTTGGCTGGAAGCAAGGGGTGCGGAATATTACGCTGACATTCCGGCCAACACTCATATCTGGTTGCGCAAGCCTGAAGGCGGGGCCCGTCCGGCGAGTCCTGGCAAGCATGGAGCAACCAAGGTGAGTGATGTCATCGGGATCAACGGCGGTTGGAAAAAGTTCAAGCGGATCAAAATCCGTGACGGTGAGAACGGGCCCGTGATGGTAGAGAGTCTTGCGCTACGGGTTTGGACATGGCCGCCTGGCGAGACTGAGGCACGCCAGTGCTGGCTGCTCATCAGCAAGGACCAGGGTGATGCCATCAAATACACGCTGAGCAACGCCCCGAGCGATACTCCCCACGAAACCCTCGCCAAGCATCAGGGGCAGCGTCATTTCATCGAGCGAAATTTTCAAAACTCCAAGAGCCATTTGGGAATGGCTGACTATCAAGTGCGCAAGTGGAGGGCGTGGCACCGTCACATGGCCATGGTGGCGTTGGCCGGGTTGTTTGTGGCGGAGGAGCGCCTCTTTCAGAAGGAAAGCAGTCCGCTGCTCAGCACGCGTGATGTGGTGCAACTGCTGGATTGGCATTTCCGCAACACTCCAACCTTGGAGTCAGTCATAGAACAGATTGAAAAACGCCACCGGCGGCGAGATATGGCATCAAAATCAAAAATCAAAACCGC
>JBAWZH010000489.1:0-1447 GCA_037143135.1 bacterium
AGGTTTCGAAAGCCTTCAAGAAACCAGGAACAGGAACAACTGTCGGCCATTCCTCGGATTGGTCCGAAGGGGACGAAATTGGGCCATTCTCTCAACTGGCCACTGGGTATGACCAGAGCCGCATAATAATTTCCCCAGAAATGGAGAAAATTCGGTATGTCATCCTGCAACAGATACTGATTGGCATTGGCTGAGCATTTTGGCAATGTTGCCGCTCCTCTTCCTTTCCCATTGGGTTCCCAGAACCAAGCATCACCTTTAGCATAGGACGCCTCGGGAATGCGCCATTCAGTCAAAATATCAAGCGTTGAATTCAATGGCGTATAATCGGTTGATAGTGCTGAGTAGGGTTCACCCAAAGTCACTGCGCCTAAATTATCCGAAAGACCATAATTCGGCGAGCCGTATTCCTTCATCATCACCCCTCGGGTCATGGCCGTGGGTGGGATGAAACTACGGTATGTCCCATCGCGAACCTGACGCACTGGGGCACGCACGGTTTCTTCCTGAACCGCCCGGCGAATATCCTGACGGTAACGTTCTGCCTCAGCCAAATACCGTTGTCCTGCCGACGGGTCGATGGTCGCCATCGCCTGAGCAAAGCGGTGCAGCCCCTGCAATTCAACGGCATTGTGATGAAGATACCAACGCCACTCGCAATGACCCGGAGTGCCGTCACTGAAATTGAGTGGTGGTTGCAGTCCTGCGATATGCAGCGCAGAACGATTTGGCAGATCTTTCAAATAGCCATCTCTTTGACGGATGATCCAGTCTGCGGCTGCCTGCAAGCGTGGAACAAGTTTCTTGAAGGAAGTCTCGTCACCCGAAAGGAAATAGCGTTCCGCCAATCCATACAGGACCCGTCCGGTCATGGCATGCATGCCTTCCCAGGTAAAACCAATGTCGTGTTGCAGGACAGATACTTCAAGCGCACCTGTTCCATCCAGGAAATCTCCATCCGGTTTGCCGCCTGGGGATTTCAACCAATACTCATATAGTTTCATCGAAGCGTCAAAGTCACCCACCAGATCCCTGCCGTGGGCGGTGCGGCCTCCTTCGCTGGCCAGAATCGGCGCGACTCCTCCGGCGGTCACCAGTTGATGTGCTGCCACCCGCCAACCATCCGTCAATCGCGTATCGGGCACTTCAACGCGCATACTGCCCACCTCGGGAACCTTGGCGAATGGTGGAAAATCCTTGATGTCCTTGCCGGTCACTGTCCGCATGTGGTTCAGAAGATTATCCAGGGATCCCGCTTGCTCTGGATACTCACGAATCATTTGTCGCAGCGATTTCACATTCTTTTTGGCCAAGTCGGCGATAAAACTCCGCGCCGTGGCACCGCTGCCGACCTTGGTGACAAAAAGACCATGTTCTGGTACGAGGATTGGACCCTGATTCAGATCGCTGAGGCGGAAAGTGCATCCGCCGGTGGCTGTCCGTACCG
>JBAWZH010000490.1:0-1436 GCA_037143135.1 bacterium
ACGACCGAACCCGCCATATCACCACGCTGAATGCCCAGAGCGGCCCCGTATTTCTACTGTATCGCGATGACCCCGCCCTGGAAAAATTGGTTTGTGAGGCCGAACAGAAGACCCCGCTGTTCAACTTCACCGCCAGCGACGGAATTGCCCATGCCGGGTGGACGTTCGCCGCACCGGATGCCGTAATCAAGGCTTTTTCACGTGTCCCAGCGGCCTATATTGCAGACGGTCATCACCGCGCCGCATCGGCTGTGCGAGTCGCCCGCGAACGCCGAACTTTGAACCCGAATCAGACTGGAGACGAGTCGTACAACTGGTTTCTCGGAGTCTTGTTTCCTGCCAGCCAGATGCAAATACTTGCCTATAACCGGCTCGTGAAAGATCTGAACGGCTTGACACCAGCCGGGTTTCTGGATGCCGTCAGCCAACGCTTCACGGTGAAACCTGCGGCCTCACCAAACCCGGCCGCGCCCGGTTCGGTGTGCATGTTCCTGGCCGGGTCATGGCACGAGTTGAGCTGGAGCCTTCCGGCCAATACCCCGCCTGAGGGTCGCCTGGATGTGGCCGTCCTTCAGGATCGCCTGCTCAGTCCGCTCCTCGGCATCAACGATCCGCGCACCAGCAAGCGGATTGAATTCGTCGGCGGGATTCGCGGGACCGCCGAACTGGAGAGACGAGTGGCCTCCGGTGACTATGCCGTGGCCTTCTCCATGCATCCCACCACGGTTGGACAATTGATGGATATCGCTGACGCGGGAGGCATCATGCCACCCAAAAGCACCTGGTTTGAGCCTAAATTGAGGGATGGATTATTCATTCACGTTCTGGATTAATCCCCCCGGAACGAAAATCAGACTGATCCAGTCTGCATTATCCTTCGACAATAAATCTGACGTTTGATATCCTAGCTTCATGAGACCCAAAATACTCATCCTGGACGACGATGTTTCGATTCGCAGGCTCTGTACATTGTTGCTTGATCGCTCTGGCTATGACACGGATTCGGTTGAGTCCGGCGAGGACGCGCTTGTCTATTACGAGCGGGAGCAGAAGGCTGGAACACCCTATGCGGCTGTTATTCTTGACCTGACCGTGAAAACAGGAATGGGAGGGCTTGAGGTGCTTCCGAAACTCCGGGCCATGAATCCCCGCGTTTATACCATTGTTGCCAGCGGTTCATCGATAGACACCATGCGAAACACCTTTAAGGCACAGGGATTCAATGACGTTCTTCCCAAACCATTCCGCCCACAAGACCTTGCCGAGTGCCTGCAGAAACTGGCACCCCCGTCGGCGTGAAAGGCAGGGAGATCCTGACATTATGAAAAAACTGCCGACTGAAATTGTGCTTCGCCTCAGCGCCACCTGGCCTGAGGTCGAGATCCTGACTCAAGACAACGATCTGCTGGCGCTGAATAAACCGGCGGGGCTTCTGA
>JBAWZH010000491.1:0-1434 GCA_037143135.1 bacterium
GCCTTGGCGCTCCACTGCACATACTTGCCGTACATGACATAGATGCGCTCGAAATAGGCGCTGGCCTGCTCGTAATTGCGTTGCCCGCGCGCGCATTCACCGCGCCCATACAGGGCGGCGGGCCAGAGCGGCCCCTTCCAATCCTTAACCGAGAGGATGGACTTGTAGCACTCGTCGGCCTCCTTGAATTTCCCCATCTTAACCTGGAGATCCCCGAGCATCAGAAGGGCCGATGCCGCCTCCGGACTGGAGGCATACACTTCCTTGACCAGCGTCAGGTGCTTGATGGCCACCTTGTAGTTTTCATCGGCAATGGCATACTGCGCCAGCATCATGCGGGCATTCAACGCCGTATCGGTTTCAGGGAAAGTCTTGATGACCGCCTCCGCCACCTTGAGCGCCAGATCCTTGTCCTTCCGCTTCTGGGCCTCGTCCATGATGAGTTCCAGCACGCCGGAACTAGCGCTGGGAATATTCTCCTCGCGAACCAATTCTTCCAGCAACTGCTTTTTCTTTTCGTCGCTGATATTGGGCTGATAGTAAAGGACACGCTTCAACCGGAGCGACAACGCCGCCTGTCCGGCTTTCTCCGCTTTCTTCTGCAGGGCCTCCAGATCCGCCCAGGAGGACTCCGCCACCGCCTTATCCGCAGCCTTGCCCTGTCCGACCCACTCCTCGAGAATCAGGTCGATGCCCAGCGCCTTGCGGTCAACCCCGTATTTTTCGACCGCATTGCGGAAGAATTCCAGCGCGCCCCGTTGCTCGCCAAGATTCCGCATGGACGATCCGATCCAATAGATGGCCATCGGGATGTTCGACCCTTCACGGTTGCGGGCGATATACTCCTTGAAGTGACCGATCATCCCCTGGAAGTCCCGGATCTCATTGAGCATTTCGCCAACCCGGAACATGGAGTAATTGTAGAACTCGATGTTGACATCAAAAGCGGCAACCCGTTTGTAGGCGCTGACGGCGGCGGGCAGGTCGGCACGGGCGCCGGCGACATCCCCCAGCATCATCCAGGCCTCGCCAGAAAGGTTGTTTGTGGGATAGTCCTGAACAAAGGCTGAGAAACGAACCTCCGCTTCCTTGAACCGGCTCACGCCGAAATCGCAAACCGCCCGCCTGAACCGGGAGTCCATGATATAGGGATTTTCACCCGCATGCCGGAGCACCTTGTCAAACTCCGGGGCCGCCTCGTCAAACTTCTGCTGGAACATGAGCCCCATACCGATCCAGTACGTCCCGTCATTCTCACGCGGATTGCCCACGAAGGTGTTGTTCATCTTCCGGAACCAACTCACGCTCTCCTCGAATTTCTCCTCCATGAAGTTGGCGTACCCGATCAGGAACATGGCCTCGGCCGCCTGGGTATGCTTGGGACTGACCTCCAGCGCCTTGGTCAGCACCTCGATGACCTTGGGCCAGTCCTCC
>JBAWZH010000492.1:0-1432 GCA_037143135.1 bacterium
TCGGCTGTGCGGCGCGCGGTAGCGCGTACGCACCAGTCGATGGTTGGGCGTGCCGTGTCTCATAAGGCATCGAGTTCATCCGTATGCCCGTAGAGAATACGGTTGATTTCGCCCGCGACGCGAAATGACTCCAATGCGTCAGTGAAGGACGAGCGAACCATGGTTGTGTCCTGTAACTCCAACGCACGGAGAAATCCACGATGTTCAAGTTCAAACTCGTCTACCTTGCCTTCGTATCGGAAATCCTTGCCGCGAAGCACACCCTGTGCTGCATTGTGGAACATCCCAATGCAGATTCGGCTCTGATCGGTCACCAGATCGATTTGGCAATCCCAGTCCGCTCCGCACCACGTGTGGGAATGGTTGACGAGCACTCCATTGCGCATGGCTAGTGTCCAGCACACGGCATCATTGGTCGTGACCCGTCCCGATCGTTCAAGCGTTTGGTTTCTCCCTGTGGCATGGATGCTTTCCACTTCCGAGTGAGCAATGTACCGGGCGATATCCACATAGTGAATGCCTTGGTCGCCCACCAAGCCGCCAGACCGTTCGACAAGATAGGGGTCTGGATACTGGGCGAAAACGGGAGCGGTGGCGAACGGTGCCACGAAACGGATGATGATGAGACTGAGCCGCTCATTCTTCAGTTCTGAGAGAACCGCATTCAGGGACTCATTCCATCGGTGCATGAAGCCGACGCTGTGGAGAAGGCCAGAACCGTTGATCTTCTGCTGAATGCGCCGTCCAACGGAGAGACGATCGCAGGGCGGTTTCTCGACGAAGAAGGGAAGTGCATGAGCGATGCACAATTCGATCAGCGGTTCGCGCACATGGCGCGGTGTCAGAATTGCCGCATAGTCGGGCCGTGTGGCGTCCAGCGCAGTCTGTGTGTCCGAGAATGCCCGTGTGTCGGCTTTCCGCGCCAGTTTCTCCGCCCGTTCTGCGGAAAGATCACAAACACCGACAATACGGAGGTTTTCAATCCGCCGAAGATTCTCCACATGGCGGTGCGCAATACCTCCCGCGCCAATGATGAGTAGATTGGGCATAGGATGACCTCACGTGTTCGTGCAGATGACCAGGAAATGCATGGGGCCTTCTAATCCGTTGGTCAAATCGTGACTATGTCCACAGCGCGTCAGGCAAATATCGCCGGCCTCCACAGTCTGCTCACCTCCGTCAATGTTCATCTTCCCATGACCGCTGAGAATCACGTAGATCTCCTCGTCATTCTCGTGATGGTGCTCCCCGATCGACGCCCCGGGTTCAAGGTGGTTGTCGTGTATGTACTTGAATCCACTGCCCGTCTTCGTGTAGTCGGCGAGCATTTCTGTGCACCACAGCACACCTTTACCGTGATGGCAGTCAACAATCGTCTTTGACAAGTTGGTCTTCCGTTTGATGATCATCGTCTTCCTTTCTCAGCCCAACG
>JBAWZH010000493.1:0-1432 GCA_037143135.1 bacterium
GCGTCCCGCCTGATTCAGGAAGCGCGCTGTTTGCGTAAACATGCGTTTCCATAACACTTTATACGCTATCAATATTTTGAGGTGTTGCAAGGTTTCGCGTGAAATACTTCCGATTTGCATGAAATCCGCATGAAGAATTCGCATCGTCTCGCAAGGTGTTCGCCGCAGGACAGGTGAAGCAATCGTCGCCCCTGCTTCCCAAATCGTGCGGTCATGCCGAATGAATACGCCACAACAGCGGAGCCATCAATGCCCGATGTCGGGCTGAGAAGGTGATGGCGAACCACTGAAGAAATACAAAACCCCGCTGCCGTTTCCAGTAGCAGAGTGGGCTGTGACAAACTTGGTCAGCAATCTTTCAGGATCGCGCAGATGCCATCGAATTTGTCGCGGGGGATGGCGCGGACGGTGAGGAGTGCGGCGATCTTCCCGGATTTCTTGTCCCGGTAGTGGATCTGCCCGACGACGAGGAGCAGTCCGCCTCCGGTTTCGGCGATCAGCTTCCGGCTCGCCTCGATCTCCCCGGCCAACCGCTTGATCTGGCCGGGTGTCAGGGAAAGCTGCATCGGGGGAGTCCGGATCACGGGTGCGACAGGGTTTGACATAGGGGATTTTTCCATCACAGGATCACTTAAAGTATCTTTCGGCACTCTATTACAGCAGGGTCTTTGGATTTGCAATGAGTATCCCTCGGTTGAGTTCACCGCCCCAACCCGCACCGATTGGCGCGCAAAACGGTTTCAGTATTCGCCTGCATTTTCCGTGACCACCGGTTCTGCACGATTGTCGTCGCGCAACGACCTTGCCGTCCGATCCCTGCGATTCCCTTTGGCAGCGATGTTCCGAGATACCCGGAACCATGCCGATTGCCCCGTGCCCCATGTGCCCCGTGTTGGGGGTAAATTCCCAGAACCGCTACGGCGGAGAGTATGTGTGCTTGAGCATCTCATTGTCTCATATGGTTTTATTGCGGAGTTTCTCTTCCATTGGGCACACGGTGCACATGGGGCAAAGCAGGAGCATTTCTCTCATGTTCCGTAGCAATTTCAGGATTTACCCCCCAACATGGGGCACACGGGGCACATGGGGGAATACTTGAACCGCCGAGCATTCTTGACCCCCGCAAATGCCGGCATGAAACGCAGTGCCGTTCTGGTTGGGATTCGATCCCTGGCTTTCGTCATGCGCGATCCGCTTCACACGCATCGTCGCGGCGGAGGCGGCGGCCGCTGTTGCCGACATGGCATCTTCCCGCGCCGCCTGCATGAGTTGCCGCCCGCCGGACTTTCCCGCGGTCGTTTCTTTCGCCGGATCAACGCGGGGAGGCGGCGGGGGAAATGTCGCTCGGTTCGTCCAGTCGTCCCGGGACGGACTCGCGTTTGGTGTGACTTTGTAGGTTCGTCGTCTTTGAGGTCCGTCCCGTCCTATATAT
>JBAWZH010000494.1:0-1422 GCA_037143135.1 bacterium
CTGTGGGTCATTCCGTCCGGTGGTGGCGAGGCGCGGCGTTTGCGATGCAACACGATCCGGATGAATTCCTGGCACACGTTTTCACCCGACGGTCGTTGGCTTGCCTTTGCAACCAAGGCATGGGGCCCTTATACCCGGATTGCCCTTGCCCGGTTTTATGGCGACGGGCGGACCAGTCCCGCGGTGACCTTGTTTCAGTTGACCGCCGGGGACCGGGCCGCGAACATTCCTGAATTTGTGAACCAGCCTGCGGGTGCCATCGCCCAAATCCGGGAACGTTTCATGGATGATGTATCGCACGTGCGGGCAGGCACAGACTTGTTCAATGGCGGCGACGCCAAACGTGCCGAGGCGATGTTCCGCCGGGCGACGGTATTGAATCCGACGAACGAGACAGCTTACTTCTGCCTGGGCAATGCGCTGGCCCAACAGGGCCTGTTTTCTGACGCCTTGGTGTCGTTTGCCCGCGCCGAGGCCCTGATGCCTCGTGATGTGGTCGCGTGCCGAAGGGGACAGGTGTTGCGTCAACTGGGACATCTGCCGGAGGCGCGTGAGGCGTTGGAACGTGCGGTTCTGATGAATCCAAACCATCTCGAGGCACAGACCGAATTAGGCAAGGTGCTGTATGAACTGGGTTTATTCCAGGAGGCGGTCTCGCTCCTGGGGAAAGTGGCGCAATGCGCGCCAGACCAGGTGGAGGTGCGGTTCAGTTTGGCCGTCGCACTGTGGCACGCAGGCGACATCGCCGCCGCGAAAAGAGAGGCATCCATGGCGCTGTCCCAGAGTATCGATCCGGGACAAATGGAGCAGATCAAAAACTTGTTGAGAGTTCTACGCTGACCCTTGACCGCAAAGAGACATCCTCAACAAACGCCCGTCTCCCGAGTATCCTCCATTCGCGATTGCGTTCCGGGTGCCGTTTTGGCACTCTTCAACCGTATAAACGTTATGACCTGCAGGTCTCAAAGGGCGAATGTCCGTACCACCAGAATAACGATTTCATATCCAAAGGAGAATTGATGAAGATGGCAATCATGTTGACAGGTGTGATCGGGCTGGTGTGGAGCGCAACGGCGGCAGAGCATCCGCGGTTGCTGGTGGACAAGACCCAGATTCAGGAAATCAGGCGCCGGTGCCAGCAGGAACCCTATGCCTCGATGGAGAAGCAGATCAAAGCCCAGTTGTTGACTGACAAACCCGCCGAAGGCAAGTCATTGATGAACGACAACCGTCTGCCGAACTATGCCGCCCTTTATCTCCTGACCGGCCAGAAACAATACGCCACGGAGGCGGAAAAACTGGTGGTCGATATTGTCAACGACACGCTCTTCTGGAACAACCCGGGAAGCAAGGGGTTGACACGGGCCGCCGGGGCACTCCGGGTCGCGCTGGCCTATGACGCCTGCTATGACGCCTGGACCG
>JBAWZH010000495.1:0-1417 GCA_037143135.1 bacterium
CCGTGTCTATCCGTGCAATCCGTGGTTAAATTTTGTTCCGCATTCTGCTTTTCTGAACACTGAACACTGAAAACTTTCCGATATGCAAGAATATGCACACTGACCCCCAGTTTCCCATGGGGTTTGGTTTGCCAGCCGCCATCGGGGCGGCGTTCTCCGGCGGGCCAGCGATCCTGATTGCCGGGGACGGCGGATTTCAGCTCAATATTCAGGAGCTTCAGACCGTCGCTCGAAATCACCTGCCCGTCAAAATGGTGGTCATGAACAACCACTGCCTCGGAATGGTGCGGCAATTCCAGGAGTCCTACTTCAATGGCCGCTACCAGTCCACCCTCTGGGGCTATGATACCCCGGACTTCCAACGCGTGGCCGAAGCTTACGGCATCCCCGCTGGCAAACTTGAGAATGCAAATGATACCGCATCCGCCCTCGCCAAGCTTTCAGCCACCCCGGATTCGCCCTACCTCCTCGAGGTGTCTCTCGATGTTATGACAAATGCCTACCCGAAACTGGCATTCGGGAGGACCTTCGGCGAGATGGAACCCATGGCGAAACCGCTCGAGATGGAAGGAACCTGAATTCCCACTTGAACGCCTTATTTCTCGGCTGTGCTAGTAATTTAGAATATGCATGCATCCCTGCGAGAAGCGATGATTGTCGGGATGCACCAGAAATCTGCGAGCCTTGATGCCGATCCGCAATCCCGTTAATCTGCGGCCGAACCTCCCTTCTCCCGTCTTTCGTTTCCAGATGTCCACAAAGCCAAAGTTGACGCACATCAAGCCCGACGACGCGCTTTTCCGCGAGGTATTTTCGCGCAAAGATATGGCCGTGGCACTGCTGTCCTCACTGCTTCCGGGCTTTTTGGTCGGCCTCCTCGACTGGCGGACTCTGCACATCAGCCCGGTTCCTGGAATCAATTCCGGCCTGGGAGAAAACCGAGGGGATCTCATCTACCGGATCTCCTTCAAAAACAACCCGCGCGACCTGTGCATTTTTGTCGCCCTCGAGCATCAAAGCAGCCCGGAACGCTGGATGGCATTTCGTCTGCTCGAGTATTGTGTGCTGATCTGGAAATTTTTTCTTTCCGCCAAACCGTCCCCCAAGCGACTGCCCGTCATTGTCCCGTTGGTGGTCTATATCGGCAAACGCAGATGGAACGCTCCGCTCACCCTGCACGAACTTCTGGATGCCCCATTGGGGGTCATTGAGAATCTGGGGCCGATCCTGCCCGCCTGCGGATATCTGCTTGCCGACTTGAGCCCGAGAGCGGACGGTGCCCTGCCCGAAGAACCGCTTGCCCGCGCAATCCTTCGCCTGATGCGCGCCGCCAAGGCTGGAACCATCGACAAAGACATCGCAGAGATCGCCAAATCGTTGCGCGACCACCCGCGCACGGAAAGCTTTCACCAGTTGA
>JBAWZH010000496.1:0-1414 GCA_037143135.1 bacterium
TTCGATCTGTTGGAAAGTGAATTTTGATCGAAGGGAAGGTAGATCGAGTTCCGGGGGGGGGATCGAGTGTGGACAGCGGCGCGACCATGTATGAAAACCGCCGGTTTGAAATTGCACGGGATGTCAGCCCGTTCCCGATGTCGCTTTGCTAAATTGAGCCACCTTCCGCGCGAGAAGCGGGCCGCCAACGTCAAGGGCACATTGTGGTGTTCATGCACATGATCTTTCCTCTTCTCCAAAAGGCTGATTATTGGGGGGTTTTGTAGCGTTTGTCGGTGGTTCGCAGAGAGAATCTCCATGCTCCGCAACCAGAGTTACCGGTAAACCCTTTGGATGTCCTCAATATCCTTCATGCCAGTGATCATCGAGATCAGCCCGATAATCACGGGGTTTTCTACTCGGATGTCAGCGTCAGAGATGACTGAGGCCGACTGAAGCCTCCTGGACCCGTTGGGCGGTTCAGACGGGTCGAACCGCTGGGCCGTCTTCTGCCAGCGCTGCCTCTGGCGAAGCGTTGGGCGCTGGTGCTGACAGTCGCATCGCGGACAATATGATTGGCGCTCCCCGTTGCGGGAGTCGGGTTTACAGGAGAGAAACCGCCAGGGAAGAAAATACAATTTCAAACCGGCGGTTTTCATGCATTTTCAGGGTCTTCGCGTACTCGAGTGGGTGAATTGTGGTGTTTTTCGGGCTCCTAGGCGCGCTAAAACGAGCAGGGGGGCGGGCTTTGTGCTCCATAGCACGCGCCCCCCTGCGGTCGAAGGTTCACTGGATCTCCAATGTCTGGAGTTTGCTCTCTGACTTCAGAGTTAGGGGAGCATGCACTTTAGGCATCACTCCGATGGCGCTAAGAGAAATATAGCCACCTCTGCTCACTTAAAGTGAGCCACCCGATGGGCGGCCTCTTTCCTTTCCAAGTAGTAATTACCCCCTACAGGTTGTGGTGTTTCGGACGGTCTGGTCGGAGACACGTATTGAACGTTAACGATAAGTTCATGCGCATGAACACCACAATGTACCCTTGCCGTTGGCGACCCGCTTCTCGCGCGGAAGGTGGCTCACTTTAAGTGAGCAGAGGTGGCAACATTTCTCTTAGCGACATCGATCACTCAAGCGTAACCGATTTGCGGACGCATAGAAACCTGCATTTGGCCCGTCAATAGGGCCTCACAATCACTTTCTCAATCAAACTTTACCCACTCGAGTACGCGATGCGCCCATTTTCATTTCGCCGCTGACATCGAGTTCCGGGGGGGAGAGGATCGAGACAACCCGACGCTTGGCGACGGTTGCTGGCAACCCGCCTTTTGATTTGGGTTCGGATGTCGGGTGGCTTTTCTTTCGGATCGTTTGGTTCAACAGGTATCGTCGAAAGGACTTAACAAGCTTCGTTCCAGCAGGTGCACTTTGGCCA
>JBAWZH010000497.1:0-1408 GCA_037143135.1 bacterium
GGGACTGACCTCCAGCGCCTTGGTCAGCACCTCGATGACCTTGGGCCAGTCCTCCCCCTTCGCATAGATCTGGCCGACCATGATCGAAACCTCGTCATAGTACTCACCGGCGGGATACTTCGCCATGTACTCATGCCCGATTTCGAGGGCGCGATCCCACGGCGGAATCCGGAGGGAACACTGGAACGCATAATAGAGCGCCTCATTGGCTTTCGGCTCGGGGGCCACACCAGAAAGATAGAGGAAAAGTTCGCGGCTCTCGCGATAACGGGCGATCTCCATGTAGGAACGGGCCATTCGGAAATACAGTTCCATGTCGTAATTATCGATGGTCTCGAGGGCCTTGATGGAAGCCTCCAACTCGCCGATCTCCTCCTGAACCCGCATCAGGAACCGCGGCTCCTCGGTGAAGCGTTTCAACGCATCCGCTTTTTTCTGGAGAACTTCCAGATACTGCTGACTGCGGGCAACCAGGACATCATGCGGATACACCAACCGGTAAATCCACAAGGCGTCCCGGTATTTCTCATCCCCGAACAGATTGTCGCCGGCCTCCAGTGCCGCCATGTTAAACGCCACGCTCCGGGAGGCAAAGGAATTGGGCGTCAGAAGGAACGGAATCAGCCGGTACACTTTCGGCAACTGATTCTCCTTGAGAAACGCGGTGGTAAGCATGGAGGCCGCCCAGTTCTTCCTCGAGAAATCAGGGGCCGCCTGGTAGAGTTTCCGGAGCACCGGGATGACCTTATCCCACTTGTCCTGGGCCAGATAGCACCGGGACATGGACATATAGACATCCGCCTGCAAGTCCGAGTTCAACTCATACGTTTTGAGAACCCGATTGTACCGCTTGAGCGCTTCGGGGTATTTCTCCTCGAACCGGTAACTGTCCGCTATGTAGATATCCGCCTGTTTGGCCAGCATTCCCGTCCGGTATTTCTGAAGGTAAACGGTAAATGCAGTACGGGACTCGCCAAACTGACCCAGCAGGAAATGGCAGGCCCCGAGATTGAAGTACACCATCTCCATCTGGATAACCGTGACGTCCTTCTTGCTGGTTCCATACCAGTCCACGAGTTGCTGAAGACTGGTGATGGCGTCTGCGAAAGCCCCTTGACTCATGGCCTTGGAAGCATTGAACCGGGCCTCGCGGGGGGTCGCGCCCTCCTGGGCACAGACCGAACCCGCCATGGCGGTCAGAAGCATTGAAACGAGCCAAGCGACGGCTATTCGATTAGTCTGTCCTGCTCTCATAGTTCGGCAATTCAAACCTGACTGGCGACCGATCCTGCGATGCGCAATTTTGTCCGAAATTGGAATCTGCTTTGTTACCTGATTCAGCCAAGGAACACAAGTCTGTTTTCACCTGACATGAGTGCGGGGGCGCATGGCAGTTCCGCGGGGGTTT
>JBAWZH010000498.1:0-1402 GCA_037143135.1 bacterium
GGCGCTTCGACGTTTCAAATGGATGAAACGAACAGGTTTGATGGGGGCTGTGCGCCCCCAACCCCCGCACCGCTCGCCGCGGCAGGCGTTCGGGGGGAGCATTCAAAAGACTGTCCTGCGGACAGTGCAAGAAGTTCTGGCGCACTTGGGGTGAGAGATGCTGATATTTCCGAATATGGACGCAAATGTGCTTTTTGGAATGGCCCTCGGGCTTGGGAACGGATGGAAGGTTGTAAAAAGTGAGATGGATGTAGCCGGACGTCAGCTCAAGCTCTGGCTCGACTTTGAACCGGGCTCGCAGTTTGCCTGCCCGACCTGTGGAGAGTATTGTCCTGTCCATGACACCGTCGAAAAACACTGGCGGCACATGGATTTCTGGCAGCATCAAACCGAACTCTTTGCGCGCGTGCCTCGCGTGCGATGCGATGAACACGGGGTTCTTCAAGCCGGCGTTCCTTGGGCGCGCACGGGCAGCGGCTTTACTCTCATGATGGAGGCCGTGATCTTGCTTCTTTGCCAGCAGATGCCGGTATCGGCGGCGGCTCGTCATGTCGGCGAGACGGACAAGAGACTCTGGCGCGTTCTCGACCACTACGTGACCAAGGCTCATGCAGCCAAGATCTGGAGTGAAGTGCGCCGGATAATGGTTGATGAGACGAGTACCAAGAAGGGCCACACCTATGCCACCAACTTCATGGATGCTGACACGAAGGAGTTGCTCTTCACCGTCGAGGGCAAGGGCCAAGAGACGATCGCCGCTTTCTCCAATGAAATGGCTCTCCACGGGGCTTCTCCCGAACAAATTACTCATGTCATCATGGATATGAGCAAGGCATTCATTGCCGGTGCCCGTGACTGTTTTCCCCGTGCCAAAGTGATCTTTGACCACTTCCATATCATGAAACTGGCAGGAGAGGCTCTCGACGAGGTGCGCAAGGCGCTTGCAAGTGCCGGTGCAGATCTGAAGGGAAGCATCTGGGCCATTCGCGGAAATGAGTGGACCCGCACCGAACAACAACTCCAGGCCCGCCAGAAATTCGTGCGCGACTATCCGATGCTCGGCCGTGCTATCAGCCTGCGTGAGTGCCTCCAGGACATGCTCGCCATCGGTGAAGAAGCCGGTCTCAAATGGTGGTGCGGTTGGGCTGACAGATCCCGGCTCGATCCCTTCCGCCATCTCTCTAAGACTCTCAAGTCTCACTGGAATGGAGTCTTGGCTTTCATGGAAACCCGCCTCACTAATGCGGCCATGGAGGCAGTCAATGGGATCCTCCAGATCGCCAAACGAATGGCCCGGGGATTTCGTAGCTTCTACTACTTTCGCATCGCAGCTTACCTCAAAGCTGGCCGCCTTCAGTTGAATATTGTTCATGCATGATCCCACTCAAAACGTCGAAGCGGC
>JBAWZH010000499.1:0-1396 GCA_037143135.1 bacterium
GCATTGAGGATCTTTTCGAGGAGTTGCTCGCCCTCGGCAGGGCACTATCCGAGGAACAGCAGCGGCACGTCCGCGAACACATGAGCGAGGAGGAACTCGTCATTTTCGACATCCTGACCCGCCCAGCCCCGGAGTTGAGCACGGAGGAGCGGAACGAAATCAAGAAAGTCGCCCATGAACTCCTGACGCGACTGAAGGAACTCCTCGTTCTCGACTGGCGGCAGAGATCCGCAGCCCGGTCCCAGGTCAGGCTGACCATCGAAGATGTGCTCGATACCGGCCTCCCCCGCGCCTACACACCGGAAATCTACCACACGAAATGCTCCGCGATCTTTGAACATGTTTACGAAAGTTATTCAGAACGCAACACCGGCACCTACATGTGACCGAAACGCAAAGGGCCATGACGAGAATTGTTCAATAGAATACAGGCCACCCAGCGATGAATGCTTTAATCTCAGACATTCCCTTCCAACCCGACCAATGGGTGACCGACCGCCCCAACCCAGCGAGGCCGGGGCAATACACCGGCAAGTGGCGCATGGCCGGGCCACAGGTGATGGTGCAGCTCAAATATATGCCGAGTAGGACATATGCAGGCCAACCCCATCAGAAACATTTCTGTCATTTTTGAATCGCTGATAGGTAAAAAAAGCCTGCCCCGAGTGCGGACAGACTTTTTCGCCCGCGCGCGGTTCAGTGCACGGACTGGCACATGGCATCGATGTGCTCAATGGCGGGAACGGCCTCTTTCTTGGCATCCCCGGTGCCGCTGGAAAACCAGCACCGGTCGCCTGCAACCTCCAACCACTCGACGCGCACGATCCCGTGGCGGGTGATGACCACAGCACGGGCAGGGCGTTCATGGCTGTCGAAGTGCAGGCTGCGGATGCGCAGGCATTGCTCATTCCTGTTCATGACGCCAGGGCCACCTCTGCATCAAACAATCCATGCAGGGCTTCACCACGCCGCAAGGCTGTGTGAGGATTTACGGCCTTGTGGACTTCCGTGAATGCGTTGAACAGGCTCCAGGCATTCCGGGGCTCGAACGATTCATGCTCCGGCTTGCGCCACTGCATGAGCACGTCAGGGATCTGGGCGGGAGTGATCGCCGCACAATCCACCGCACGGATGATGATGTCGTGCGCCCGCGTGTTGGTGATCCGCTGATCCTTGTAGGCATTCACCCGCTGGTCGAGCCCACGGAACTTGTCCCCAAGCTGACCGACAGCGCGGGCCGTCAGATGCCGGAGGTCGCGTTCCGCGAACCGTGTGTGTTTGCGGCTAATTTTGACCTCCCCGCTGAACGCGCAATTGTCACAAACAAAAACGCGTGTTCCCGCCACAAGACCGGCGGGATACGTCATGTCGTGACTGTTGCGGATGCCCACGATCC
>JBAWZH010000500.1:0-1394 GCA_037143135.1 bacterium
TCGCAGTGTAAAAGGTGGCGTGCTTGCGGAGAATGGCTTTCATGATCGATACCTGTTCATATCGATTCCCGATAGTCCGCCCCATACTGCTTGAGTGTACGCGGTAGTCGACGAGGGGTTGATCCAATAGAAGGCCGTAGAATCCGTTTTCGGAGAGAGTGAGGTAGAAGTCATAGTCAGGAACCCGTGATACAAGGGGTCTTGTGTCATAGAGAAACCGGCGACCGACATCGGTTCTGACCAGTGAGCAGGCATCAATATAATTCCGATCCTTCAGCCGATTGGGGACGAAGGGAGGCCTTGCGGTCAGGCCCTCCCGATCCCCGAAATAGCGTTGTTGCGTATAGACAAACGCGAGCAGGGGATCGTCGACGGATTGCATGGCCGCGACGGTTTTCGAGACGAATCCAGGGGCGAGCCGGTTGTCGGCGTCAAGCCAGACATAATAGGCGCCCGTTGCAAGTTGCAAGGCCGTGTTAAGCGTGGCCGACAGTCCCTGGTTCGGGGTGTGGTGGTACCGGACACGACCGGAATAACCGGCGGCGACGGATTGGGTATTATCACTCGATCCGTCATCCATGACAATCACTTCGAGGGCGGGATGGGTCTGGGCCAGGGCACTCTCAATGGCTTCACCAAGAAACCGTCCGTAGTTATAGCAGGGGATGAGGATGGAGACAGAGATGTCTTTCATGGCAGGTTCAATGAGAGGAAGAGTTTAGGTGTTTTCGGAACCGGTCGACGCGCATGCCCCAGTACTCATTGAGGCCTCGACGCAATCGGTAGTGAAGGGGGAAATATCGCCGGCGTATCCTCAGGCGGTCTTGATTCCGGATTGGCTTATTGGCGGGACTGGCGCTGAACCCGTCATTCGTGAAGACCGAAACGCAACGGGGCCATTTAAGTACAGTCGCGTTATGATTCAGAATTGTGCGCGCGAAAAACTCCCAGTCCGCAGCCACCGGGAAACTCATGTCAAACCCGCCCCACAAGTCGAAAAGAGACCGCCGGATAAAGGTTGCCTGGTGTGGCGGGGAACGCCAGTACAGGTAATCCCGGTCGGCCCCGCATAAGGCGCTCGAACGGTATTGTTCCCGGTCGTCCGGATACCGGATCAGGATGTCGCCAATAACCAGATCCTCGCGCGGACACAGCCCGGCAAAGTCCTCCAGAACGCGGTCATCGGCAAGCCAGTCGCCCGCGTTGAGGAACAGCACATAGGTTCCTTGAGCTGATCGCAATCCCTTGTTCATGGCGTCGTAGATACCCTTGTCGGGTTCGCTGATCAACCGGTCGATCCGGTTCCGGTGGGGTTCCAGACAGGCCAAAGTACCATCGCTGGAGGCCCCATCCACGATGATCCATTCGAACTCCTGGTCAGATTGCCGGATGAC
>JBAWZH010000502.1:0-1389 GCA_037143135.1 bacterium
ACTGCCATCGAGGTTTTGCCCGGTGCTGTCCACCAAGTGACCGAGCACATCCCACCCGCTACCCCAATTCACGGTTTGTGAATTAGCCCGTTGTCCGATGGCCAGAGAGACGGCCACAGCTAGAAGAGCAGCGAAAGGCTTCATGGAATGTGAATGGGAAATGCTTAAGATCTCGCAATAAGACATCAACTAAAATCGGCACAACTAAAACAGCAGGCTGGAATTTTTCAACAATTAATTGGGGTTCAATGCAAAAATGGGTGCCGGACAAAAAAGTTAAAGAAGCCAGATGCTTGGCTATTTTTTTGGCCTTGACAGTGTCTAGCTACTAGACATGATGACTCCCGATGAAATCACCAAGCCAATCCACCGAACAGATCCGGCTATCCCTCGTGGAACAAATCGCCGCAATCACCACCATGCAGCCCGGAACCCTTGCCGAGGAATACCGCGAACATCCGGACGCCGACGGCAAGGGTGTGGTGCGCCGCGGCCCGTACTTCAAGTACCAGTGCTGGCATGACGGTCGCAACCTCAGTCGGCGCGTCCCCGTCACCCAGGCCACCCAACTGCGCCAGGACATCGACAACGCCAAACTTTTCGGTCAACTCACCACACAACTCGGCCAACTCAACATCCAACACACTCTCGCCTTGCGGGCTGCCGAAGCATCCACCGTAGACGAAGTGCGGGACGCTAAAAAAAACTCCACGCGCAAGCGAGCCAGGAAAGATACAGTGAAACCGAAGACTTCATCGCCAAAGCCAAGGCGCGCCTGATTGCTCAAGGCCCTGGCGAAAGTCCGGAATGGATCGAACGTGGCCTGCGTGACGCACTGCTGCGTGACGGCAAGGGAATCGTCGCGGCCCTCTATAATGATCGCGCCATTTTTCCCGACACGGCCAAGCCCCTTGCCTTTGAAACCTGTTATCACGACCGCGGTATCAACGTCAAAACCCTCTTCGGAGGGATCCGCCTGTCGCGTAACTACTACTACCATAGTAAAAGCGGCACCGGGCGTTGTCCGCTCGACGACGGCCTCGGTCTGGAAGGCGGCTGTAGCCCCGCCGTCGCCCGACTCATCTGCAGGGCCGCCAGCCTTGGCGCGTCCTTTGAGCAAGGCGCTGACGACCTCGCCGCCTATGCCGGATTGAGTTTTGATCCACGTGATCTGGGCCGCCTGGTCGCCGCCGTGGCTCCCGGTTTGGTGGAGTCGCTCGCCAGCCTCTCTTCATCCGCCCTGCCAGGACCGGCTGCCGCCATCCCGGTTCTTTATGTCAGCACCGATGGCACCGGCACTCCCATGCGACGCGAAGAACTCGAAGGCCGCCCCGGCAAACAGGAGGACGGCAGCGCCCGCACCCGCGAGGCCAAGCTCGGCTGCGTCTT
>JBAWZH010000503.1:0-1383 GCA_037143135.1 bacterium
TAGGGCCTGTCCGCAGGGGCGGAGAACAAGCAATGGAGCGGGTTGGCGGCTGAAAAAAAGAGGGCATGAACAGCAAAAAAAGCTGCCATGCCCCAAATCGGTCGTTTATAATTCGGTTACCACACGGAAAAACAACGCCCGATGAACAAAATCATATCCATCCAAGAGTTCCTGAGTCCAGCACTTCCTCAAGTCATCGGGTGCAAAGATTATGCAGATGAGGAGCAATTGCTCAAGCGCGTGGACCGGATTCTGCATCTCAGCGGGGTCGAAAAGCTGTTTTTGGAACTGAGCATGGACGAATTTGAGGCCAACGCTCTGAAGATGGAGGCGGCCGGGGAAAAGGTTCTCGCTGGGCCTGCGGCCATCGAGCGCTACCAGCGCCACAGCCGCCAAGCCCTGCGCTGCACGGTGCTCAAGGGAGTGGTTCAAGTGAAAGGGTATCGGGAAATGAGCGCGAGTTTGGCGAGGTGCCCGCTTTATCGATGGTTCTGCGGCCTGAAGGATTTCGAGGTCATCCAGGTTCCTGGAAAAAGCACGCTGCATGATTATGCCCACTGGCTGCCAGTGGACAAGATGGAGGCTTTGCTTCTGGCCTTGACTGCCGCAGTGGGAAACGAAGACCGGGCGCGGATGATCGGATTGGAGAACGAGCTGGACCGGGCGGTGATTTGGGTGGATTCGACCTGTTTAAAGGCGAACATTCACTTCCCGGTGGACTGGGTGCTTTTGCGTGACGGGGTGCGGACATTGACCGCAAGCATTTTGACCATCCGCAGCCATGGGCTGGTTCACCGCATTGAGGATCCCGCGATCTTTTTACGCCAGATGAACGCGCTGTGCATGGCGATGGCCACAGGAGGCGGGAAGAAAGCCGACGGGAAAAAGAATCGGAAGAAAGAGCGCAAGGCAATCTTTCGTAAGATGAAAACCTTGTGTGGGGTAGTGCTCAAACATGCTGTTCGCTACCGTGGAATGCTTGATGATTGCTGGGAGGAAACAGATCTGACGCGCCCGGAAGCGGAAGTGATCCTGAGAGGGATGGACAACGTGATCTCGCAGTTGCCGGAGGCTCAGCGGCAGGCGCACGAGAGGGTGATCGGGGGACGGAAGGTGCCGAGCAAGGATAAGATCCTGAGTCTTTACGAGAACGATATCCATGTGATCGTGAGGGGGAAAGTGGGGGCGGCAGTTGAATTTGGAAACACCCTGTTTTTAGGGGAAACCTCCGACGGCTTTATCCTCGACCACGAGTTGATGAAGGATCGTTCCCCCGGAGATCCCAAGTGGCTTGAGCAGCGCTATCCCGGGATGAAAGAAAAGAGCGGAGGAAACCTCTGCGGAGTGGGGGGAGACCGTGGATGTGAAAGCAAGGCAAACCGT
>JBAWZH010000504.1:0-1378 GCA_037143135.1 bacterium
GGCGATACCCCAACCGTTATTCGGCTGCAGGCATCCGCTTTTCTGTCTCGCGATGCTGTTCTGTCTGGCCGGCGCTGGCACAGTTGGCGCCTTCGAGCAACCGAAGGTCTATGACCTCAAACCCAAGGATCAGATATTGATCCTCGGCGACTCGGTCACTGCCGATGGTCAATGTGCGGCTGGTTTCGTCCGGTTGATTGACCAGGCCCAACACGAACAGGTTCCTGAATTGGGAGTCGTTGTGCGTGCGATTGGAGCGTACGGGGAGAAATTGCCGGATTTTCCTCGTGGGTTCGCTTACATTGTGGAAATGACCAAGAAACCGAATCCCCCAACGGTTGCCATCATCGCTCTTGGTCTTAATGACTCAGGAGCAAAGGAGAAAGGGTTGCCGGCCTTCACCGACCAAATGCGGAAGGCTGTTACTCAGTTGCGTGAGGCAAAATTGACGGTGATCCTCTGCACCACGACAGGCGCCCTTGCGGGCTGGAGATTGTACAGCGACGCCGTGAGGACGGTAGCCACCGAAATGAAATGCCCACTCATTGATTTGTCAGCCGTGTACATTGACAACGTAATCAAACATTGTCCGAAGAAGGAAACACAAGATAAGATTGCGCCAGAGTTTCTGCCAGGCTTCGATCCACACCGCGACCATTGCCACCTCAACATGTACGGCGAGACCCTCTCTGCCAGTACTTTCCTAAAAGCCTTCGGCCTCAAACCTGTCTGGCAGAAGTACCAAATCAGAACATCTGTCAACAGGAAAGGTCATCGACCATATACCGGGGAAGGAACCATCAAGATTGAGCCAGAGTTACCGTCCAACGGCCCGACCCCTGCCTTATGTGGAAATCAAACCTGGCCCCTCGAACAACAGGCCTACGCACCGGGCACCAAGGTAACACTGACGGTTCTTCCTGCCGCCGGTAACACTTTCAATAGATGGTACACCTTGGAGGAAGGTACCCTCAAGGAAACGTCCCCAAGTCTCACCATCACCATTGACCGGCACACATGGATTTACGCCGAAGTAAAACCCATCGAAGCAAAGAAGCCGTAACCGCCCACCATGTACCACAAGGAGCAGATCTCATGCAGCTATCCTCAGCCGACTCCAACCCAAGGAGCACCACCATGCACAAGAACCTTACGCGTATCCTAACCCCCCTTTTCGACTCGGTGATTAGGGCGTCAAAAAGCAATCTGCTATCAGTCATGGGGTTCTGGGCCTTGCTGGTTCTGACGATCGGCGCCCCGGCAGCGGCAGAGAACGGAATCGTTGTACCCGCCGCCGCGAAGGGAGGCGAAACGACGATCCGCAACAGCATTGATTGGCCATCCTTCCTGGCGCGCCATGACCTGCTCTGGAAGACCA
>JBAWZH010000505.1:0-1374 GCA_037143135.1 bacterium
GGAGGAAGAATGAATGATTTGGAGTTGGCGTTTGAGGTGTTGAAGAGGAAGGGGGAACGGTATTCGAGACTGTGGGATTATTATGATGGGCGCCATCCACAGCGGTATAACGCTTCGAGACTGGCGGAGCTGTTTCGGCGGGTGGATGCGAATTTTAGCGAGAATTGGTGCGGGGTGGTGGTTGACTCGGTGTTGGAAAGGGTGAATTTGCTGCGCTTTGTGGTGGGTGAGGATGAGGCGTTGACGTCCAGGTTGGATATGATCTGGAAGGATACGGAGATGGATTTGCAGGCGTGGGATGTGCATTTGGATGCATTGGTGACGGGGGAAGGTTTTGTGATGGCGGGTTTGGATGAGAATGGGGAATTGGAGAGTTATGTAAACGATTCACGGTTGGTGGCGGCGTTTTATGATGCGGAGAAGCCGAACCGGATGCGGATGGCGGCTAAGTGGTGGCTGGATATGAGCGCGGGCGGTTACCGGCTGAATTTGTATTATCCGGAACGGATTGAGTATTATGCGAGTCCGAAGTCGGATTTGCAGACGAGTAAGGCGTTTACTGAATATCAGCCTGCGGCGGAGAATCCGTATGGGTTGATTCCGGTGTTTCACTTTAGAAGGGAGAGACGGGGAGCTATTTCGGAACTGGATAATGTGATTCCGATTCAGGATGCGGTGAATAAGCTGGTGGCGGATATGATGGTGAGTGCGGAGTTTGGGGCGTTTAAGCAGCGGTATGTGATTTCGAATGCGGACGGACTGGGCTCGCTGCGGAATGCTCCGAATGAGGTTTGGACTATTCCGGCCGGGGATGGTGTGGGGCAGGGAAGCACGGCGGGGCAGTTTGAGTCGACTGAGCTGGGGAATTATTTGAGCGGGATTGAGCATTTTGTTAGTGCAATTTCGACGATTAGTAAGACGCCGGGGCATTATTTTTTTAAGAATCAGAGTCATGCGCCGAGCGGGGAGGCGTTGATTGCGATGGAGAGTCCGTTGAATCATAAGTGTCAGCGGATGATTGAGATGATGGGGAATACGTGGGAAGCGGTGGGGAGGTTTTTGTTGGAGACCTACTCGCCAAGAGACCTACTCCCCCAGCCCCTCTCCCTGAAGGGAGAGGGGAGTAAGAAGGGAGAGGTGCGGGCGGTGTTTGAGAAGCCGGAGACTGTGCAGCCACGGACGCGGGCGGAGATAAGGCAGATGAATGTGACGAGCGGGATTCCTCTGGTGACGAGTTTGCGGGATGAGGGTTGGAGTGATTCGCAGATTCGACAGATGGAGTTGGATAAGGATGGGGAACGGCAGGCGCAGCAGACGAGTCTGGCGCAGGCGTTGGTGACGCAGCAGAGGAATTTTGATAGGGGAAGAGCATGA
>JBAWZH010000506.1:0-1371 GCA_037143135.1 bacterium
TCGGATGCTAAGGATAACTTTCCGTTCTTCAGCGTGGCAGTCTTGATCAGGGTTGAAGCCATGGTGTCGCTGACGGCGATGTGCCCGTCTAGAATTTTCCGTATGGAGTCCAGCACTTTGGTGATGGGGGCATCTTTCATCAGATATCCCTTTGCCCCCGATTGCAGGAGGCGGGGGGCGTATACCGCCTCGTCACATACCGACACCACGAGAACCGGTGTTTGAACACCCTCGGCCTCCAACTGCCGCAACAGATCCCATCCGTTGCCATCCGACAAGTTGAGATCCAGCAAGACAATATCCGGCTGCAGAGACTGAACCATTTTCAGCGCCTGGCGCCATGCTTCGGCCTCTCCGCACACCACAAGATCCGCCTGCGCATCGACAGCATCGCACAAGCCCTTGCGAATCAGGGGATGGTCATCCACCACCAAAATTCTTCTTTTTGTCATCAAATTCTCCTTATACTTCAGAGATCCACGTTTACCGTCGCTCCCATATGTTTTCTTCCAGCTGGTTGGCTGGAATTACGAGTTCCGCAATGGTTTTCCCAAGTTGATTTGTTGTCAATGTGAATCGGGCATCTAATAAATTGGATCGCATCATGATTTGCTTCAAGCCAATACCCTCTATCTGGGCAGAGGTGGAGGGCGGAGGGACTCCATCGTTTGATACCGACACAATGATTTGCCGCCCTTCCTGTACCAGGTCGATCCAGATATGACGGGCCCTGCCGTGGCGGATAGCGTTCACGACCGCCTCCCGAACCACGCGGTAGATGTGTCCGGAATCCTCCTTGGTAAACGTCAACAGGTTGGCATCACAGTTAAGTTCAAGCAGGGTGCCCGGGAGGGCATTGAATCGATTGACGAACCGGGTTAGCGCATCCGGCAGGGACTGCGAATCTAATTCATGTAACGTCAGATCATAGGAGATGCCGCGAGCGACTTGCAGGGCGTACGATATCTGTTTAGTCAGAAGGGGCGACTGCTGCATGCCGAGGTTCTCGGCCATCCGGAGCAAGCCAACCAGTTCCTGACAAAGACTATCGTGGATTTCCTGCCCGACGCGGCGCATCTCGATTTCGGTGGCGCCCAGTGCTGACCTGACGGCTTCCCGTAGTTCCGATTCATGTCTGGCGATCAACACGCCCAGATTTTGATTAGCCGTGCGCAACTCGTCTGCAGTCAGGGTTGAAACACGTTCCCTTTTCCGGGCCTTGGTAAGTGCCTGCCTGCAGTTCCACGCCAGTACCGCGAGCAGGATAATTATCCCGGAAAGTAAAACAATTAGATACGGGCACATAATGAACGATGACTATACACCAATGTGGCCTGCTGATAATGATAAAATTACTCGCCCTGTCTTCAT
>JBAWZH010000507.1:0-1370 GCA_037143135.1 bacterium
CGTGATCAGGGATGCATCCGCCGCACGATCCGAGGGAAACAGCGACATCTGGCGCGCTGCCGACCGTGACCCCGAAAGTGAGTCTGGACAAACAGAACACGGCAACGCGGGTTTACTGGACATTGATTTTCTCCCCATCGAACGCAAACTTCCGGTTGCCCACGGTGAACACGTTGCCGGCCACGATGGTATTGCGCAACGCCATCTGCCAGGTCGGGTTCGTCCCACCGGCAATCTTGTCCACGATCACGATCACCGCCGGTGCTGCTCCCTTGCCGGTAAAAGTCGAGCGCCAGGGCGCGCGTTCCCGTGATGCCCTTGTCCACCGGTTTCGCGCCTTTGCCTACCGGCCTGTCTACGTTCAACGGCGTGAGATCGAATCCCAAACCAATTCATCGGCCTTGATCCCCTGCCGAGGCTGGATCAGGCCGCCGCACTTGTGCAAGGCGTCGTAGACCTGCCGCCCCACACCCCCGGCGAGAAAGTTCACGCCGTCGGTGAAGGTCATGAAAGCCGACACCATCCCCGCCGTGCCCATACCCCCCAGGCACGTGCTCGCTTCAATCAACCGCACCGAAGCGCCTTGCCGCGCCGCCGAAATCGCGGCGGCAATGCCAGCTGGCCCGCCGCCAGCCACCAGCACGTCAACCGAGTGCCGAGTCTTGAGTTCGCGTGTGTAATTCAATGGGATCATTAGGTATCACGTCTCCAAAAACAACAATTCATTTAGACACTCCCTTATCGCAGATCATGCGAAAATTGGCTATACTGAAATACTCAAGCCTGCTAGATTGTCGTCTCGGAACACTGTATTCAGGCAAACGCTGTTTGGAATTAAGGTCATGACCGAAGCCGTTACGCCTCCCTATCTTAAGTCAGACGCCCTTGATCAGGATGTAGTCAACCTCGTGCAGGCGATGGGGCAGTCTCTCAATATGGCCATCTTGTATGGCGTAGCCCATAAAGTGGCAAACCATGCCTTGGAGAGAAGTTATCCGGTGGTCATGGCGTTCATTGAAAATCAGAACCATATTCATTTCAACATCAATGAGGGAGTCCTTCTCATCAATGGAATCTCCACGGGCGGCGCCCCTCTCGCACTACCCTTCGCCTCTCGCCTGTCCGCCTTGAATCTGCTCAGTTTTACGCTCGAACCCGGGTTCTCTTTTGAAGAGTACTCATCCCTGTTCGCGCTGCTTATGACGCCACCGGCAAGCATTGCCGGTAGCGGGAAAAGCGCCTCTGAACTGATCGAGTCCCTAGGACTTAAACATGTCCAAGCCACCTCCTTCACCTATAGGCGGGTCGCCATGGGCGCCCAGGAAACGGAACCCGCCGTTATCCCGCCCGCCCCGTCCCCTGCCCTCCCC
>JBAWZH010000508.1:0-1364 GCA_037143135.1 bacterium
CGCCATGGGTGGCGATGACATCCCGATACCAGTAGGCGCTGTCCTTTGGAATACGCTTCTGGGTCGGATAGTCCACGTACACGATCCCGAACCGCTGTTTATAGCCTTCGGCCCACTCGAAGTTGTCCATGATGGACCATTGGAAGTAGCCCCGCACGTCCACGCCATCGGCGCTGGCACGGCCGAGTTCGCGGAGATACCGGCACAGGAAATCAATGCGTTGCGGATCATGAACCTTGCCGTCGAGGCTGATGACATCCATGTTGGACATACCGTTTTCCGTGACGACAATGGGTTTCCCGTAGCGCTCATAGAGGAACTTCGGGCCCCAATAAAGGGCTTCCGGCACAACGTTCCAGTGAATTCCCGTTAAGGGATAGCCCACCGGGAACGGAACTTTTTCAGGGTTACCGTTCTTGTCCGCCCGATACCTCTCGGCGCTATAGATGTTTACGCCGCAGAAATCCAGGGGCTGCCTGATAGTCTTCATATCGCCCGCCTGCACGGCCGGGGCATCCTCGCCAAAGACCTTCACGCCGTCAGCCGGATAACGGCCCAGGAAGACCGGATCATCCCACCACGAGATCGGCCACAAGGACTTGCGAGAGAAGGAAAACATGGCGGCCCGCGCCGCCTCGATGTCGGCGGGCTTGTTGGTGGCGGGAACACAAATGTTGCCGACTGGCGCGTAACCAATCTGCGGTTTGGTTCTGGCGGCGGTGCGAATTACTTGAACTCCCTTGCCGTGCGCCAGCAGGGCATGATGCCCAGCCTGTAGGACTTCCGCCCAGGCCAGTTTATCGCCGGGGGCGATGACGCCCGACTTCAAGCCAAGATCGATGAAACAGACCGGCTCATTCAAGGTCATCCAATGCCGGACACGGTCGGACAATTTGTCAACCACGATGCGGGTATAATCGGCAAACCAGTCGGCTGAATCCCGGTTCATCCAGCCGCCCCGGCGATAGAGCGCCAGCGGGTGGTCCCAATGGAACAACGTCACCCACGGTGTGATGCCGGCGGCGAGCAGTTCATCCAAGAGTTTGTCGTAAAAGGCCAGTCCCCTGGCGTTGACCTTGCCGGTGCCCTCGGGCAGGATGCGCGACCACGCAACGGAGAGCCGGTAGGCCTGGAGTCCTAGCGACTTCATCATGGCCACGTCTTCCTTGTAGCGGCGGTAGTGGTCGCAGGCTTCGGCGCCGGACTGCCCATTCCAGATGGCGTCCGGCTTGCGGCACATCATATCCCAGGTGGTCGGCCCGCGTCCGTCAAGGGTGACGCCGCCCTCGATCTGGTACGACGCGGCGGCCGCACCCCATACAAAGTTCTTTGGAAATTTCATGGGCGAAAAGATGGCGAAACCG
>JBAWZH010000509.1:0-1358 GCA_037143135.1 bacterium
ACCTTGGTAATCTCGCTGTCGATCAGTTGGTTGTCCTTGACGATCAGGCGCGGATCGTCGGGATGATGGTCGTGACGCTGGAGATCGCCAATCTGGACGGCGGTGCCCGCTATGTCGAAGAAATGGCAACGCGAGACGACATTGTTTTGGGAACCGTATTCGAGGTCCAGACCGGATCCGCCCAAGGCGGTGAAGGTGCAACTGTCAAAGCGGAGGCCATGACCGGCATGAACCACGACATTCCCTGGCGTCTTGAGGAATTCATCGCTCAAATTAACCCAGCCGCCCTCTGCACGCATGTACCCGTTCTCGGGCGAGACGCAGAAATTGCCCTGGATGTTAGGGAAACCCCAGGCGCTGGATAGCCTGAGCCAGGTGGCATGAGAAAAGGTGAGACCATCAAAACGCAGTCCCTGGACCGGTTTGTCGATGGTTCCCTCGACTCGCACCAGCGTTTCCAGGCGAGGGGCGATGATCTCGGCTTTGGCCAAATCCTCACCAGGGCGCGGCAGATAAAACAAGGTCTTGGCTGGACGATCGAAATACCATTCCCCCGGCTGGTCAATGAGTTCATAGGCGTTTTCCATCCACCCTGGTCCTCGCATCGGTGCCCCGGCCATGTTAGTGCATATGAAATACCCGGGCTGCGCGACCTCCAGGACCACCTTACCGTCCACCTTTGAGATCTTTGACACCATGAAACTGGCCTGGTTCCAGGCAATACGTCCACCCATTTCGATATCCTGGGGATTGCGCCAGGTGAGCAGACGCTCATCGCTGGTGGTGAAACCTGACGGCGGAAACTCTCCTAGATCACTCAGTTGCATCGCAGATCCTGGCGGGAACCCTCCTGGGTTAAGGGTCAGCCCGGCTGGCGTGGCCCGAGGCTTCAAAACGCCCTTGTTCTCGCCCAACGGCGCCAGGCCCGCCGGTACACGCCCGCGCGCCCGTTGGCCGCGCACTCCGTTGATCCAAATTTGGCGAAAGTTGTCCAGATCGACCTTGGCCTGAAAAATCTTGGGATTGGCGGGGTCCGGCGTCCAGCCGGTGACCGGCACGCCGCCACTGATAACCGGTTTCTCACCGGGCGCAGCCATCCAGGTCACCCCGGAATGCTGTGGCCCCAGCACCAGCGGTTCACTCAAGCGGTAGGTGCCACCGCGCAGGATGATCCGGTCACCCGCGCGGGCGGTATCCCGCGCCTTGGTCAGGGCGTTGGGATCGTTGGGCGATACGGTGATATCCGCCGCCGACGCGGTGGCGGCCAGTCCGAGGCTGGCGAGGAGGATGAGGGGCTTTGACATGATTGATTCCATTGTTTTTTTGAGTTGCAGTGATAGGCGTGTCATAATTCAAAC
>JBAWZH010000510.1:0-1348 GCA_037143135.1 bacterium
GTATTCACAAACGAGGTCACGGTGAAGTACCCTGTGTCAGGGATCAGGTCTTCCCAGGGGATGGCCTGGATGCGCTTGTAGAGGTCGTCAGGCTGATACGCCGTAAACCGGGCAAGTTCAAGCAGGACACGGTTGCCGGTGTGCAGCAACAGGTTCAGGCGCATGGCGTCGGTCAGGGAGCCGGACGTCTCGATGCCCGCTTCCAGTTCGGCGCGAATGGGGAAGCCCAGCGCGGTCAGTTCCTCCTTCAGGTAGGGGGGGATTCCCTTGGCGCAGGCAATGAGGAGGGGGTGGGACTGGGAGGTCAGGTTGGAGATCTGAGATTTAAGATTTGAGATTGGGGTGGAGGCATCATTCATAATTCATAATTTCCTATGGGTCAGGGCAGGGACGATGCGTCGGGTTTTTTCCAGATCATACATGTCGAGTGTCACCGTCTCGGCTTTTTCGTCCTCATCAAATCGGGCGAGGACGTCGCCCCAGGGGCCGATGATCATACTGTTGCCGTAACTGGCCACGCCTGTGTGGGGATTGACGCCGCACTGGTTGGGGGCGACTACAAAGCACTGGTTCTCGATGGCCCGGGCCCGCAACAGGATTTCCCAATGATCCTTGCCTGTGCGTTGAGTGAAGTTGGAGGGGACAAAGAACAGGTGTGCGCCCTGGGAGGAATACTGGCGGAACAGTTCGGGGAACCGCAGGTCGTAACAGATGGCCATGCCGCAACGCCACCCATCGAGTTCGGCCATGACCGGTTCGGAGCCGGGCGTCCAGAGGTCGCTTTCGCGAACAACCTGTCCGGAGTCCAGTTCCGCCTCGAACAGGTGCATTTTCCGATAGGAGGCGACAACCTCGCCCCGGCGATCCATGAGAACGCTTGTGTTATAGGCGGCCGGGTGGTTGAGTTCCACGAAACTGCCAACCAGAACCCAGGCGTTATGGCGGTGTGCAATCGAGGCCATGAAGTTCATGAGCGGCCCGGTGAGGGGTTGGGCGCTGTTGCGGAAATCCTCATCGCTGCCGCGGATGGCGAAGACCTCGGGGAACGCAATCAGGTCGGTGGTGCCGATCCGGCTCAAGACCTCTTTCACCCGGCCCAGATTAGCCTGAATGTCACGGCCCGCGTTCACCTGTACAAGCGTCACGCGAAGATGATGGGAGTTGATTGTCATAGTCCTACACCGAAAACGCCACCGCACCGTAGCCGACCACCCATTGGCCCCGGCTTTCAGGATGGTCATCTCCACTGTTCCGATACCGCAACAGGATGCCCTTTGTAGCGCCCCGTTTCACGGCATACTTCATGGCGGCAACCACGGGGCCGATGCCGCACAGGATCTGATGACTG
>JBAWZH010000511.1:0-1341 GCA_037143135.1 bacterium
GTTGTATTCATCTGAAGCGCTTCAGATCATCACTCTGGCCAGTAAATCGCCGATCTTCGTTGCCTTGATAAACTGCGCCGCGGGACTGTTGAAAGTCGCCAGTTCGGCAAAATGGGCCTCGCCGCACTTGATCTTTCCGCTCTCCCGGTCGCGTAGGTCATCCGAGAATAGGCTGTGCTTCGTCTCTACCACGAAATACAACTGTTCCCCCGCCTCGGTGTGGACCAGCACCGCCCAGTCAGGATTGTAGGTACCCAGTGGGGTCGGCACCTTGAACCACCCGGGCAACTTGGCATAGACCTTGATCGCTTCGTTCTGTTCCAGTTGCTCGGCGAAATTCCGCTCCGTGTCGGACTGGTAGATGACTTTCTCGTAAACCGACTTATTCGCATCCACCATGCTTTTCAGATAGCCGGTCAATTCTTCCTGCTCGAAAAGTTGCTGGGCATAGAATAAGTCGGCCCCAAGGCGCTGGTACTTGATGCCGTCCACCAAGGCCATTCGCTTTGCCCGGTTAACCGCTTCCGCCACCAATTCGATAAACTCCTGGGGATTCCGTTTGAAATCATCCAGCCGGCCGCTATCGATAAGAACCGTCGCAATGCTTCGCCGCGTGAGTTGAGTCCGATCCTGCAATTCGGTCAAAAGATCAGGCAATACAATATCGCTCTCCGTCATGTAGGCGGGTGCCGATTCCCGTACCTGGTGGGTTTGCACCCCGGCCTTCCCAATCGCCAGTTCAGCGTTTCGCCAGGTTATCCTGGTTTTCCCAACAGGCGGTGCATTGCGAATCGCATCCGTACAGGTTTGGATCAGTTTATCGTTATCAAACTCCACCCGGTATGTTGTCTTGTGCTTGATCCGATCCCACAATGCCTTGAACTCTGCGCTCTGCAATACGGCCCGGCGGGTTTTGACAGGAACGGCGTTGTCTGCATCGTGAATGATGAGTTTGGTCGTCAACTTCTCGAGAATCGCTTTGACTTGTGCCGTTTGAGCCGTGAAGGGTTCGGGCAATACAAAGATCCCGTCTTTCATGGCTATCTTTAAGGATTCCTGGACCTTGCCATGGGAATTGATGTACCCCGCAGCCCGCAAATGATCCCGGATCTCCTCTGAACGTTCAAATCCGAGGGGCTTCTTGGTGCCGTCAGGCGCCTCGACAGCCACGCCGGCAAACACATGCCCCTCAACAACACCGAACCGAACACCGGTGTCTTCCTCGATTTCCTTCTGTAGGTTCTCCGCGAACGCCTCGTAACCCTCAGTCGCGACGACTGTCAAAGTGTTCACGTCGAACCCGCGGACACGCTCACCCTGCTGGTTCACGCAGATCCGCAT
>JBAWZH010000512.1:0-1334 GCA_037143135.1 bacterium
TTTTGCTTGCTTTTGTCCAACGCTTCCTGTACCCTTCTTACATGGAAATACAAAACGATAAAAGTGTGCGTACACGCTTCTTTGCGCCGGTCGATCTGGCGCTCACAGAGGTGAACGAAGGCAGGAGAAATTGCCCTTCTGTCAGTGACCGGGATCACATCATTTCGGGAATAGGCCGAGTCCTTGGAACCGAGAAGAGCGGTCGGGGTTGGGTCCAGTATGTACAGATGGCGTGGGGGGGCGCCCTCTCGGTTGATCGTTTTTTCGATTCGCTCCGAAGTCGGCGACGCCTCGACTGCGTCGCTGCCGTCGCCGCACATGTCCGGTGGCAGTCGGATCGGCAATGCCAGGAGCTGGCACGGGACCCGTTTGCGGCCTATCCGGAACTGGACGGGTTTGCATTGTACGCATCCGATGGGCATTACGAGAAGGCGGCGGCTCACACGCCGGCGGTGGATGGCGAGATCCAGCCACAGGGATTCTTCTACGCCGTCAACCTGCGCACCCATTCGACGGCGCTGTTGGACATCGCCCGCCCGGTACGAAAGAAAGAGCACGACATCCATGCGCTCAAGCGGATGACGGCCAAGGATTTGCGCATGGGCGAACCGCAAGGCGTGAAGGTCATCCTGGCCTATGATCCGGCCTGCATTGATTACGTGCAATGGAAAAACTGGAAAACGCAGGGCCTCTATGTGATCAGTCGCGAGAAGGACAATTCCGCCGCGCAGACACTGGGCTTGCCCGCGTGGGACCGGGCTGATCCGAGGAACGCAGGTGTTCTACGCGACGAATACGTTGGCACATTCAGCGGCTGCATGATGCGTAGAGTCACCTATCAGGACCCCTGTAGTGGCACCGTCTATTCATTTCTGACCAGCGAATTCACACTGCCGCCCGGCCTGATTGCGCTGATCTACAAAATGCGCTGGGACATTGAGAAGGCATTCGACGAGAAGAAAAACAAACTGGGCGTCATCAAGACGTGGGCGACTACGCCCGAGGCGAAATGCCAGCAGGCGCATTTTGTCTGCATGACCCGGAATCTCATGCTCATGCTCGAACGTGAAATCGAATCATCCGAAGGTGTGCGAGATGAGAAAGTGGAGAAGAAAAGAGAGGCGAGACGCCAGCAGATGGAACAGGAAATTGTCGCCGCAGGCCGGACGCCAAACCCACTGGTCACCAGTTGGTCACGAGCGACCGAACGCAGCCTCCAATTCGTCCGTTGGCTACGGTATTGCCTCAACCATTCGCGTAGCTGGCGGCTCGAAATTGAGCAACTGAAACCCTATATGAAGGCATACATTTGCTGATAAATCCAACACCGTTCG
>JBAWZH010000513.1:0-1332 GCA_037143135.1 bacterium
GGCGTACCATGTGTTTTCATACAATACGCCGTTCCAGACACCATTTCAAGCCCGCGTTTTATCAGCGGAAATTCAAAAAAACCGGAATTGTCGCGATTGGGAGCCTGACGTAGAAACTGGACGGCGGGCATGAGGGCGAGTTGGGCGGGTTCGGTTGTCAGGTAGTAGCCTATGGTTACCGGTCAGGCAAAAGCCAAACGCCGCCCCTGATGATGAATTCATATATATCCATGTCAGTCTCCCAGGCGATACTTCAATATCACGTTCCGAACCTGCTTCACCTGATAGGGCTTGGCTTTGTTACCGGCCCCGGGCAGGTGGTACCCAGATGGGAGCTGAAATGGAAGCGTTTCTTGCGTAAAATACCGAATGCGGAAGAAAACCGTGTCAGTTCTACCGAAGCCTCGACAGCGGGATGCGATCATACGCACCCCGCTTCTTGTCCTCAGGGTGCGGCTCTATTCCGATTACTGTGATCTCGCCCCGGTCGGGCCCGTAAACCCAGAAGATCCGTCCGGCAGAAGGCGTCTTGTTCTCCAAATAGGATTGCCATACACGCAACCCATAACGCCGGCTCAAATCGTCAATTTCGTGCGACTCAAGACCAGGATGACGGGGATTGGCGCTGAGATAACCCAGCGTCTTCACAAGTTTCTTAAAGTATCGCATCTCCTCGGCATTCAATTGATTCGCATCGGAACGGCTTGATATATCGTTCCAGTGATCCTCCATCTCCGGAACACCCATGCGAATCGCATACGCCGTCATGCGCGGGCGGCCTTTCCAAGATACTTCTTGAGGTCAATCGCCGGCGACACCTTCCTCTTCTTGAAATTCCCCGCCGCCTTGTCCATCATCCGCAATGTTTTCGGGGACAGGTTTGCCGGATGAGTCAGAACCCTTGGCTCCAGCAACACGGTACCGGAATCAAACACCTGAACCGCATAGTACCCGGCAGTCGCACCGCGCAAGGTGATCCGGTTCTTGCTGTCCAGGTGCGTGTCGTATTCTTTCACCAATGCCATTGTCATGATCATCACTCCTATCTTCGTGCCAGTGGGAATTCCCACACCCCTACTATACGCCATCAGGCAACCGATGCAACACCACATTTCTCACACCACATTTCTCACCCCTCCTCCCTCTCCCGTGGATGGCATCAGGAACATCAACATCCCTTGGAGCAGGAGCACCCGCACTCCTCAAACCCGCTTATCGCCCCCTATCCAGCCTCTCTCACAGGCTCAAAGGTGCGACAATTCCGGTTTTCTGAACTCGCGTTTTCTCAGCGGATCATGATCAACAGCATCTTGAACCGCACAACGGCCTTTA
>JBAWZH010000514.1:0-1327 GCA_037143135.1 bacterium
GGCGCTTCTGGGTTTATGGGGGGATTTGTCGGGCAAAAAGGATGAGGGATCCGGTAGGATGCGGGCATGAAAGACACATCCCTTTACCAGCAGATTCTTGGAGATACGAGTCCGTGGTCCGTCAGTGAGGTGCAGTTGAGCGCCGAGAAGCTGACCATCGAGGTGCGCTTGACACTGCAGCCTGAGTCGATATGGGGTTGCCCTGAATGTAAAAGCCGGATGCATGTGAAGGAATGGCGGGAGCGACGGTGGCGTCATATGGACAGTTGCCAGTTCAAGACGGTCTTGGTGGCGTCGGTGCCGGTGGTGGAATGTCCGGAACACGGGGCGCAGACCGTGCAAGTGCCTTGGGCGGAAGGCTCGAGTCGGTTTACGTTGTATTTCGAGCGTTTTGCCATCGAAGTTCTTCTGGCCTGTTCGACGCAGAGATCCCGGGAACTGTTGGAGATCAGCTGGGATGAGGCCGACGGGATTAAGCAACGTGCGGTGCGGCGAGGGATGGCTCGGCGGCAGGTGCTGGATCTTGAATTTGTTTGCGTCGATGAGAAGGCTGTGGGGAACGGCCATGACTATGTGACCATCGTGACCGGACTGATTAAGCGGAAACCTGTAGTGCTCTACGTGGGTGATGGGAAAGGCGAGGAAGGGCTTGATGGCTTCTGGGAGTGGCTTGGCCCGGAGGGCTGTCGTCGTATCAAGGCGGTCAGCATGGATATGGGCCAGTCCTATCAGAACTCGACCCGCCGGTACTGTCCGGATGCCGAACTGATCTTTGATCCTTTTCATATCATGAAGATGCTCAATAAGGCCGTCGATGAAGTGCGCCGCCAGGAAGCTGTGATGGGTTCGGGCGCGGATCGACAATCGCTGAAGAAGACCCGGCAAATGTGGCTTTGGGGAGAAGAAAACCTCCCTCAAAGGTATGCGGAACGCTTTGATGAATTGAAGCAAAGCACGCTGAAAACCGCTCGCGCCTGGCGCCTGAAGGAATTGTGGCGTACATTCAAGAATTGCATCGACGTAGAGGATGGGTTGTCGTTTTTCGCGCAGTGGTATCGCCTCGCCATGATTTCCAAGCTTGAACCGGTCAAGCATGTGGCCCGCTCGTTGAAAGCGCATTTGTCCGGGATCGTAACCTATCTCAAGCATGGCTTCTGCAATGCCTTCGCCGAAGGAGTTAACAGCCGCATCCAACTGCTCGTGCAAAAAGCCTGTGGTTACAGAAATCGGGAACGGCTTAAAACTGACATCCTGTTCCATTTTGGCGGCCTAACCCTCAACCCCGTTCTTGATCAATGACAAATCCCCCCATGAACCCAGAAGCGCC
>JBAWZH010000515.1:0-1325 GCA_037143135.1 bacterium
TCCAACACCGGAATCGGTCGAGTTGGTGGTATTTGAACGGGTCCACCAGTTGAGGAGCATCACTCCACCAGAACGTGAACTGGACTGATATGTCGGCCCACTGGAGCGTGTCCGGTTCATCCAGTAGAGAGGAAGCAGGCCAAAGGAGCGTTCATTGTGGGCGTCAGTCGATTCCCATGAATTCCAGAACAGGGGAAAGAGATAGTGACTGGCCCCATTCCTGTCCCAGTGATTGTGCTGCAACAACGCTATGTTCAGGGTGGTCGAGTCTCCGTCCTCCCCGTAGTAGAAGGCGGGGAACAGGGCGAGGTAATGGTCGTTTATTCCCGCCTCCGAACCACTCCACAGGAAGGGAAACAGCCAGGTATCGTGTCCTGCGCCGGTTCGGACTCCGCTCAAAGGCCACAGGAAATAGAATTGCCGGGGATAGTTCTGAGGAAAGGTCTGGGGGGCGCTCAGGAACTGTGTCGCCGTGTAGCCCGGCGTGGTTTCACGGACGAAGAACGGCCACAGGAACTCGGTTCGGGCGGTGTGGGTTTCAGGATCGTTATTTTCGTAGAAGAGTGGCCAGGCCTTGATGTCATCAGCAAGGACGAGAGACCCTGAGCAGAAAACAAGAGCAAGTAAGAACAGAAGGACTCTTTTCATGGCGTGTGAGCCAGTTTTCGAGTCTGCTCCGCCAGACACCGCTGGGGGGTATTACGACGGACTGTTTCCTGGGTTTCCGCCCAGGATATCGCCTCCTGAATCAAACGCCACCGTTGTCCTGCATCAAGATGCCGGTCTCGTTTAAGTTCTTCCTGTTGCAGGAGATTATTCATGGGATGCCATCGCTTTCTGCAAGTCCCTGATCCTGTCACTTTTCCGGGATTCAGGCGGGATACTTAATTGACAGGCCAGCATGTCCTGGTCAGACAGTCCTTGATAGGGCACCCCTGCAGCGGTATTTCCCGAAACGGACGTCGCATAGGCCGCATCCCAACTCGTCAATCCCTGCACCTGGCGAAAAACATCAATTGCGCCATGTGGACTGGTCAGACAAAACACAGATTGCTGTGCCAACCACCCCGCAGGCCTGGCATTCACCGGCCCCCAATCCTTCTCGGTTCGTCCCCATTCAGCGCACAGTTCGATCAGAGCCAATTCGCACCTTTGCCGGTTCGCATCACTGTCTTCAATCCAGAAATCAACATCGAAAGTGAGCACGGGTTTGTGGCGAAGCAGGAAGTTTACTCCCCCAATGAGCAAATATCGAACCTCATGGCGATTGAAAACGGCCAAAATGTGTTCAATATTCATGCTTCGAGCGTAGCATGTCATCCATA
>JBAWZH010000516.1:0-1320 GCA_037143135.1 bacterium
GCCTCGTCCGCTTCCTGCGCCTTTACAACAAGGCGCTGTCGCCGGACGAAGTCCGCCAAATATTCGAGGTCGAAACCCCGCGCTAACAAAAACTCGCAGCCTGCCAACCAGATAAAATAACCAACGAAAACTATGATTAACAGACTCACGCGAATGCTCTCAATATGCTCCTCTATCCTTCTGCTCGCCGCCACCCTCTCGGCGCAGTCGGCATCGGAAGGCATTTCCGCCCGCTCCCTCGACGCCTGCGACGTGGTGTGGTCAACCCCAGGTAAAACCTCCGAGGATTCGATGCCTTTGGGCAACGGCGACATCGGGCTCAACGTCTGGACTGAGGCCAATGGCGACATTGTTTTTTATGTCAGTAAAACCGATACCTGGAGCGAAAAGCTCGGGTCAAAGTCTCATCACCCGAAAGTTGGGCGGGTTCGCCTGTCACTATTGCCCAATGGAGAAAAATTGACGCCGGATTTTCACATCAAACAAGTCCTCCGCTTCCGCACGGGTGAAATTCATATCGAGATCAACGAGACAAAAATTTTGATCTGGGTGGATGCCAATCACCCGGTCGTCCATGTTAATGCAACAAGCTCCCGCGATACGTCTCTTCGGGTAACACTGGATCCCTGGCGAACAGAAGCCTCTGTTATCTCTGCAGACACCGTGGTTGATCATCCCGGAAACCGCCTGCAGTGGTACCACAGCAACGGTCGAACAGGAAATCCACTCACAGACAATCTGACATTTGGTGCCGCCATACTTGGCGAAAATCTAAAAAGGAAGGATTCGCGCACTCTCGAATCTGCTGCCCCCTCCTTAAAATCCGACCTCTCCATCCATGTTCTGACAGCGGTGGATTCGCAAAATAACCCATGGGCCAATCAGTTGGATAAACAGGTCCAGATTGAATCGGCGGCCCCATCTGCCATCGCACTGGAAGAGCATAAAAAATGGTGGGCTGGATTTTGGAACAGGAGCTGGATTTTTCTTTCCGGTCCTCCAGAGGCCGCAAAGATCACTCAAGGCTATATCTGCCAGCGCTTCCTTTATGCCTGCGCCGGACGTGGGGCCTATCCGATCAAGTTCAATGGATCGATATTTACCGTGGACCACCCGACCTACAAGATTGGGAAAGATAAGAATGGAGTGGAACAAGTCGGCGTGAATGCTGATTATCGAGTTTGGGGGGAATACACCTTTCAAAACACCCGCCTGATTTACTGGCCGATGCTAGCGGCAGGTGATTTTGAAATGATGCTGCCGCTGTTCCAGATGTATCAAAAAGTGCTTTCGAAGAATGCGGAACTTGTTAAAAAATTC
>JBAWZH010000517.1:0-1315 GCA_037143135.1 bacterium
CACTCGTTCCCAAAGAAACTCATAAAAATCTGAATACTTTGGCTTGATTGAGAGGAAAAGTAGCCGGAATTTTTTTCGGACATTTCAATTGGGAAGCGCAAGATCTGGCAATACTTCCCAACTTTTGTCATGCATGACGGTTCCTACGTATTCCGCCAAATCACCGGCGCTCTTTCGCGGTATGATTTTGAAAAATGCGTCGAGGTGTACAAAGGAAATCGTTTCGTAAAATCTTTTCCGTGCTGGCAGCAATTTCTTTGTCTCTCCTTCGGGCAACTGACATTCCGTGACAGTGCCCGCAGCATCGTGCTCTGTATCAATGCACATCCGAAGAAGCTGCATCATCTCGGGTTCGCGGGAACCATCAAGCTCTCCACTCTGTATTACGCCAACGAGCAACGAGACTGGAGGATCTACGAAGCGTTCGCACAGACACTCATCAAGCGCGTTCGTCCGCTCTATCAAAACGATCCCTCCTTTCTGGAAGGTCTCGATGGAACGTTCTACGCATTCGATTCCACGACCATCGATCTGTGTCTCGCGGTCTTCACTTGGGCGCATTTCCGGGAGCACAAGGGGGCGGTGAAAGCGCATGTCCTCTTGGATCTGCGGGGCAATCTGCCGACGTTTATCCACATTACGGACGGAACGGTGCATGACGTGAATGCCCTCGATGTCCTTCCGATTGAACCCGGCGCTTGTTACATCATGGATCGTGGGTACATCGACTTTCAGAGACTTCATGACATCCATGGGAAGGGTGCGTTCTTCATCACGCGTATGAAACGTAACATGCAATGGAAGCGTCTCTACTCTCGTCCCGTCGATCGATCGAAGGGACTTCGCTGTGATCAGACGATCCGGCTGATGGGCATCAAAGCACAGAAGGATTACCCCGATCTCCTGCGACGCGTAAAGTTCTATGATGAGGAAACGAAGAACACCTACGTGTTTCTCACGAACAACTTCATCCTCACCGCGCAGCAGATCGCCGATCTCTACAAGCAACGGTGGCAGATCGAACTCTTCTTCAAGTGGATCAAGGGCCATCTCAAAATCAAAGTCTTCTGGGGAGAATCGGAGAACGCGGTGCGGACCCAAATTTGGGTGGCGGTCTGCATCTATCTCGCAGTGGCTATTCTCAAGAAACAGTGTCGTATTGAACAGAGCATGTACGATATTTTACAAATTTTGAGTACCTCGGCATTCGAGAAGATTGGCTTGCGGGAGCTTTTTTCGAAGACCGACTTACAAAACTCCGAAGCGGACCCCGACTTTTCGGCTCTGGGATTGGGATTTTAATTGGGAACGAGTG
>JBAWZH010000518.1:0-1315 GCA_037143135.1 bacterium
GGTTCATCCGACTAAAGCGTACTTGGTTTGATGGATGCCGAGGATTTTGAGTCGCAAGAATTCTTGGTCTCGAAATCCATAGGCTTGGCGTTTCATGGTTTTGATCTTGTTATTGGTGCCCTCCAGCGGTCCTGTGGAGATGGGGTGATCGTAGTAGGCAAGGATTCCCATAGCGTGCAGGCGAAGCGTCTTGGCGAATTTCTGCAGCATCCGGATGCCTGATGATTCGGCGTAGGTGATCCAGTCCATGAGTAAAGCTTGAGCCGTCTCCTCGTCGTCTTGTTCCCAGATCTCATTGAGTTCTGCCTTGAGGTAGTAGGCCGTGGCCAACGGCGCATTCAACCGTAGAGCTTCTTCGAGACGCTGCGGTTCCTTGCGGGCAGGGTCGAGGTTCTCCTGTCTCTTGAGCAACAGCCAACGCACCCCTTTGAGCACGTCTTTGTGCATCGTGTCTGTGAGTTCACGATACATGGCTCGCCGAAGTTCCGAGAGCTTGTCGTTATAGAGCTTGATCACATGAAAGCGATCAAACACCAACTGGGCACCAGGCAGATAGGTCGTAACAGCGTCGATGTAGGCGGGCGACATGTCCGTGGCCACGGCCTCGATCTTGGCCCCCGAGCGGCGGAGTCGGATCCAGAAGTCCTTCAGGGCATCCCCGCCTTTTCCCTGGCCGACATGTACCACCACTCCACTTTCCAAGTCCATGACGATCGTCAGGTAGACGTGCCCCTTGGCTACGGAAATCTCGTCGATCGCGATCCGCCGAATGTGCTTCAATTTTGGCCTGTCGAACCGCCGTTTCAGGTCGGCCTTCTGGATCTCCTTGATCACGTCCCAACTGATACGCAAATGGTCCGCTACGTCCTGGATTGTCATGCACTGCGAAAGTTCCAAGGCATAACGCTCAAAGGCTTTAGTGTACGTGACACGAGGATCGGCAAAAGCTATCTTCACCTGCCGGACAACCTCGCAGTCACGACACTCCACGCGGGGGACCGCCAGAGCCAGGTATACTGGTTTGATGCCAATGGGAACTGTGCGGAAACGACGGGGGGTTTGCCCACGCCCAATCACGTTTCCTGATCCACAGGCCGAACAACAGTACGATTCCCGCGGTTGCTCGATAGACAAAATTATCTTACCCCCCACATATTCGGTCTTCACGTACCTGTAGCCTCGAACCCCGAAGGCATGGTATAGTAAACTCGTGGACATGCTGATTTCTCTCCTGGAATTGGTTGAATGTAACTCCAATGAGAATCAGTATGTCCGCTTTTTTCAACCCCCCGCGCATTCTTGAGACGGATGAACC
>JBAWZH010000519.1:0-1315 GCA_037143135.1 bacterium
TTTGAGGAACCAGAGTGGAACCCGTTATTGTCCAACGATCTGAGCATGGCCTGAGTCGCGAGAATATCAGCCCCGAGGCACTGAAGGTGCTGTATGGTCTTAAGGATGCCGGCTATGTGGCCTATATCGCCGGTGGGGGTGTCCGCGACCTTCTTCTGGGCCGCCAGCCCAAGGATTTTGATATCGTGACCGATGCCACCCCCAATGAGGTCAGGCGGGTGTTCCGTAATTCCCGGTTGATCGGACGCCGATTCCGTCTTGCGCATGTATTTTTTGGCAGGGATAAGATCATTGAGGTGGCCACGTTCCGTTCCAATCTGTCGCCGGATGCCGCCGATGCGTCGGAATCGTCGGACATGTCAGACACGTCTGACATGTCTGACTCGCCTGACCGCCCCCCCTCTCCGGAATCCTTGCATCATGTTCGGCGGGATGACGGACTGATCGTTCGGGACAATCTGTTTGGGACGCCCCAGGAGGATGCCCTGCGCCGTGACTTCACGATTAACGCTCTTTTTTACAATATTCGTGATTTTTCTCTCATCGATTACGCGGGCGGTTTGGAGGATCTGAGAAAACGAGTGATCCGGTTCATCGGCGATCCCGGGGTGCGGTGCGTGGAGGATCCTGTCCGGATGGTGCGTGCGGTGAGGTTCGCCGCGATGCTGGGTTTTGAGTTTGAGCCGGCCACGGCTGCGGCGATCCTTGAGCACCACGAAAAACTGGCCCTGGCCAACCGGTCACGGCTCTACGAGGAAGTTCAGAAACTGTTCTTCTGCAAGGCCGCCCGGCGTGCCTATGAACTGCTCCGGGAATTCGGGCTTTATGGCATGCTTTTCCCCGATGTTAACACTTGGCTTGGCCCCTCCCCGGAAACCACGGAATGCCAGCGAATCAGTGACGCGTTACGTCAGATTGACGAATGGCGGCAGGCGGGCCGCGAGGTGTCGCCAGCCCTGCTGTTTGCGATGATGTTTGGCGGGATGCACGAGTCGCAGGCCGGGGAGTTGGCCAATCAGGGGCAGCACAGGGGACTGGCCCTGCATTCGGTGACCATGGAGCATTTCGGCGGACTCACCGAACGCGTTCAGGTTCCGAAGACTGTGCGGTTTCGCACGGCCGAGATACTGGCCTCCCAGCCCCGATTAACCGCCGATGGCGGACGAAGGGCGAAACCCCTTTCCTCCCGCGATTTTTTCCCTGAAGCCGTCGCCTATCTGGAGTTTATGGTTCGATTAAATGGCGAGCATCGCGAGGCGCTTGAACAGGCTCTGGCGATTCGGTGGGAACCACGCGACGAACGGCATGGCGCCGG
>JBAWZH010000520.1:0-1314 GCA_037143135.1 bacterium
GACACCCACCCGGACCACGACTCCATCTGCAAGTTCCGGCGCGAGAACAAAGAGCTTCTGTCCGACGCGTTCCATCAGGTGCTTGAACTTGCCGCCCGAACTCACGTGTTGCAAGTCGGCGACATCACCGTGGCTATCGATGGCACCAAGATTCTGGCCAATGCCAGCAAACACAGCGCGGTGAGCTACGGACACGCCGTCGAGCAGATGCAACTGGCCAATGAACAAATCACCCAACTCCTGGCCAAAGCCGAGGACGCCGACAGTGCCCCGCTGCAAGACGGGCTGACCGTTCCTGAGGAAATCAAGCGCCGCGAAGACCGTATTGCCAAACTTGGCGAGGCCAAACATGCCATGGAAGAGCGTGCCAGGGAACGGCTGAGGGAAGAACGAGCGGCATACGAGGAAAAGCTCGCCGCCCGCCAAGCCAAGGAAGAAAGCACCGGGCAAAAGGCCAGGGGCAAAGCCCCGGAAGCGCCGAAGGAGGGGCCGCGGGACAAGGATCAATATAACTTCACTGACCCCGAAAGCCGGATCATGAAAGCCGGCGGCGGCTTCGAGCAATGCTATAACGCCCAGGCTGCCGTGGATGTCGCCACGATGCTTGTCGTGGGCCAGCACGTTTGCAACGATGCCAATGACAAACAGCAACTGGTGCCCACGCTGGCGGATGTCAGTCCTGTCATCAGTCATGTGGAAAACGTCCTGGTCGACAGCGGATATTATAGCGAAGCCGCGGTTCTATCAGTTGAAGGCGATGCAACTAACACCACCGTATTCGCCGCTATGAAACGCCATGGGCACGGGCGCACCGTAGCCCAACTCGAAGCGCATGCCGATGCGCCCCAACCATCGGAAGGTGCGTCCGTGGCCGAAGTTATGGATTGGCGGTTAGATTCAGCCGAAGGCAAGAAACTCTACGGTTTGCGCAAGGAAACAGTGGAACCGGTATTTGGCATCATCAAGGAAGCTATAGGTTTCCGGCGCTTCATGCTGCGCGGCCTGGAAAAGGTCAGCCTTGAATGGACCCTGGTAACCACCAGTTACAACCTCAAGCGACTCTTCAACCTCAGGAAAGCCTCTAACAACAAGTTGTGGGGGCACCATGGAGTCCGTTTCAGGGCACCAGGTCGGCCACAATCCCGATCTTGCTATCAACGGCAGCAACATGCTCCTGTTAGGTCGAAGGCAAACGACCGTTTGAATATTCGCGCCTCCATCATGCCGTCAACCACAACCCGTCGGTGGCACAGCTCGACCTGCGTCCGCATATGGACGAGAGACGGATCGTTTGTAAATCCGACAGGCTGCTAG
>JBAWZH010000521.1:0-1310 GCA_037143135.1 bacterium
CGCGACACGGTCGGCAAGTTTGTCTATATCCGTGACGAGAAGACCGGCGACTGGTGGACGGCGAACGGGTATCCTCCCACCCGTAAACTCGACCATTGGGAGTGCCATGTCGGGATGGGCTATAACCGGATTGAGGCGAGGCAGAACGGGATTGCCACCGACCTGCTTTATTTTACGCCCATGCCGGATGCGAAGATGTCCGGCGGAAGTGATGTCGGGGATCCCTGCATGCTCTGGGTTGTGAAGATCACGAACACCACCCGCGCCACCCGCACGGTGTCGGCCACCAACTATGTAGAACTGGCCCTCGGGAACTGGTACGAGGATACGAGTTGGCGTGAGTTCTACACCCTCTTCAACCGGCAGGAATACAAGAAAGGCGTTCTTTATGACCGGACCATGCAGTGGGTCAAATATGTGGGCGGATGGCAACCCGGCGACTCCGACGCGAACAATCTGTCCTTCGATCACGCCGCCTTCATGGCCAGTTCCGCCAAGGTTGCCGGGTTCGAGGGCGATCGCTACGAGTTCATCGGTTCGTATCGCGACCTGGCCAACCCGCAGGCGATGGATACGGGTAAACTCAGGAGCGAGACCGCGCTGGGCCGTGATTCATGCCTGGCTTTGCAGCACAAGTTCACATTGAAGCCGGGCGAATCGGCGGAATACGTGGTTGTTCTCGGCGCCATTCCCCGCGAGGCGAAAAACGCGGATGCGCTGGTTCGCAAGTATGGCACTCCCGCCAAGGCGCACGCCGCGTTTGCGAACAATCAGGCGTACTGGAAGAAGGTCGTTTCGGCCCCGACCATCCGGACGCCCGACGAAGACCTGAACAACATGGTGAACTACTGGTTCAAGTACCAGGGCGCGAATCTTTCCTGGTGGAACCGCAACACGGGTTACTGTTATTTCGGCATTTACAATTTCGGCGTCCGCGACGCCTGCCAGGACGCCGTCAGCCGTCTCTCCCAGGATCCCGCGTGGGTTCGCGAGCACATCGTCAAACGCATCATGATCTGGCAGTTTGACGAAGGGGACTACGCCCACGGAGGAAACTTCGTGTCGATGCAGGGCACTCGGACGTTTCATTCGGATGATCCGCTCAATCCACTGTTCATCCTCTCGCACTATGTGCGCGAAACAGGCGACTACTCCATCCTCACCGAAAAGGCCCCGTGGGTGGATCCCAAGACTTGCATTTCCGGCAAGTCGACGAAGCCCGACGCGACACTCTACGAGCATGCCATCGCCGGGGTTGAGTTCTTCTGGTCGCAATTCTCGAAACGGGGACTGCCCCTGATTCTCAAGGC
>JBAWZH010000522.1:0-1309 GCA_037143135.1 bacterium
TCCCGACTACACCCATTCCTCTTTCAGGATCGTTCCCTGTAATCCCACCACAATGCATTTAACGGGAACCTTCCGGGTCGCCTGACTGACCGCCTCCTTGGCTAGACGAAGCAAGCCAGAGCAACAGGGCACCTGCATAATCATAACGGTCAGCGTATTGATCTTGGCCTCGTCTATCAGTGCGCGGATCTTCTCCACATAGGACTCCTGTCCATCGTCAAGTTTCGGACAGGCGATCGCCAGCGTCTTCCCCTTCAGGTACTCCTTGTGGAAATCCCCGAGGGAGAAGGCCGTGCAATCCGCCGCCAACAAAAGGTCAGCCCCCTGAAAATGCGGCGCCTGTGGCGATATCAGATGCAGTTGCACCGGCCAATGTGTCAACTGGGAGGGCCGCGTTCCCTTCTCGCTGCCAGCATCGCCCGCCGGTTTCTCAAAACTCATGGCCCGGGATCCCGGGCAACCGCCCCCATGCCCGTGCGGGCCGGGCGCCGGTTTTGCGGGAATCGTCTCCAGGGGATTGGGAATACTTTTAACCTTCAGGACTTGGACAGCCTGAGCCAGGAATTCCTTCTGACCATGGTCGCGAAGATGCTCCAGATGCGCCTTGATCGTATTGGGACCAGCCTTGATGATATTCGCCATGACCTTGGTCTCATCGTAGGCTTCCGCCTCCCGTTCCTCAATGGTTATGGCCCCCTCGGGACAATGCCCCAGGCAGGCACCCAGTCCGTCACAGAACAGGTCGCTGATCAACCGGGCCTTGCCGTCGATCAACTGGATCGCGCCCTCAGGGCAGTTTGGAATACACAGCCCGCACCCCGTACACGATCCCTCATCAATCTTGATAATTTTCCGTTTCACAAGGTTCTCCTTTCTTCACTCTTTCGGCTCCAGAATAGGTCATTCCCGGTGTCCCGTCCTTGATCTGGATCAAGAAAAGAATATTTCGTCGATTCCGCATGGTTGCCAAGCCGCCTGGCCACCGCGGGACATTCGAGACAGACTATATCAGACACACGTGAGGCCTGCCGCTCAGAGGAGAGCGCCACATACTGTGCATCGGCGCCACGTCGGCGATTTTCCTATACCAGGCGTTGCGGATTTCTCCGCGATATTGTCGCAAGGCAAACTTTTCGGGGGCAGGGGCGCTCCGCTTCGGGAATCCCAGTCGCCACGCTTCCCAATAGCGCAACAGGGCGGCAAACGGGTATTGGGGCAAAGGATCATGTCATAGTACTCTCGTTGTGACCGTCGCCGCCCCTCGCCATACCATCAAATATGACTTTCGTTTATTCCTCACCTCGCAACA
>JBAWZH010000523.1:0-1307 GCA_037143135.1 bacterium
AGTGATATTTTCTCTTGAAAGTGATAACGGACCACACAGGTCATAAAACTTTTTTCGCGCTGTTTCTGAACCAAAGCACTCAATGAGGGATATGATCGGGGGACAGATCAACCAGAAGGAGGCAGCCTGCCGATGAAACCCCATGCCCCTGCGCCCGACCACTCAGCCCAACAACGAGCTTTGATGAATGCATTTTTCTGCACCGTCAAACATTATTTTGGAAGTTGGAGCGAGTTGTTTGAAGGGATCCAGGATCCCCGCAAACCGAAGATGATCACCTATCCCCTCAATAGTCTGCTATTCACTGGTACGTTTCTGTTTGTCTGTCGCCTGGGGTCCCGACGAGGGGTGCAGGCGAAGTTGCGAGAGAATTCGCCTGCACAAGCCAAGTTTGAGTCTTTGTTTGAAGTGGAGACGTTCCCGCACGGTGACACACTCAACTATTGTTACCAGCGTTTGAAAGTGAATGAAGTGCAGGAGATGCTCTGTCGTTGTGTGGAGAGATTGATCCGCAAAAAAGTGTTACACACCCAGCGTCTCCTGGGTATGTACTATCGGGTCGTGATCGACGGGACGGGCATTGTTACTTTTCAGACACAGCACTGCCCGCAGTGTCTGAAGAAGAAGATGACCAACGGAGAAACGATCTATTATCATCCGATCCTGGAAGCGAAACTGGTCACTGACAACGGGTTCGCGTTTTCCATGATGACCGAGTTTATCGAAAACACCGATCTGAGCGCCGACAAACAAGACTGTGAGTTGAAAGCTTTCTACCGCTTGTCCAGGCGTCTTAAGGCGCGTTTCCCGCGCTTGCCGATCTGTTTACTACTCGATGGGCTGTATGCGGGTGGGCCTACCTTTAGACTTTGTGAAGATCATGACTGGAAATACCTGATCGTACTGCGTGATGACGATTTGCCGAACGTCAATCGCAGTTTTGCTGCCGTTTGGCCTCATTCCCCCGAATGTCACAAACAACTGCGCCTGGGCAAACAAGGACAAATCATTCAAGACTACCACTGGGCTGAAACCCTGGCCTATACCGATACCAAAGACTACCAGCATTCCCTCAAGGTGATTGATTGTCTGGAAAGCGAACCGAATTCCCATGGACAGATCAAGACCACTCATTACAAGTGGCTGACGAATTTCACGCTCACTTCCTACAATGTGCCCCTCCTCGCTAATCATGGTGGACGCCTGCGCTGGAAGATCGAGAACGAAGGCTTTAATGTCCAGAAGAACAGCGAACTCAACCTGGAACATTCTTATAGCAAAGACCCCAGCGCTCATAAAGTCTTTTA
>JBAWZH010000524.1:0-1306 GCA_037143135.1 bacterium
GTGCCGCTCAGCGTCCATGTGCCGGTGCCGTTTTTGGTCAGGGAGGTGGCACCGGAAGAAGAGTCTTTAATCACGCCTTGGATAACTCCCGTTCCAGCCTTGGAGCCTTGGAGCGTGAGGGTTTTTGCGCCGACGCCTGTCGCCGTGAAGTTGCTGGTGAAGGTCAGCGTGCCGTTGCCGGACTGGTCGAGCACCGCACCGCCTGTGGCGCCGGCCAGATTGACTGTGCGGTTCGTCGTATTTCCCGTTCCCGTATAGACGAGCCTTCCGGTTGTCGTGGTGGCGCCCAGATTTACGATGCCATCACTCCCGACGTTGGAATTGATTCCCTTATCGGCAATCGAGCTGATATACAAGTTGCCTTCATTCACTTTTACGCCTCCCGAGAAGGTGTTGCTGGCTGTGAGCGTCAGGTTTCCCCCTGTGGCGGAGAACCCTACAGAGCCGAGGCCTGCTACCACGCCGTTGATGGTAGTGTTTGCACGAACATCTAAAGAACCGTTCACTGGAACATTCACAGTGCCATTCAGGGTAAAGCTCGTGCCGGTGTTTGCCAAAAGGGTCAGGTATGAATATGAGCCGGTGATGTTGATCGTCCGGTTGGTCGATGCGGTTCCGCTCCCGATATATTTGATGTATGAAATATTGGTGACGTTGATGGCGTCTCCGGCACCGAGCGAACTGGCGACACCCGCATCCGCGAGGCTGTTGATGTTAATAGCAGACTGGTAAGCTCCACCGACGCTGGTGATCGTCGTGTTGCCGGTATAGGTATTGAGGCCGGAAATCGTGAGGGGAGCGTTGCCTGTGGTTCCGCCACTGGGAGTGATCGTCAGGCTCCCTGCGCCCGAAATGACCCCTGTGAAATTCGCGATGGTTGTCGCATTCAGCGTCGTGTTGTTCGTCAAGAGGATGTTATTACCGATCGTCGTCGTGGGCTTGATGGTGCCGAAGGTATTCGATGTGTTAATAACTATCGTCGGAGTGGTGGCACCGTTGCTGCGGAAATCCAACTGGTTTCCGGCCAGGTTCACGGTCGCCGTCGCGTTCGATCCCCCGGCGTAGGTGACGTTGAGGCTGTTCAGTTGGAATGGCGGAGCCGCGATATCGTTGGTCGCCGTGATGTTCGCCGAGGCCGCGAGCGTGGCGCCACCGAAGGTGAGCGTCGTCGTGTTACTGGAAAGGGGTGCGCTGCCGCCCGCCCAGTTGGATCCGGTGCTCCACGTCCCGTTTGCCGTGGCATTGTAGGTGTAGGTTGCGCCCGACGCCAGACAGGAGGCGATCACGAGCAGGGCTGCGGTGAGTT
>JBAWZH010000525.1:0-1302 GCA_037143135.1 bacterium
CCCCCCCTCCTACAGGATGTTGCCCATGAGTACGGCACAATCTATCTTATCCATGGAAAACCTCGCCTCGCTATGCAAGCGACGGGGTTTTATCTTCCAGAGTTCTGAAATTTATGGCGGCATCAATGGCTTTTGGGATTACGGGCCTCTCGGCTGCGAACTGAAGCGCAATATCCGCGACGCCTGGTGGAAGGACATGGTCAGCCATCGCGAGGATGTCGTCGGACTGGACTGCTCCATCATCATGCACCCCCGCATCTGGGAGGCCTCCGGTCATGTCGGCGGCTTTACCGACCCGATGATCGACTGCCGGGGTTGCAAAAAACGCTACCGCGCCGACCAACTGTTCGACGAACTGGGCCTGAAACCCAATGACAGCGCCAAGGTGGAGGAGAAGTTCAAGGTTCCGGAGGGAACGAAGTGCCCCGCCTGCGGCTCGAAGGAATTCACCGAACCCCGGGCCTTCAACCTGATGTTCAAGACCTTCGTCGGCCCCCTGCAGGATGAGTCGTCGGTCGCCTATCTGCGACCCGAGACGGCCCAGGGCATTTTCGCCCAGTTCGGCAACGTCCTCGCGACCTCGCGCCAGAAAGTCCCGTTCGGTATTGCCCAGATCGGCAAGGCATTCCGCAACGAGATCAATCCCCGCAATTACACCTTCCGTTCGCGTGAATTCGAGCAGATGGAACTGGAATTCTTCATCAAACCCGGCACCGACCAGGAATGGCACGACTACTGGGTCGCGGAACGCGTGAAGTGGTACCAGTCCATCGGCCTCCCCAAGGAGAGCATCACCCAGTATGTCTACGACAAGAAGGAACTGGCCCATTACGCCAGCGCCTGTGTGGATATCATGTATGCGTTCCCGTTCGGCGTCCAGGAACTCGAGGGTATTGCCGCGCGCGGCAACTTCGATCTGAGCCGTCACCAGGAGTTCTCCGGAAAATCCATGGAGTACTTCAACCAGGAAACCAACGAGAAGTTCATCCCGCACGTCGTGGAGCCGTCCGCAGGCGTGGATCGCATCGCCCTGGCCCTGCTCTGCAACGCCTACTGCGAGGAGTGGATTCCTAAGGACGGGCCCGCCATCCCCGCCGAACCTGGCAAGCAGCCGCCGGAGGGCTTTGAGGCCCGTACCGTGATGCGCTTCGCCCCGCGCGTGGCTCCCGTGAAGGTCGCCGTGTTCCCCTTGTTGAAGAACAAGCCGGAACTGGTGGACAAATCCCGCGACCTCTTCACCGCCCTCCGCCGGAACTGGGCCTGCTTCTATGATCAGACCGGCGCCATCGGCCGCCGTTACCG
>JBAWZH010000526.1:0-1299 GCA_037143135.1 bacterium
TTGGGACCTGCTTCAGCCCCAGGATGCGATGAGCCGACATCGAGGTGCCAAACCTCTCCGTCGATATGGACTCTTGGGAGAGATTAGCCTGTTATCCCCAGGGTACCTTTTATCCGTTGAGCGACCACGCTTCCACACGCCATGGCCGGGTCACTATGCCCTGCTTTCGCACCTGCTCGACCTGTCAGTCTCGCAGTCAAGCTCCCTTTTGTCATTGCACTCGACGACTGATTGCCAACCAGTCTGAGGGAACCTTTGGGCGCCTCCGTTACATTTTAGGAGGCGACCGCCCCAGTCAAACTACCCGCCTGGCGCTGTCCCTGATCCAGATAATGGACCTAAGTTAGAGTCCCAATATACGTAGGGTGGTATTTCAACGATGACTCCACAATGGCTGGCGCCACTGCTTCCAAGTCTCCCACCTATCCTACACAACGCAGATCAAAACTCAACACCAAGTTATAGTGAAGGTCCATGGGGTCTTTTCGTCCTTCCGCAACTAACGAGCATCTTTACTCGTACTTCAATTTCGCCGGGTCTATGGTTGAGACAGTGGGGAAGTCGTTACTCCATTCGTGCAGGTCGGAACTTACCCGACAAGGAATTTCGCTACCTTAGGACCGTTATAGTTACGGCCGCCATTCACTGGGGCTTAGGTTCACAGCTTCGCCTTTCGACTAACCGTTCCCCGTGACCTTCCAGCATTGGGCAGGAGTCACAGCGTATACATCGCCTTACGGCTTGGCACGCTGCTGTGATTTTGGTAAACAGTCGCTACCCCCTGGTCTGTGCCACCCCCTCGAGCTCGGATCGTAAAGATCGTCACCCTAATAGGGTCATCCTTCTCCCGAAGTTACGGATGCAATTTGCCGAGTTCCTTAACCATAGTTCTCCCGCTCGCCTTAGTATTCTCTACCTGCCTACCTGTGTCGGTTTGGGGTACGGGCGCCGTATTAACTCACTGCTGGGATTTTCTTGGCAGCATAGGATCAGTGACTTCTCCTGAATCGGATCGGCATCACGCCTCAGAGTTATGACCCCAACTCTCATCGGGATCCTCCTACACGCTTACCCGGAGACTACCATCGCTCCGGTTCACCTACCTTCCTGCGTCCCCCTTCAGTTACCCGCAACCAGCTCGTTGGGATCGTCCGAAGACAGCCCCCAAGTCGCCAATATTGGGCTTTACGCGAATACGGCGGTACTGGAATATCAACCAGTTGTGCATCGACTACGCCTCGCGGCCTCGCCTTAGCTCCCGACTCACCCTGGGAGGATTAGCCTTCCCCAGGAACCCTT
>JBAWZH010000527.1:0-1298 GCA_037143135.1 bacterium
TCTTTTCCCACCACGGAAAATCGCAGATCACGAAGTGGAAAAACTCATCGAAGCGGAGCGCGTTCTCCGTATTCTTGGGTTTGAGGTGCCGCTGGACATTTTTCGGAATCCCAACGAACTCGAGCATCTCTCTTTCGACGAGGCCTGGGAGGCATCCGAACCTTTTTCAGGTGGGTTGCGCCTCATGTCAGCAAGCCATCTCATTTTGACGAAGAGCGGCACGGGGAGGCTCCAAGACGAGTTGGACATCCAGTTTCTCGAAAATCAGTTGCAAAAGAGGCTCGCTCCTGAATTGAAGGTCTGCAACCCGAGCCGCGCAAAAGAAATTCTCACCGAATACATGGATCAAGTCCTGCTGGAAGCCGCGTTGGAGAATCCCGACGCGACCGTGCGCGAAATGGGTCGCGTCCACTTGAAGCAATTCATGGAGGAAGGGGATCCCTTCGCCAGGGATGCCTGGGTGCGGCACTTTGGTGCATGAACAGGAAAAGAGACTCGCGCGGAGACGCTGAGCCGCAGAGAGTTGGAGGAAGATCACCAATCACCCGGAAGATGTGGACCTATTTTTCGTAACTTCTTCTCCTCTGCGTCCCTGCGCCGCGCGAGATTCCATTTCGGTATTTAGGATAATGGTCATGCCGCCTGCGGCGGGTTGGCGGGTCGAATTGTTTGAACCACTAATAGGGGAAACGGGTGCCGGGGGCAATGGCCCCGGCAGGGCCCTGATCCGCGCGTAAGCGCAATGAATGGAGGGCGGTCGCCCTCGGCCGCCTTGCTGAGCAGCCCGAGGACGGGCTGCCTCCTTTCATCTATCGATTCTCCCTCCCTGCGTCCCGCGTTCTTACGTGATTTGGACAGGAGAGGAGGAAAATCGCAGGGCGATCTTTGCCTCTCTTCATAAAGGAAGGCAGGGGCGGGATGGCAGGCCATCCCTCGGTTGCACGCGGGTGCGAGCCTCGCAAGCGAGCTTGCAGGGACCGCAAACGCATGCAACCCGGACAGCGCCGTTCCGCCGCCGTCCGCCCCGGATTCCTTTCACCCTCTGTCAATACTGGCGAAAAGCTCTGTTGGGCTTTTCAGATGAGTGCATATGAGTGGTTAAATCCATGGGATGAACATCCCGCCGCAGGCGGCTCGATGCGTTGTCCGCGCCCACTGCTGCACAGGATTTGCGGACGACCGCTTTCCGTCTCACGACCGGCGGGTGAACGGCTTGTTGGGGGAACCATGCGCGCAACCCCAAGGCCACAAAAATCTTCCCTTCGTGAACTTCGTTTCTTCGTGGTAAAACCGCTTTT
>JBAWZH010000528.1:0-1294 GCA_037143135.1 bacterium
GGAGGCTATGCAAAATAACTAGAACAACTCGGCAGTGGGTGTATAATTGGGACATGGACATAACGGCGGCAGCAATGCGTGCAAAATATCGAGTCCTCTCGACACAGCTCGATGAAAGGTCTTTGCGTCTTTGTGCCGCTGGCGACGCGAAGATGTTTGGGTATGGCGGGGTGAGTTTTGTAGCCAAGGCGGCAGGTCTATCGCGCACTACCCTTTACAGCGGATTAGCCGAGGCGAGGACCGAGGATCGGTTCGAGGGTGGTCGAATCCGCAAGCCTGGTGGCGGACGCAAGTCCAAGACCGAGATCGATGACAGTTTATTGCAGGACTTGGACCGTCTGTTGGATCCCGCAACGCGAGGAGATCCCATGTCTGCCTTGCGCTGGACCTGCAAAAGCACGCCCAAGTTGGCAGGGGAGTTGCGTGGCATGGGGCATGAGGTTTCGCAGGCCACGGTGTGGCGAATGCTCGATGAGTTGGGCTACAGCATGCAATCCAATCGTAAGAGTCGGGAAGGGGGCCGCCATCCGGATCGCAATGGCCAATTTGAGTTTATCAATGCCTCGGTGAAAGACTTTTTGAGCCGAAGTTCGCCGGCGATCTCTGTGGACACCAAGAAAAAGGAGTTGGTGGGATCCTTCAAAAATGGGGGGCAGGAATGGGAAAGGAAAGGCAGTCCCACAGAGGTCGATGTATATGACTTTCCCAACAAGGAACTGGGTAAAGTAAGTCCCTATGGGGTTTACGACATGGCTCGCAACGAAGGCTGGGTGAGCGTGGGTATTACGCATGATACGGCGGAATTTGCTGGAGAAAGCATCCGCCGCTGGTGGCTGCGGATGGGCAAACAGGTTTACCCCGGCGCCAAGGAACTATTGATCACGGCCGATGGAGGAGGCAGCAACGGGGTTAGGGTTCGGCTCTGGAAAGTGGTGCTCAGAAAGTTAAGCGACGAGATGGGCCTGACCATCCACATGCGGCATTTTCCGCCTGGCACCAGCAAGTGGAACAAGATTGAGCATCGGATGTTTTGCCACATTACAGAAAACTGGAGGGCTCGCCCCCTGATCGATCACCTAACCGTGGTCAATCTGATCAGTCATGCTGCAACAAGCAAAGGGTTAACCATCAGGGCCGAACTTGATGAGTCACAGTATGAAACCGGCAAAAGAGTTTCCGATGATGAAATGGCTAAACTGAGAATTACGAGATGCGCCTTTCATGGAGAATGGAATTACTCGTTTACGCCTTGAGATGTGCCCGAAGTTGTTCAGGTTGTTTTGAATAGCCTCCT
>JBAWZH010000529.1:0-1281 GCA_037143135.1 bacterium
CCATCCTCAATGAGTTTGGCCGTGAAGGCATCTTTCACGACTTGTCGCGGGGTGACCGGGGCGATAACAACCCCATTTTCCTCCAGGTAGTCCTTCATGCTTTTCCATGCCAGCTCAAACGTGTATTCGAACCGCTGAATCACCCCTTCCTGTTCGAGCTTGTTCAGGGAGCCCGGGCCGTTCTCGAGGGCCTCGCGCAAGAGCAAAAAACCCTTCTCGAAATTTTGAAAGCGTTGTTTCCAACGGGCATCCGAATTCATGGGGGCATTATAACGCAGAATTGCACTTTTTCCGCACATAAATGTTTTTCATTAAGGAAGGAGGAAGAGGTCGGTCCTGAATGGCGCTAACTTAAGAGTGGTTTGGGATGTAGAAGCGGCATCTTGCCGCTTGGATTTCCCTGGGGAAAGCGGCAAGATGCCGCTTCTACGTTCGCTTAAGGTAGCGCCATTCGGGTCGGTCCTTACCTATTGACATCTGGCATTTTGTAAGTTGGACGCATGGGAACAACAGTTTTCGGTGTTCAGTTTTCAGTTTTCAGTTTTCAGGAAGAGGTCAGTTGAGAAATGGAGAAGTCAAGAAATGGAAAAATGGAGGAGGAGGAAAAAGGGGCAGCAGGCTATGGGTGGAGTGTTGGGATGCCTTTCTTGCCGGGGAGCCTGTAAGTTTGAAAGTCGCTGTCCGTGGTCCAGACCAATCCGCCGGGAATGTCGGAGGCCATCTGGACGATACAGGCATCGGCGAACGAGGCGGGCAGATCGCGATACTTGATGATTGTTCGGAGCACTTCGGAGGAGCGGGGAGGGAACGCGAAAGGAAAGCGCAGCAGACCGGGGATCCCGGCGAGTTTCACGAGCATCTCCATTCCGTGCGGAACATCTGCGAGAAGGTAGAACGCCTCGCTGAGAACCGCCTCGCAAGTGCTCCAAGGTGCCGGCAGACGCTTGGAGCAATCCACCGCCCACCGGTGCCACTGGTCTTTCCGGTTGAGCATCGCAACAAGCACTCCGGTATCCGCGATCACAGGGCAGGAAATCACGGCTTTTTGCGGGTTCCGTAGCCTTCAAGGTGTGCCGGATTCGTGGAAAGATCCGCAGGGCCTTCGAGAGTACCGATGATCTCGCCGAGCAGGTCGAACCCGGATGGTGCCGGAAATTCTTCCTTAAGCTTGGTTGTGATCAGTCGGCCGATTGTCGTTTTCCGGGCTTCGGCCTCACGTCGAAGCCGGGTATGCATCGGCCCGTTCAGATAAAGAGAAACGTATTTGCCGGGAGAAGATCG
>JBAWZH010000530.1:0-1278 GCA_037143135.1 bacterium
GTATCACACGTCCTGCAGGCGCGGCTTAATGACGTAGTTCCATTCTCCATGGAACATATGGCGATGCAAGTTGACTTGAGCCAATTCGGCGTCGCTTACTTTCACCCCAGTCGGATAGGTATTGGTATCTAATTGACACGCCACCCGCAATCCTGTGGTGGTTCGCGTGGCGGCGATCAAATTGACGACTACCTCATGGCTCACCAATGGGCGTCCGCGCCAGTTCTGGGTGATACGAGAGAAAAGTCGGTGCTCGATTTTGTTCCATTTACTGGTGCCCGGCGGAAAGTGACAGACGCCAATGGACAAACCGGTCTCATCGGCCAGGCGCTGTAATTCGCACTTCCAGAGGCGTGAGCGCGAACTGTTACTCCCCCCGCCATCGGCGGTAATCAATAACTGGGTGGCTGCCGGATAGCAGGCACGCCCCATCTGTTGCCACCAGCAGCGAATGCTCTCGACCGCAAACGCGGCTGTGTCGTGATCAGTTCCCACGTTGACCCAGCCACTGTTCTGCGTCAGATCGTAAATCCCATAGGGCGCTACCCGTCCGAGTTCCTGATCCATGAAGTCGTGAACGTTGACGGCGACCGGTTCGCCTTTGCGACACCATTCCGCCCCGGCGTTTTTGAACTCGCCCACCAGTTCTTTCTTTTTTGTGTCCACCGAAATCACCGGCTGGCCGGCGTCCTGATACGTACAGACTTCGGCGTGAATATGCTGAAACTGTCTATCGCGATCAGGATGCATGGCCCCTTCCAGCGTTTTGCAATTGGCCTGCAGGCTGTATCCCAGCTCGTGTAGTATATCAGCCACTTTCTGTGGGCAGACACGAAAACCAAGCGTCTGTAACTCGCGTGACAGTTCGCGCACGCTCTTACACGTCCACTTGAGGGGCGACTCCGGATCGCCCCGCGTGGTCGACGCGATCAGCCCTTCAAGTGCTGGACGCACACCGGGCTGATGCGCATCAAGAGGCTTGCGTCCCGCGCCTGCGCGGCGAACGCGACCAGGATCGAGGCGATCCAACGGCGCTTGCGCCAACTCATTCAAGCCGCGACGAATCGCCTTCCGCGACAATCCGGTTGCCTGGGCCGCAAGGGTGATACCGCCATGGCCCAGTACCTGGGCCTCAGCGGCGGCAACTAAACGCCGAGAGCGCTCATCCAGAAACGGACTGAGCAAGGCGAAGCGACTACTAATCATTTGTGTTGAGTCCATACGGTCAGTATAACATAATGCACCATAAAATGATACCTTTAATTATGGACAATCCCT
>JBAWZH010000531.1:0-1277 GCA_037143135.1 bacterium
CGCGCGCAGATCACCAAGGAGGCCCAACTCCGGAAAGGCGCTGAACAGGCGAGTGAGCGAACGTTGCAGGAACTGAGTCGGGCAAGAGCCTATTCAAGTGAGTTAGAGTCCAAACTCAACTTAGCGAGCAAGCAACTATCCGAGAATAATCGAGCGAGGCAGGAGGAGGAGAACTCTCAGGTCACAAAGCAGGAAATTGATAAAGCGTTATTGAACTGGCTGAAGAGCCGTTGTGCTGAATTAGAGTCGGGTTCAAGCGTGCAGGATGTCGAGTCCGGCAAACCCAAACTCGGGGCGAAGCCCAGAGTTCCAATCGCGAATGCTCTCGAGACTAAGCGTTCGATCACGTCGCCGTTGATGAGTTCTATATTAACGGGGCTCGTTGTTGCGGGCGTGGCCTTTTTTGTCGGCAGATCCTGTGGCGAACATCGTCATCCAGAGGCTGTTGCACCTACTCGAACCGCTGGCCTCGATCATTCAGAGGGATTCATCCCTCCCCTCGAACCAGTTGTCGGGATCGGACCGCATGAGACTCAAGAGCAATCCCGAGTCGATCTAATGTCCGCTAAGACCAATGACGCGAAGGAAGTCATTCCACCTCCCGAATTGGATGTCCGAACAGCGTCGCCTGCTGCTAAAAAGCAGGAGGTTATCGAACCCGTGTTGGTTACCGAAAAGAGTGTCCCTGCTAAAGATGGCCCCACCCTGCCGATCAAAGTTGACCACGGTGTCTTGCCGCATGACGGGGAGTTCTGCGACATCTTGATACAGGATTTGCCTTATCTCCCGGGCTGGTCAATACCAGGCACTCAGGCTTGTGCAGTGGCCATCTCTGCCCCATGTGCGAATACGGGCATTGTAAAGACCGTGACGGCTGAGTCGGACACGACAGTAGTACCCATTCCGAAGATGGAACGGAAGCCCCTGCCTGCTGATGCTCCCGTATTGACTGGCACGTTCTATTCCCCTGAAAACCCTGTTGCAATTATCAACGGGATGAGTTTGAAAGAAGGGGAGATGGTCGGGACGTACGAACTTGTCAAAATCTTGCCCAAGAGTGTGACCCTGCGACGTAATGGCGAGGAGATCGTCCTGGAGATAAAATAGGCACATCGTTGAAGTTGATTTCAACTTGAAATCAAGTCTCGCGTTGGCGTATGATGCCGCCTTTGTGAAACCACTTGCGCTTATAACTCTTGGTCATGGAACAGATAGGGATAGAGGTGCCTCACCTCTAATCGCTTTTTCAGGAAAATGTCCCAAGATCACAACCGCAA
>JBAWZH010000532.1:0-1276 GCA_037143135.1 bacterium
CGTGGTTAAGTTCCGCGTCGCCAAGGCCGCCAAGGATGCGATCCTCGGTTAATTGAATCGCGATGATTCGGGAGGCCGCCGCCGAAGGGTTGGCGGCCTTTTTTTCGGGTTCACCCGGGACACGGATGCCCGTAAACTAACGAACCGAAAAGGAGTCTGAAGCATGGGATCACCATTACTGGATGCGTTATTGGCGGATATCAAGACGGCAATGAAATCACAGGCGGCGGAGACGCTTTCGGCGCTCCGGATGTTGCATTCCCAGATCAAGGATGCCACGGTCAATGCGGGGAAAGACCCCACCGATGAAGCCGTTGCCACCATTGTGGCCAAGGCGATTAAACAGAGGCAGGATTCCGTGGAGCAGTTCCGGGCGGCGGGTCGCGTTGACCTGGCTGACAAGGAACAGAGGGAAATCGACCTGTTCAGGAAGTATCAGCCACAGCAACTGGGCGCCGACGAAATCGAAGCCCTGGTCAAGGAGATCATTGCCGGGACCGGCGCCAGTGGAAAAAAAGATCTCGGAAAGGTTATGCAGGCCCTGATGCCCAAGGTCAAAGGCCGTTCCGATGGCAAACTGGTGAACCAGATTGTGCAATCACTTCTGGGATCCTGACCGTCGCGATATTTGAACAACATCACGATGCCGCGGCAATGCCTTCCAGTTCGGTCCAGCGGTGGTAGGCTTTCTCCAGTTCCGCAGCGATGGTCTCGGAGCGTTCCGTGGCCTTGGCCACCTCAGACTTGGGCTTCCGGAAGAATGCCGGATCCGCCAGACAGGCATGCCACTGGGTCTGCTCCTCTTCCAGCGCCTCAATCCGGGCCGGTAATTCTTCCAATTCCCGGCGATCCTTGAAGGACATTTTCTTGCGGACGGTTTTTTCCGTTCTTGCAGGCGCCGTTTTAGGACTGGCTTCCGCTTCAGGTGGCAGGATGCGCTTGGCAATCCAATCGTCATAGCCGCCCACATACTCATTCACGTACCAGCCTTCATCCGGCCCCAGCCATTGATCGCCGAGATCCTGAGGATGCTTCTCAAAAACCAGAACACTGGTGACGACATTGTTCAGAAAAGCCCGGTCATGGCTCACCAGAAGGACGGTTCCATTGTAGTTTTCCAACTGCTCCTCGAGCAGTTCAAGGGTGTCGAGATCAAGATCGTTGGTTGGTTCGTCCAGAACCAGCACATTGGAGGGCTGGGCAAAAAGCCGGGCCAACAGGAGCCGGTTTCGTTCCCCGCCTGAAAGGACAGAGACGGGCGAGCGGGCGCGATCCG
>JBAWZH010000533.1:0-1275 GCA_037143135.1 bacterium
GGCCCCGCCGAAGTTCCGCGTCGAGGATCACGAAATCATCCTTTACGGGGCCTGCGGGGATTGTGCGCCAAAAAGCAAACCCGCCAAGCGACGGGGAGCGGAGCCTTCCCACTCACAATGTTTTGAACAGGAGATATGCGGATGAAAGCTGAAAAGAAACTCTTGAGCATTCTCGATGCGGCGCAGACCGGTCGTGCCCCCACTCAAGAGGAGTGCGTCTTTCTACTGCAATGCCCGGAGACATCCCTGGAAGCTTCCCTTCTTCGTGCCGTTGCCGACTCGATCACGAGACGACAATTTAACAATGAGGGCATTGTCCTCGGGCAGATTGGTGTCGAGATTTCGCCCTGCCCAGGCAAGTGCAAATTCTGTAGTTTCGGCGAAGGCCATACGGCATTCGAGGCGAGCGCGATGAGCGACGCAGACATCCTTTGCTGTGCCGACAGTTTCACGGGATCGGGAGAACTCTATGCTCTCTTCCTGATGACCATGCACACTTTCGATTTTGAGCGGTTGATTCAGATCGTGCAGATGGTGCGCAAGCGGAATCCGCGTGAAACCCAGATTGTCGTCAATATCGGGGACTTCGACCAATCTCAGGCGCGAGACCTGAAAGCAGCGGGGGTGAACGGCGCCTATCATGTCTGCCGTCTCCGGGAAGGAGTCGATACGGCGCTTAACCCTAAACTGCGGAAGGCGACCATCCGAAACATCAAGGATTCTGGTCTGGACTGGTATTACTGTTGCGAACCAATCGGGCCGGAGCATAGCCCGCAGGAACTCGCCGACCAGATATTCATCGGAGTCGAATATGGGTGTTTCCAACATGCCGCAATGCGACGTGTATATGTTTCGTCGGCTCCTCTTTCCCCATGCGGCCAGATTTCGGAACTTCGACTTGCGCAGGTTACGTCCGTCGTGGCTCTGGCAACTTTGGCTTGCCCTGAAACGAGAAGCATTGCGGTTCATGAACCCAATCTGCTCGGGCTCACAGCCGGAGCGAACACGGTTTACGCGGAGACTGGCGCTAACCCGAGAGATACGGAAAAAAACACCGCAGGACATCGTGGACGAGACATCACGGGCTGCAAGATGATGCTCTACGAGGCCGGATTCGAGAATCTGCTAACGTCACCAGGGAAACATATCAACTTGAATGATGCGTATCGCCATGACGTCCACAGTCGTGCGTTTCCCGAAGTGTCTGTGTAAAAGGATTCATACCATCTCTTTAAGATAAGCCGACATCTAAATTTTGGCAGAAGCGTTTGCTTG
>JBAWZH010000534.1:0-1270 GCA_037143135.1 bacterium
CCCGGGGATCCTGATTGAAACCTACCGGGGGCCCTGAACCCGACCCCAGCTGGGGCTTCTGAGCACCACCTCAACCGGAGCGACTGGACGCCACTGAAGCCGGGGGATCCCGAACGCAACGTACGCGGGCGTTCTGGGCGCAACCTCAGCCAGAGCCCGTGGATGCAACCTCAGGCGGGGGATCCCGAACGGAACATACGTGGGGTTTCTGAATGCAACCTCAGCCAGAGCCCGTGGATGCAACCTCAGCCGGGGGATCCCGAACGGAACATACGTGGGGTTTCTGAATGCAAGACCAGCGGGGGCTCTGAGTGCAACCTCAGCCGGGGGTTCTGAGTGCCACCAAAGCCAGAAAGCCCGATGCAAGCAGCGGGACCGGTCCATGCATCATCGACTGGGTACTGAAGGACAAAAACACGAAGGGCCGCGCGTGAACGCGGCCCTTCGATGCAATGAATCCCGGCGACGACCTACTCTCCCGCGGACGTGAGTCCGGAGTACCATCGGCGCTGAGGGGCTTAACTACTCTGTTCGGAATGGGAAGAGGTGTTTCCCCCTCGCAGTAACCACCGGGAAAACGTGAGGGTGAACCCTCAAGACTGCACAGCGACGTAGGTGTAAATTCAAGCCCTCGGAGTATTAGTACGGGTCTGCTCCACGCATTGCTGCGCTTCCACATCCCGCCTATCAACCAGGTAGTCTTCCTGGGTCCTTACTCCCTCAAAGGGGATGGGAGATCTCATCTCGAGGTGGGCTTCCCGCTTAGATGCTTTCAGCGGTTATCCCATCCAGACGTAGCTAACCAGCAATGCCGTTGGCACGACAACTGATGCACCAGAGGTCTGTTCATCCCGGTCCTCTCGTACTAGGGACGACTCCTCTCAAATCTCCAGCGCCCACCGCAGATAGGGACCGAACTGTCTCACGACGTTCTGAACCCAGCTCGCGTACCGCTTTAATGGGCGAACAGCCCAACCCTTGGGACCTACTACAGCCCCAGGATGCGATGAGCCGACATCGAGGTGCCAAACCCTCCCGTCGATGTGGACTCTTGGGGAGGATAAGCCTGTTATCCCCGGAGTACCTTTTATCCGTTGAGCGACGGCAATTCCACTCTTAACCGCCGGATCACTATGACCAGCTTTCGCTCCTGCTCGACTTGTAGGTCTCGCAGTCAAGCTCCCTTATGCCATTACACTCTACGCACGATTTCCAACCGTGCTGAGGGAACCTTTGTGCGCCTCCGTTACATTTTAGGAGGCGACCGCCC
>JBAWZH010000535.1:0-1268 GCA_037143135.1 bacterium
AGGTGACTATGCGTAAGGCTAGGATTATTGAGGACATGGCGGCGTACTACCACGTGGTGTCGCGAGTGGTGGGGCGGGAACGCCTTTTCGATACGGCGGAGGAGCGGGAGCGGTTCACCAAGACCATGAGGCAGGTGGAAGGATTCTCTGGCGTGCAGGTCCTGGCGTTCGCGGTATTGGGTAATCACTTCCATATTTTGCTTTATGTACCTGAACGACAAGAGGTCGACGACCGGCAACTCGAGCGGCGGATGAGGTTCCTGTATCCGGATGGACAGGTGCATGAATTCATGTCGGGGTTGGCGGCATTGCGTGAGGCGGGTCAGAACGATACCGCAGAACGGCTGAAGCGGCCGTATGTGCAGCGGATGTATAACCTGGCGGAGTTCGTGAAAACGCTGAAGCAGCGGGTGAGTATTGGGTATAACCGGCGGCATAACCGAGTGGGGACATTGTGGGAAGAGCGGTATAAGAGCGTGCTGCTAGATGGGGAAGTGGGGGCGCTGAAGGCTGTGGCGGCGTATATTGACCTCAATCCAGTGAGGGCGGGGCTGGTATCGGATCCGAAGGACTATAGGTTTAGCAGTTACGGAGAGGCGATGGGCGGGTCGAAGCTGGCGCGAGAAGGGCTTGGGCAGGTGGTGGGCGGCGGGGAGAGTGACTGGACTGCGGTCAGCGGGGAATACCGGCAGTTGTTGTACATCAAGGGGGAGTCGCGCGGCATAACGGAGAGCGGTTTACCGGTGCGGGCTGGGTATAGCGAGGAGCAGGTGAAGGGGGTGATGGCGGCGAGGGGGAAGTTGCCGTTGAACGAGATCCTGCGGTGCCGTGTGAGATACTTTACGGATGGGGTGATCCTGGGGAGTCGGGTGTTTGTTGAAGACCAGTACCGCAAGCGTCGTGGCCTGTTCAGCGAGAAGCGTGAGACGGGTGCGCGTCCGATGAAGGGGGCGGAGTATGGGGGACTGTGCACGGTTCGTCAGCTTCGGGTGGATGTCTATGGTCATGGCGCGCCGGCGTAGTGGGTAGGGGCTGGAAAATCCGGCAGGGTGGATCTCAAGCGGCTGGTATCCAGAACCAGCCGCAGTGCAGCATTGCGTGTGGGATAACGATTTGGTGTAATCCTGATAGATTTTAAGCGAGAGCTGGTGGCTGAAGCGGGCCTACTGGTTAATGGATCGTTCACAAGGGTGTCCTGATTGAATAACACGATGAAAGATAACTCGGAAATTCGCGCCTTACAGTCTATTAGCCTGTCACCTTGTTCC
>JBAWZH010000536.1:0-1261 GCA_037143135.1 bacterium
CGATGCGACATTTGAAACCTGAGTCCCCGCCCACGCGGGCGACACCATCAGCAGTGCGGCAACACAGATCCTGATCCCGACGTATTGACTTGTCATACGGTCTTCTCCTCTAGCTGGACAGTGTTTCTCAAATGATTCCGGTGTCTACTTGATTGCCAGTGTGATGGCGTCGCCATCCACCTCGGCGCTGGTCATGCCGATCTTCAGACTGGCCTTGGAAGCGGTGCCTGTTCCCTGGACGCGCGGAGCGGGTTTACCCCGTTCCTGCAGTGTGAAAACCACCAACACGTTCTTGTCGCAATTGAATTCGAGCCACTTGTTGTTGATGTGCTTCTTGCCTTGGAACGGATATCCGACGTGTCCGGCGCCACCGCCCCGTTCAAACGTTCCCGTGCGGAATTCGGGTTTCGCCGGTTCAATCACAGTGCCGACCAACGTGGAGCCGTTCGGACCCGTAAGCGTAAACTGGTTACCCTGGGTGGTGAGGGTGTTGAATTCGGGCGTGTTCAATCTCCAGAGTGCGCCGTTGTCGCTGGTCTCAGCGGTTACGAATACCGCCGCAGCGCCCGTCTTGCCCGAGTAATCCACGGCCGATACCCGTTTGTGGTTGAGGGTGCCCATGCACGAACCGGTTGTGATGGCAACGCCTCCGCCATCAGCCTGAAAATCGGCCTTGGTCAAGTGTCCGAGCCCGCCCGCCGGTTTCTTGGCCGGCGCGCCCGGGAACAGGTTGCTTTGCCCGTTGGCGTCGCCGGTTCGTCCACTGCCAACGATCCAGGCGCTGCCCAGACCGAGAAGGCGGATGCTGTTGACGTCCGGTCCACCATGGCAACCTTGAGGTTGGCGGGAGTGACCGTTGACCAGGAATGCAATGTCGTTTTCATCCTGGAACTTGTTCCGGAAGATGGCGATACCGTGTGATTTATCGGTATAATTCAGGCCGAGACCGGCCACTTGGGCGGGGTTTTTGGCCGGCACATCCATGGGGTAGTACATGACTGAGTACAGGCCGCCCCCGTTTTGGGTGTCAAAGGTCTTGTTGCCGTTGGCGCCGCAGAGGTAGTCATACATCCAGCGCAAGCCGGGCAACTGTTCTGCAGGAGCGTAGTAGAACGCCATGCCCGCTGTGCCGTCTCCACTCCATGCGGGATGATCGTCACCCAGGTCAGCGCGCAAGCCAGCACCGCTGATCGACACCGTGCCGACATAGGTCGTCCAGAAGGTGCGGGCGGCCTTCGGAATGTCCTTGCGCAGGTCACCG
>JBAWZH010000537.1:0-1256 GCA_037143135.1 bacterium
CGGGTCGGGCTCGGGGATCGCATCCTGCACACCCCCAAGGAATTGTCCGGAGGCCAGCAACAGCGTGTCGCCATCGCGCGGGCGTTCGCCAACCGGCCCGCCATCATCCTCGCGGATGAACCGACGGCGAACCTGGACTTGCACACGGGCGAGGAAATCATCGCCTTGATGAAGGAGATGAACCGCGAGCAGGGCGTTACCGTGATCTGTTCCACCCACGACAACAAGATGCTGGATATTTCCGACCGCATCGTCTGGATGCGGGATGGGCTCATCGAGCGGATTGCCGACCGCCGCGACGTGGAGATCAAGATTGATGTCATGGCGGAGAAGGGACACTGACCGCTCCAGGATCGTGTGTAGGTGATGCAGAGTGAGGGTGTTATAGATTCAACAGGAGATGGATATGCCGAAAATCACATTTATGGGCGCCGGGAGTACTATTTTTGCGAAGAGCATTTTGGGTGACTCCCTCTGTACACCCGCATTGCAGGACTCCCACCTTGCGTTGTACGACATAGACGCGGTCCGGCTCAAGGAGTCGGTCATGATGATGGAAGCCATCAACCGCAACATCAATCAGGGGCGCGCCACGATTACCGGCCATCTTGGCGTCGCCAACCGGCGCAAGGCGCTTGCGGGCGCCAATTATGTGGTCAATGCCATCCAGGTCGGCGGGTACAAGCCGTCCACGGTGATTGATTTTGAGATCCCGAAGAAATACGGCCTGGAGCAGACCATTGCCGACACGCTCGGGATTGGCGGGATCTTCCGGTCACTGCGAACCATTCCCGTGGTGCTTGATTTTGCCCGCGACATGGAAGAGGTGTGCCCGAATGCCTGGTTCCTGAATTATGTCAATCCCATGGCGATGATTACCGGGGCGTTGCTCGAAGGATCCGGTATCCGCTCCGTGGGCCTCTGTCACAGCGTGCAGGGATGTGCCGCCGGGTTGTTGCGCAACCTCGGCATCAAGACTACAGAAAAACTGCAATGGCATATCGCCGGCATCAATCACCAGGCGTGGTTGCTTGAAATTACCGACAACGGCAAGGATCTCTATCCGTTGATCAAGAAGACCGCCGCCCGGAAACTGGCAGAAATACTGAAGGCCGGCGGAGGGAAGAAGGTCCACGAGGCCGCAGGGAAGGAATGGAGCGAAAACCATATTGAGTGGTGGCAATGTCCGGGCCATCTGGGACTCGTGGCCGGCGACATGGTGCGTCTGACCATGATGCTCAATTTCGGGCATTACA
>JBAWZH010000538.1:0-1251 GCA_037143135.1 bacterium
GGGGGGATCCTTGCCCATTGACAATTTTTGATGAATTCGCGGGCATAACGTCAAGCGGGAAGAACTGACAGCTCTGTTGACACCTTTGTCCTCTCCTGAGCTTCCCTACGGTAGCGTGTCGAGGATGTCTTCTTTCGAGACTCCTTTGTGGGCGGCCACAAGGCGCAGAATGCCATTTAGTGTTCCGATCCGCAGAAAGGCGTGATCCGGCACGGGGATTCTTTGATGCCCCGGAATTTCTGTTTCAAGGATGACGTGGCTTCCTGCCTGATGCACAGTCCTGTAGTTCCAGCTCCTGCACAAGCAGTTCACCAGTTCTCTTCCGGGGAGGTCTCTTGGTAGTTTCAAGCGTTAAGCGAGCGCGAAGCTTTCGTCTCTCACCAAATGCAGCCGCACCGTTTGAGGTGCCGGAGAATCAAAAAAATACCCTTGGACTGCATCCGACACCGCCGCACGAAGCTCCGCCCAGTCATCCCCCTGGGTCACAATCGGCTCCGTCAAGCATTCGGCTACATATCCGCCATCGGCCTCCTGGATTACCTCAAAAATTAATTCGGCCATGCATGTATCCGTATACACATCCCGTTCGTTTTGCAATGCCCTCTTCCATGTCCTTTTTTCCGTGCGGCATCCCGGTGTGCGGATCTGGAATCCTTCGTCAAGGATCTCTGAGCACCGCGTCATTGTCGCAAATCCGCGCCCTCGTGGGTGGTGGTCGGCGACCTGTCGGACTTTGCTCAATCGCTTCGATGATCTGATCGCGCAAGGATTGCGCAGAAATCTTTGACCCCGAATCCACACGATGAATGCAATAAAAAATGACTGACCCCAATTCTCGCGCACCAACAACCACGCCGAGCGCTCCCTGCGCCCGCTCGTCATCTTCCGAAAAGTCTGCATGGGAACCCGCAGCGCGACCGGCTCGGAGAACATCTCCGTCTTCGGCTCCCTCACCCAGACCGCCACCCTCCAGGGAGCAAAGGTCATCGACATGTTCCGCGCCCTCTTCCGATCCTCCCCAACCCACGCCCAAGATGTGATTTTCGGCTCCACGCCAATGGTGAACCTATCGGGCTAAACTGTTACCTCGCGAAGCGAACCTCTCGCGGGGGATGCGCCTGCTCCAGGGCATTTACACGATCCGGCACAATGCGAGCCATCATCTTGCGGGGGCACCTTTTTCAAGGCCGCTACAAGGCCGCCGAGGTGGACAGCGAGGTCAACGCGAAGATCGCCGAAAAAAAGATTTTT
>JBAWZH010000539.1:0-1249 GCA_037143135.1 bacterium
ACACTGCACATCAGAGAGAGAAAGAGAGTTAACATATCGCCTGTTCCTTTCAAAGGAGCCGATTATATAACATGAAATCGATCTGTCCACCGGGTTTGAATGCCGTCTTTGCCGTCGGGCGCATGTGAACTCCATCCGCCTATGCTCAGTGCTACAAGATTGCTCAATAGATGTTGAGAAATAGCCCCATGAGACGCCAAACCCAGCCGTAACCGGTATTACTCGTCACCCGTCCTGGAGAATTTAGTTGACGGCCAGGATGGATTCCAACCCGCTCCTCAACTGGTCACGGGCTGGCGCGGCCTGGCGTAACACCTGGGTCACCTTGTCGAAATCCAGAATATCCACGTTGTAGATGTCGGGTTTGATGTAGAGTGTCGGCGGACACGCCTTTAACTTCGCCTCGATAATCGCTTTCTGCATGATATCGAAAATCCCCATAATCGAGCGAAACAGGTGCGGCTTCTCCCGCCGACCCGGATCCATATGCCCCATCAGGTCAATGGCCACCACCACATCACACTCCGTCAACACGTCATGCGGAACCGGATTCACCCCCGCGCCATCGATCAAGATGCGCCCATTCAGCCGGGCGGGCGTGAACAATCCGGGCAGACTCATACTGGCCCGAATCGCGGGCATCAGGTCGCCCGCCTCGATAACCACCTGCTTCGACAACCAGAAATCCGTGGCCACGATGCGAAGCGGGATCGCGAGTTGTTCAAACCTCGTGACGCCCATCACCTCCTGCAGCAGGGCCATGAACCGATCTCCCCGGAATAACCCCTGGGCGCCAAACTCCAAATCCTTGAATTCTATCCACCGCAACATGGCCCTCAGGGCGGGCGCCTTCCGGCGGGTATCGCCACGAAGCAACTCGCCCGCCCACTCTCGAATCGCGACCGCCGACATGCCGGAGGCATAGAGTGCGCCAATCACCGCGCCCAGACTGGTTCCGGAAATGCGGTGCGGACGAATCCCCAACTCATCAAACACCTCCAGCATCGGAATGAGCGCCAATCCCCTGACTCCGCCGCCCCCCAAGGCTAATCCTATTTTGACCATGCCACAGCTCCTTTGTCTCCACCTTACCACAGTTATATGAAGGAAAACGAGGAACCCTTCTTTCTCATGAAAAGGCCCTACGGAAGTCACACAAAAACCCCGTACCGCGCAATGAACTCACTTTGATCCGAACTCACTTTGATCTTGCTTCCGATCCTCGCAGCCCTTATTAAATGCGGTCACT
>JBAWZH010000540.1:0-1247 GCA_037143135.1 bacterium
GAGTGAAGAGTGATGGGTGAAGAGTGATGGGTGAGGGGTGAAGAGCGCTTTCAGGTTGATTCTTCATCGTAATCGTAATCGTAATCTTAATCTTAATCCATTGCCCCAGAGAATCTTATGATTAATTCTCCAACAAAACACCGACCTCAGACACTCTCTTCTCGACTCATTCGGGTCAGGGCATGCGAATGAATGATATGCTTTACAACACGCCGTCTATGTGTATAGTACGTTATTATGAAATTGCGTCCTTATTGGTGTAACCGGATACAGGCGCTTTGGGAGGCGCGTGGGCTGGTTTGGTTATCCGGTGTGCGACGGGCGGGGAAAACATCGCTTTGCACGCAGATTTCCGGCGGGACTATTCTGAACTGCGACCTTCCGTCCATCAGGCGGCAGTGTGTCGATCCGGAGTTCTTCCTTGCGCAGCAGGAACCCGGCTCAACAGTAATCCTGGATGAGGTGCACCGGCTTGAGGATCCATCGCTCCTCCTCAAGATCGCAGTCGAAACAAGACCGGATTTGCGCTTGCTCGCCACAGGTTCATCCACACTGGAGGCAACCCGGAAGTTCAAGGACTCTCTGACGGATCGTAAACGAACCCTTCATTTACCGCCGGTCTTATGGAGGGAATGCCTTGCCGGGTTCGGCATTCCTGACCTGGATCGTCGGTTGATCCATGGCGGTCTGCCATCCCAGTTGCTGTTGGCCTCACCCGACCCGGCTTTCTTTGAGGATTGGATGGACAGTTTCTACGCCCGTGATATCCAGGAGTTGTTTGGTGTGCGTAACCGGACCGCTTTTCTCAAGATTCTGACACTAGTCTGTCTCCGCAATGGCGGGCAACTCGATATCACGGACCTTGCCAAGGAATCAGGCGTGACGCGGCCAACCGTGATGGCGCATCTGGATGCCATGGAGATCGCCCATGCCGTGATCCGGCTTCCTCCTTACCACGGGGGTGGCCACCGCGAGGTGATCGCCCAGCCCCGGATCTACGCTTTTGATACCGGCCTGGTGTCGCATGTCCGAGGTTGGGAGACGATCCGGGAGTCGGATCGGGGCCACCTCTGGGAAAACCTCGTGCTGGACGAGTTGCGCACCGTCTTCCGTTCTTCAGCGGTTCACTATTGGCGTGACAAGAGTCAGCGGGAGATTGATTTTGTTGTCGAACGTCCAGGGGGCCGGGTGGATGCGATTGAAGCCAAGATGAATCCCGATGCCCTGGAGGTTGACGCGCTCCGCGT
>JBAWZH010000541.1:0-1243 GCA_037143135.1 bacterium
GGTTCTTGGTGAATTTCGGTGGGAATTCTTGTGGAAATTCGCTGGGCTATCAAGCTTTGGCCTATGCAAAGCACAGAATTTTACCGTCAGATTATTGGATTGGAGTCCCCTTGGAGTGTTAAGAAAGTTGACTTGGACATGACCGCCAACCGGGTGGTGGTCCGGGTTGAGATCGACCGAAGGACGAAATGGTTTCATCCGGAAACCCAGGAGCCTGCGACGGTGCACAAGTGGAGCGAGCGCCGCTGGCGGCATCTGGACACCTGTCAGTTTGAGACGATCATTGAAGCGAAGGTGCCGAGCGTGAAATACCGGGATGGCAAGATCGAGGAAGTGGCGGTGCCGTGGGCGGACCGCTATCAGCGTTATACCAAGCTGCTTGAGCAGGCGGTCATTATGTGGCTGGAGGCATGCGGCAACGTGGACAAGGTAGCCAAAACGATGCACTTGGACTGGCAGACAGTCAACGGGATCATGGAACGTGCGGTGGAGCGGGGCTTGCTGCGGCGTGAGGACGAGATCATCACCAAGGTGGGTGTGGACGAGAAGAGCTTTCGAAGGGGGCATGTTTACGCGAGCATCCTCAACGATCTGGACAACAATCGTGTTTGGGATCTGGTAGAGGGCCGCACTACTAAAAACGCCAATGAACTGTTCGAAACGCTGTCCGAAGAGCAACGCGAGGGAGTTGAAGCCGCGGCGATGGACATGTGGGCGGCCTTTGAGAATGCCGCAACCCAACTGTTGCCCAATGCGGACATCGTGCATGACAAGTTCCATGTCAGCGCGCACCTCAACAAGGCGGTGGATGATGTGCGCAAAGAGGAGCATAGGGAGTTGATGAGTGCCGGCGACGATACTCTCAAGAAGAGCAAGTACCTGTGGTTGCGGAACTTTCCCGACCTGCGGTGCGAGCCATCGTTCCAAGAGCTTTACAGCGCCAATTTGAGGACCAGCAAGGCGTGGCGGTTCAAGGAGGCCTTCGCGGCCTTTTGGGATTATATCTATCAGGCACCGGCGGAGAAGTTCTTCAAGGACTGGCACCGTGGCGTGAAGCGCTCGAAACTTGAACCGCTCAAGAAGGTCGCCGACATGCTCGCGAACCGTCTCTGGGGTTTGCTCAACTATCTGAAACACCGGATCACCAACGCCGCCTCTGAGGGCATGAACTCGCTCGTGGCGCGGGTGATCGCCAACGCCCGTGGCCTGCGCACCTTCCGCACGCTTCGTGTGCGGGTGCTGT
>JBAWZH010000542.1:0-1239 GCA_037143135.1 bacterium
CCCAAGCATGAGGCGAAAGAGAAGAAGGCGCGTGATAAAGGCTCGTCACGTCGCTGCAATGAAAATCCCGATGAGATCATCAAGCATTCCGTGGACATCTGCCCCCATTGTCAGGCGCAATTATCCGGTGGTTGGGAAGAATATACGCGTGAAACGATCCAATTTCCGCAGGCGCTGGTACGTTTTCTCAAGCATATCTGCATGGCGCAACGCTGTGGTGTCTGTGGACATACGGTAACCAGCAAGCCGGATCCGGAAGAATATGGCATTGTCGGCAAACACCGGGTAGATGCCCGCGGCATGAGTCTGGTGTGCAATCTCCACACGTACTATCGCCTTCCATTGCGACAAATCCAGAATTTACTCTCCGCACTCTACCAGGTTACGCTCTCGGTGGGAGAAATTCGCAATATCATTGATGCTACCGCCGACCGTGCCAAAGCTGACTATGAGGAGCTCCGCGATGACATTCGCCAGAGTCCGGCGGTGCATTTCGATGAAACCGGGTGGCGTGAGGATGGAAAAAATGGTTACATCTGGGCGGTATCTACAGCGAAGACACGATATTTTGAATACCATAAAACTCGCAGTGGCGAGGTACCGGTGAAGATGCTCGGTAAAGACTTCATCGGTGTCATTACCTGCGATGGGTACGACGGCTATAATGAAATCGGCTGTTGGATACAACGATGTTGGGTACACATGCTGCGCAAAGGACATGAGATGCGCGCCAAGTACCCGGACGAGAGCAGGATGCACCGCTGGGTGGACAAACTGAAGAAACTCTACCGCCGCGCGCGTGAATTTATTACCAAAAAGGGCTACGCAAAGCTGCCCGAGAATACCCGACAGAAAAATCGCCTCTATTTCCAGCAGGCGTTGCTCGAACTCGTCACCCCATTCCGGCAGTCAAAGATTAAGGAACAGGCCAATCTGGCCAACTTCATGGTGAAGAAAATCAACCAGATGTTCGTCTTCGTCGAGCTGCCCTACGTCATCCCGGAGAACAATCCAGCAGAACGCTCCGTGCGCCCGGACGTAATCGCCCGCAAAATCAGCGGTGGCACGCGCACGGAACAAGGATCAAAGACACGGATGATCCTCTCCAGCATCATCCGAACCTGCCACTTGCGCAACCTCGATCCAATAGCCTCAATCCATAACATGCTCCTCGGCCATCCCATCTTTGCCAACTCCGCTGTGTGAAAAAAATTCACTCTGACAAGAGTGAGCTGTTAC
>JBAWZH010000543.1:0-1237 GCA_037143135.1 bacterium
ATCATTTTCGGCGCGAGATCACTCGACGAGTCAGCTATTACGCACTGTTTAAATGATGGCTGCCTCTAAGCCAACATCCTCGCTGTCTCAGCAATCTCACATCCTTAACCACTTAATCGGCATTTTGGGGCCTTAGCTGACGATTCGGGCTGTTTCCCTTTCCACTACGAAGCTTATCCCCCGCAGTGTGACTCCGCACGTGACGAAAACGGCATTCGGAGTTTGATTGGCGTTGGTACCCCGGTAAGGGCCCTAGTCCATTCAGTGCTCTACCTCCAATGATTGCATTCGTGCAGGCTATCCCTCAAGGTATTTCGAGGAGAACCAGCTATCACCAAGTTTGTTAAGTCTTTCGCTCCCACTCACAGATCATCCAAGAATTTTTCAACATTCAATAGTTCGGCCCTCCACCTCGTGTTACCGGGGTTTCAGCCTGTCCATGAGTAGCTCACTTGGCTTCGGGTCTACCGCATACAACTCATTCGCGCATTTCGCACTCGCTTTCGCTTCGGCTCCTCCCGCAGAGCGGGATTAACCTTGCTGTATACAGTAACTCGCGGACTCATTATGCAAAAGGCAAACGGCCATCCATCTTGCGACGGACTACCATAGCTTGTACGCACACAGTTTCAGGTACTATTTCACTCCCCTACAGGGGTTCTTTTCACCTTTCCCTCACGGTACTGGTTCACTATCGGTCATCAGCTAGTATTTAGCCTTGGAGGATGGGCCCCCCAGATTCAGACGGAGTTCCACGTGTTCCGTCCTACTTGGGATACCTCTAGAGCCGTTCGGAGTTTCGCATACGGGTCTTTCACCCTCTATGGAAGATCTTTCCAGATCTTTCTGCTACTCCTTACGGTCTCATATCGAGGTCCCGCAACCCCACCCGGTAAACCGGATGGTTTAGGCTGTTCCCTGTTCGCTCGCCACTACTTAGGGAATCACTAATTTGTTTTCTATTCTTCAGGGTACCTGAGATGTTTCACTTCCCCTGATGTCGCTTTCCGGCTCTATATATTCAAGCCGGAATAACCCGCCATTACGCGAGCTGGGTTTCCCCATTCGGAAATCTCCGGATCAAAGCCTGCATGCGGCTCCCCGAAGCTTATCGCAGCTTACCACGTCCTTCATCGCCTGCTGATGCCAAGGCATCCACTGTGCGCGCTTAAAAGCTTGACCATAAATCCTGGCCTATACCTTCGGCGCGAGTTGTCTAATTACCCATCTCTATTCA
>JBAWZH010000544.1:0-1224 GCA_037143135.1 bacterium
GAACGTTCACATTGACGGTTTCGGCGACCCGGCCACGGGTTGACGAATACTGTCCGGTGTGTTGTTCGGGTTCTCTCTCAGATCCGGTGCCCGTGGATTACCGAAGTTTCTGGGGATCGTGTCGAGGACCTCGTCTGGGAGCGGATCTTTTGGTAGTCTGACGACCTTGATCGCCGCAAGTCCAAGAAGATGGGCCTTAACAATCCTGTGCGACCCCTCGATCAGGTATCCATCTTTCGACAAGACAATGGGATGCGTGAGGTCCGCATTCATTGTTCGCTTCGTATGTCCAATCACGTCCCAAAGGGTGACATCATAGTCCAAGGTTCGCCAAGTGTTGTCATTCAGTTTGCGCAATGCTTCCTGTACAGACATCTCGAATGATTCGCAGGTAGCCGCAGCATCCCAGATGGTCTGCATGCGCCAAACATGAAGTTTGCCGCCTACCTCTACGAACAGTTTTTCCTTCTCAATCATCATGTTGATCCGAACGTTGCCCTTGTGGCTGAGGAGCGTCAGCGACGATAGCCAGGAGCGCCTGGTTCTCCACGTTTTTGATCATATTACCCGACCGGTTGTCTTCTGTAGTAACCGGCGTCTCGCCGGTATGCGCCAAGAGTGCCGCCGAGACGGCGGCTACTACAGTGCAATCTCCCTTTTCATCCATTCATCATCATTCTTCTCATGGAGAACGCCTGCCTTCACCGTTTGGCAACCCGCCAGGGTTGACAATACGGTAAGGTTTTGTTGGACTCGGTTTTCATAGGTCCAGAGAGAAGGCATAGCCTTGTTTTGCAAATCCAAGCGATTCGTAGAATTGATGGGATTCCGTCAATCGAACATTGCTTGCCAATATCATCTTGTAACATTGTTTCTGTCGTGCCGTGGCCGCCGCAAATGTGAGCATCTTGCGTCCAATGCCTTGGCGCCGAGAACCAGAATCGACCACCACGTTCTCTACCACCGCAATGGGTGCGCCGTTATGACCGATATTGTCCATGATCATCAATCCAAATGTGCCCACAACCCTATCCTGCGTCAGACCAATGTAGACATTATAGTCTGGATATAATTTGAGACGCCTAAACGTGGAGACGGCGGTGTCGCGAGACATAGTGGTCAGTTGCGTCAGAAGGGTGACCAACGAAGGCACATCCTCTTCCATTGCGATTCGTATCGTGATGTTATCGCCATCCACGGTTTTATCCCCTGTTATCATCTCTG
>JBAWZH010000545.1:0-1216 GCA_037143135.1 bacterium
CCGTTGCGTTTGCAGGCATCGAGAATCGTCCGGATTTCCTTGCGCAACAGGTCGGTATCCAAACGACCGAAAGCGACCGACGCGGGATTGGGTTTGGAGGCGAGGACGTAGTTCCCGCCAATCGCCTCGGCGGCCACGTTCACGTCCGCCCACGGGGTCACCGATATCTTGCGCAGGTTTGGAATCTTCTTCACAATGTCCATCTTCTTGTCGAGCGGTTCACAGCAACCGTAGTAGACCAACCCGCATCGTAACAGGGGTTCCTTGATGTAATCGATGTCGAATTCCTCGTGCATCGGGCCTGAAACGGAGGCAAATATCTGGGCCACCGCACGCCCCCACACGTTTTTCAGTTTCACATGCTCTCCGTCAAAATCCGGGCCCGGCAGGTCACTGGCCAGGGAGGGTGTGCAGTGCAGGGAATAGGGATCGTTGTCGAATAACCCCAGTTCCTCAATTTGCCGGATCACGTCCCATCTGACATCATGGAGTTTGCGCACCATGCGGTGCATGAACTCCGGTCGTTCCGCCAGGTCGATCAGCAGATTGGAGACGCCGCGGTACCTGGCGATCAAGTCCCATGTGCCTATAGAGGCGTATTCCACTCCTTTCAGGCGCACGGGAAGGACGTCGCCGATCGCGTCCGCCACGAGTTGGTGGCGCCGCAGGGTTTCCTCGCGATCATAGGTCACGACGTCGTTGTGGATTTTATCGAGATCGGCTTCGGTCGCCAGTTGGTCGTGGTATTCGTGGGCGCGGATCGTGTCGCGGCCCTGGATCACGATGGTGCGCTCATCCACGTCGACGCCGATTCCCGCGAAGCGGATCACCTTGTGCACCGGGACATAGGGGGCGATGATCATGTCGGCCGGCAGATGCTTCGCCTTGTAGATCGTTGATCGCAGGTGCCACTCGACTCCGCGCAGAACCGGATCCTCGCAGCGCAACGTCATCTCATCGTTGATGTTCATCTCCGCCCAGGGCAACTCGTCGATGAGCACGACCGGGCGGATGGGTTTCAGGTCGTTAACCGCCCGGTGCAACTTCCGATTATCCCGGAAGCGATCCTGCTGCGAGAAAATGAAATACTCGCCGGCCAGGCGGCGAAGGACGGAACGGTCGTTGGGATTCATCTGAACGATTCTCCTGATTGGCTCTGATAAAACGATACGATTGTGCCTACCGGAACAGAGCCTGTCAAGGCGCGGCGAGGGAC
>JBAWZH010000546.1:0-1212 GCA_037143135.1 bacterium
CTGAACTTGTCAAGCGGAGGTTATCGGAAAATGAAGTTTTTCAGACGCAACGATTTGAGTTCTTACAAACGGCTGCACATGGCTCTGGCTATGTCTTGCGGCGGGGTCCGGAAGTGGGGGCTGGTTACTGAGCTGGCCGGGGAGTACAAGGTGTCGCGGCAGTTTCTCTATGACAACGAGGCGCTGCTGCGGCGACCATTCGAAGTACAGAACAAACCGCAAACGGATGATTTCGACGCGTTCGTCCACAAGCTGATCCTCTGCCTGCGGTTGTACTGCAATGGATCGACCGAGGGGATCTCCAAAACCCTGCAAGCGCTGAATTGGGGTCCAGACTCCACGGGGCACATATCGGGGTTTCTACACGCCACGGCTAAGTTTTGTTCCCTTGAGATTCCCTGCAAGGGTGTCCCCGTGGTCCTTTTGCTCGACGAGATCTTCGCCAACGGAAACCCTGTTTTTGTCGTGCTGGAAGCTGCCAGCCACTACATCCTGGACATCGTGCTCATGCCGGACCGCAAGGCGGATACGTGGGAAGGCGTATTGCGCAGACTCCAGGCGGCCGGAGTGGATATCGAGTTGCTGGTTAAGGACCAGGGGAGCAGTCTCAAGGCCGCCGCCCAGACACTTGGGTTGGCCGAGCGCGCTGACCTTTTCCATCTGCTCAAACCCTTCGATCCCTACCTCCCCAGTCTGGAGCGGCATGCCTATGGAGCAATGGAGGAAGAGTTCGAAAGGGCGCGTGTCTTCGAGAACCGGAAATACGAGGAAAGTCTGGGAAAGTGCCTCGCCCAATATGAAGCGGCGTGCTCGGAAACACGCAAGGCCGTGCGGGCCAGTGACAACTACGACGAACTTCACCAGTGGCTGCACGACGCATTCAACAGCTTTACGGCAGCGGGGCGCGTGCGTAACAAAAAGATGGCTGAGGGAGACATTGAAGCCGCGCTGAGCCTTATGGAAAGCGAGTTTTCGTGCCACAAAGGCATCTTGTCAGCAGCGAAATTCCTCCGCAAGAACCTCCCCGACTACTGGAGCTACTTCGATCAACTTGAAGGCATCGTCCAGCACCATGCCACCCTCATCACGGAACACACACTCCGTGCAAGTTGTCTCGCATGGCAACTTGCAAAGAAGTCCAGGGCCGTTAAAAGCGCAAATTGGAAAAAAGAACTCGCGCGTCAGTCTCAGGCGCAGTTAGATTTCGCCCTC
>JBAWZH010000547.1:0-1211 GCA_037143135.1 bacterium
CGTTGAAAACCATACTGAGAGAAGTTCACCCGATCAAGGGCTTTGTCTATCAATCCGTGACGAGGGATCCGGTCCGCCCGAAAGCATTTCGGGTGCAAATTGCCGAGCGCCAGGGCTGTTGGGGGATTTGTTCGGGTTGCGGAAAGAAGGGGCCGGGATATGATCGGCAACCGGAACGCCAATGGGACTTCATTCCCCTCTGGGGCATGATCGTTTTTCTGGTCTATGCACTCCGGCGCATCGACTGCAGCAAGTGCGGGCCGACCATTGAGCGGGTTCCTTGGGCCACCGGCAAGTACCAGATCTGCGATGTGTTCCGGCTCTTCCTTGCCCAATGGGCTCGCCTGCTTTCCTGGGCGGAGGTTGCCAGATGCTTCCGCGCCAGTTGGGCCGACGTGTATGGGGCCGTCAAATGGGTCGTGGAATACGGCATCGAGAACCGCGATCTTTCCGGCGTCCAAGCTCTCGGTGTGGACGAGATCCATGTGGGCAAGAAGGACAAGTTCTGGACGCTGGTCTATCAGATCGACGACCACTGCAAGCGGCTCCTGTGGGTCGGCACCGACCGCACCGAGGAGACCTTCAACCTCTTCTTCGAGGTTTTCGGCACCGAGTTCTGCAAGGGCATCCGCTTCATCTGCTCGGACATGTGGAAGCCCTACATCAAGGCGGCCGCCGCTCACTTGCCCCACGCACTTCAAATCCTCGACCCCTTCCACATCGTCAAAAAACTCAATGACGCAGTCGATGAAATCCGACGCGAGGAAACCCGTGCGCGTGTCCAAGCCGGCCTCGAACCCTTGCTCAAAAAAATGCGCTGGGCGTTCTTGAAAAGACGATGCAACTGGACCAAGGGGCAGCGCCGCCGCATGCGAGAAATTGAGGGCTCTGCTCTGCGCACCCTGCGGGCCTTTCTTCTGGTCGAAGCCTTCAGACACTTCTGGACGTATTGCTCGCCGACTTGGGCCGGAAAATTCCTTGACGCATGGTGTGAAAAGGTCGCCCGCTCGCGCCTGGATCCGCTCAAGAAAGTTGCCCGCACCCTCCAATCCCACCGATGTCTTCTTCTCAACTATTTCAAGGCCGCCAAGCAGTATTCCAGCGGAGTCGTCGAGGGTCTCAACGCCAAAGTGAAATTGACGCTGAAACGCAGCTATGGATTTCGCACGGAAAACGCTCGCGAAGTCGCTCTTTATCATTGTCTTGGAAAA
>JBAWZH010000548.1:0-1210 GCA_037143135.1 bacterium
TCGTGCCATGATCGTCTGCTATTTATGAATAAGTAAGTACTCACTCATTATTATATTGGAGCCGCCCTGTCAAGGGCGCCGGACGTGCGCTAAATCGACAATGACCCAGAAAGTGAGTCTGGACAAACCGACCACGATCATCAGCGTTTTCATCTTGGTTCTTTTCATTCGACTTAGTTGAAATGTCGGCGAAACTCGTCCAGCACCGCCATGACTGTGGCGGGATTGGCGCCCAAACCGAACTCAAATTGAACGAACAAGCCGCCCTTGCGGTCATAAAAATGCCGCAAATAGTCGCGCACGGCGCTGCGGCCGATTTCCGGGTCGGCAGAAGGGAGAACATGCTGCCGGTCGATCTCACCCCAGAAGGTCATACGGCCTTTGGCGATGGCAGCCAACTCCTTACGATCCATGACGAAAACCTGTGAATTGAGGGCGCTAACCCCGATTTCAACCAGGTCGAGGTAAATCGCGGAGATACAGCCATCGCTATGCATGAAGGTAAATCTGCCAGCCGCCTTCGCCAGGTCGCAATAGTCCTTGTACAGCGGCTTGAACAACTCACGCCAGAACGGCGGCGGGATCAACAACTGGGTCTGGCTGCCCCAATCGTCCATGAACATGAGCGCCTGGACATCGGTCTTGGCCCAGAACTCCAATTCCTTCAGATAAAAGTCGTGGATTGTCTTGATCACCCCGCGGACGCGCCGGTCTTCGGCCTCCATCACATCACAAAAGGAATTCTCGGAGCCACGCAGGAACTGATACCGCTCCCAAGGACGAGCGCAACAGCCGGACAGAACAAACTTGTCCGTTTCGGCAACCTGTCGGTTGACCTTGTCGACGGCCGTCTGCAACGCCAACCCGGCGGGCAGTGTCTCATAAGGGGGTTGAATCCGTGTCTGCCAATCATCCAGACTTTCGAGTATCGGGTTGCGGATCTCGCCGATCGCTCCGCTCTGAATGCTCTCAAACACGCAGCCCCACTCGTCCGTATAGGAACCCTGCGCATACTGATCCCCTTTGACTCGAGCCGAAGTGGTATAAACGCCCCCCGCGCTGGTTGTGTCGTCAGGAAATTCGCGGGCAATCTGTTTGAGCGTTTCAGGATGATGCGTGGCGGCATAGGGCAGCACCCAGACCGTGATGGGCATGCGGTCAGGGGTTTCAAAGCGCAATGTCTTAATAACGCGTTCTCGTGATGTCATCC
>JBAWZH010000549.1:0-1208 GCA_037143135.1 bacterium
TCAGACCTCCTGACATAGGCGCATCTGTTTCGCCCTGAAATTATCCACGCCTATTGGCTCGTGCAGGCCGTGGATATTGACTCATATGATGGATCGAAGAGTCCCCGACAAGAGTCGATGATCATTTCGTGGGTGCGAACCCAAACCTGTCCGCTTTTTTCGACATTATGTTATTATACCCCCTATGGATCAGGAACCGAAGCAGGGAGAACTGTTCCCGGAAGTTTATGCGCCGCATGGCACAACGGTGATCAACGACCGTTGTATAGTGAGGACGAGAGACGGACATCGTGTCGTGATTGTTGCGGGTGTTGTCATCGCCCAGTACGCCGTGGGTGATCGTATGGCCGAGGCGTATGCAATGGTCAGTCTGATCGATCAGGGATGGGCAGAGCAGAAAGAAATTGCGCGCGCATTTGGTTGCTCTGTGAGGAGTGTGCGACGGCACCAGCGGCGCTTCGAAGATGGCGGACTGCCTGCGCTGGGCCGTAGCGGCGGATATCCAAAGGGACAGCCACGACTATCCGCGTCGCGGACGCGCCAAGTGACCCGCTTGAAGCAACAAGCATTCTCCAACCGCCAGATTGCGATACGCATGGGGGTGACGGAAACGGCCGTGCGCAAAGTTCTCAGGCGTATCGGATGGACGGAGCCAACGGTGATACCAACACTGCTCCCGATAGAGGTCGTGGGTGCGAACCCAAACCTGTCCGCTTTTTCATCTTCTGACCAACCGTTGACGCTCTCAAAGGATAGCGATCCGTCGGATCGCCGGTTCGACCGACTCATGGCGTATCTGGGATTGCTCGATGACGCGACACCGCTCTTCCGTCCCGGAACGGTGATTCCTGGCGCCGGAGTGCTCCTGGCCATGCCCGCTTTGGTTGCCAGCGGCGTCATCGACTGTGCCCATGAAGTTTACGGGAGCATCGGACCGGCATTCTTTGGACTGCGCACGACGATCCTGTCGCTGTTGCTCATGGCGTTGTTGCGGATCAAGCGGCCCGAAGAACTCAAAGAACATCCGCCGGACACCCTGGGCCGGATACTGGGGTTGGATCGTGGTCCCGAGGTGAAGACCCTCCGGCGAAAGTTGAAGCGCTTGGCCGGACTCGGGCGTTCCACGCAGTTCGGTCAAGCGCTGGCCCAACGTCGCGTCGCGGCACGCGGGGCCTTGATGGGGTTTCTCTATGTCGATGGACATGTGC
>JBAWZH010000550.1:0-1208 GCA_037143135.1 bacterium
CCGAACATCAATATCTTCCGGGATCCACGATGGGGCCGGGGACAGGAAACCTGGGGCGAAGACCCGATGCTCACGGGGGAGTTGGGAGCCGCGTTTGTTCGCGGCTTGCAGGGCGATAACCCGCGTTATTTGAAAACAGCGGCCTGCGCAAAACACTTTGCCGTCCATAGCGGCCCGGAGGAGTTGAGGCACGATTTCGACGTGCGGCCGTCGAAGAAGGACTTGCGGGAGACCTACCTGCCGGCCTTCGAGCAGCTTTGTCGCCAAGGAGTCGAGGCGTTCATGGGGGCCTACAATGCGCTTTATGGAGAACCGTGCTGCGGCAGTCCGTTCCTGCTTGACGAGATCCTGCGCAAGGAGTGGGGATTCAAAGGACATGTGGTCTCCGACTGTTGGGCAATCCGCGATTTCCATACGACCTACAAAGTGACTGGAATGGTCGAGGAATCCGCAGCGCTTGCTCTGAAGAGCGGCTGCGATCTCAATTGCGGCAGCACGTATTGCGATGGGCTTGATGGGGCGCTCCTCTTGGGGCTCATCTCCGAAGCCGAAATTGACACGGCCTTGAGGCGGGTAATTGCCACCCGCTTCAAACTCGGCATGTTCGACCCGGACGACGTCGTGCCATGGGCTTCTCTTTCCATGGATGTCGTCAACGGAGAACCCCACCGGCGCCTGGCAAAGGAAGCCGCAATACAATCGATTGTTCTCCTGCAAAACCGCGATGGCGTGTTGCCCCTGAATGAATCCGTGCAAAACATCCTGGTTGTCGGCCCTCTTGCTTCTAGCGTCGAGGCCATGCTGGGAAACTATTTTGGCCTGAGCGGAAGAATCTCGACGCTCATCGAAGGTCTCGCTCTCGGGCTCCATGAGGGCCTCCGCATGGATTATCGAAAGGGATGCCTTCTCAACCAAGCGCGCCCGAACCCGTCGGACTGGACGTTTTTCGAAGCCGCAAAAAGCGATCTCGTCCTGTGCTGCATGGGACTCTCCCCCGACATCGAAGGCGAAGAGGGCGACGCGATTGAATCGGCGCACAAGGGCGATCGGGACCGCATTGAGTTGCCGGACTGCCAGGTGGAATTCCTCCAGCAACTGTCGGCACGTCTAAAGGAGGATGGGAGCAAGGCAAAGGTGGTTGTCATCCTCTTTGGAGGTTCGGCGATCGCCATTCCGGAAGTCGTGGAATTTGCCGACGCCATCCTACA
>JBAWZH010000551.1:0-1207 GCA_037143135.1 bacterium
GGGAGTAGTTAGTCGGAGCGTTGAGCTTTGATTAGGTAACGGATGTAAGCGCTTAGAAGTTTTACTGCGCTCTCGACAAGGATGCGGCCATCAAGTAGTGCTTCATCCGTGAGCATGCCTTCATCATGAGCTGTAATCAAATGATCGAGGACTTCTTTGCATGATCCACGCGCATTCCGGCAGAATTTTGCATTGTCCTGATAATGATATCTGCCGTCACCCTCTGCTACGTTAGCAGTTGCTGATCTGGCCGCCCGAATTAGTTGGTCGACAAGTCTGAATTTCTCGCAAACAGGCAAAAGGGGGATAACCGTCCTGGTGACAAAAATCCGAAGTTCTCTACAGGCTCTCCAGCACTCTAATTGCTCGAAGTTCTGCGAGTGCGTTTCCCCATTTCCAGCCATTGCCTCTCCCACGCTCCACTACCTGAACACTCAACCACTCACCACTCGACCACTCACCATTCGACCACTCACCACTCGACCACTCACAACCGCCCATCAGCCATGCCTTTGGGGAGGATGGACTTGATATCGAAGATGACCACGTCCTGAGCACTGAATCGTTTGAAGTCCAAGTCCTTGAATTTGTCGTGCGAGACAGCCAAAACAACGGCTCCGAACGATGCGCTTTCGTCGTCGCCCGGACAGGGGCACAATGTCAGACCATATTCATGCCGAACCTCAATAGCGTCAGCCCACGGATCGTGGATGGTGACATCGCAGCCGAAGTCCTGCAGTTCATGGATGACGCCAATGACTTTTGAATTCCGTATATCGGGGCAATTCTCCTTGAACGTTATTCCCAGGACAAGGACTTTCGCGCCTTTAACACGTTGGCCTTTTTGGGTCATCAGTTTGACAACTCTGTTGGCGACGTGTTTCCCCATGTTGTCGTTCAATCGCCGCCCGGCCAAAATGATCTCGGGATGATACCCGAGTGACTCGGCCTTATGAGTCAGATAATAGGGATCCACGCCGATGCAGTGTCCACCCACGAGACCGGGTCGAAAAGGCAGAAAGTTCCACTTGGTTCCGGCCGCTTCCAGAACTTCCTGCGTGTCGATGCCCATGCGTTCGAAAATCAAGGACAACTCATTGACGAACGCGATGTTGATGTCGCGTTGGGAGTTTTCGATGATCTTCGCCGCTTCCGCAACCTTGATGCTGGAGGCCAGGTGCGTTCCGGCCGTGATGATGGAGCGATA
>JBAWZH010000552.1:0-1202 GCA_037143135.1 bacterium
GGTGAGGAGGGGAGGACGGGCAACTCGCGGGGCGGGGGGTATAGTCCGAACCACAACAGGGGGAATCCTGAGTCGTCGGATCTCACGGTGAGCGCGGTATCGAAGGCCGGCGCGGCTTCGTAACTCAGAAAACCCGCCGCAAAGAGGCCCCTGGTGTTGACCTCATGTTCAACGTCTTGAAGGGCGGGCAAAACGTCCTCCCTGCGATGTGCCACGACAATTCGTTCCGGATTCTCAAAGGAGAGCCAACGGTTACGCTTGGGATCATGGATGACAACGGGATAGTTCACAGTCGGCGGATGATGTCGTCTTCAGCGTTGAGGATGGCATCCAGCATGACGGATGCGGAGTCTGCGGCGCGCAGCGCGTCAAGCAGCGTGGTTTCCATGCACATGGAACACAACCGTGCCAGGGTATGGAGGTGGAGCCGGTCATCCTGACAGCAGAGGAGGAAGAACAGATCGGTGGGCTTCCCGTCCACGGCGCCGAAGTGAATGGGTTGGATGGCGCGGCCGAAGATCATGAAGGATTCGGAAAACATGTAGGGATCATGATGACGGGGATGGAGAATGGCCAACCCGTTGGGGAGGGCCGTTGAACACAACTGTTCGCGTTCCTCGATCATCCGGAGAAGATCCGTTTTGTTGGAAAGCAGGTCTGTTTTCTCCGCCAGGGCGACCAAATCCCGAATCACGGAGGCACGTGTTTTTGACGGCAGTTCCGCCTGGATCCGATCCTGTGTAACCAGACGGGGCATCAGGGCATCGTCGGGCGTGAATTCGCGGACTTGGGAGGAACTTTTCGAATGGTATGCGGCAAGGCGTTTAGAGGACAGGTTGAGAATGCGTTGGGACGCCCAGGAGTCAATTTCTGCGCGCTTAAAAGAGACCCGGCCCCCCTGTTTTTCGAAGGGAATTTCCCGTTCCCTGACCAGGGTCTCAATTTCGGGCGCCCCCAGATGGAGATAGGAGGCCACTTCTCGTATTGTCATGGAGCGATGCGGCATGGGGCGAAGTCTGCCAGAACCGTCCGGTCGGCGCAATGGTATCTGTCATTCCGGGCTGTCCGAATTTTCTTCTCTTGATTGGGGGGGGCTGGAGCGGTAGTTTATGCGCCTGTTAAGACAGCGCTGATGTCTGGTTCCCACGAAGCCGGGAACCGGTGACGGTTGGGGCCTATGCGGCGGAAACCGGCAAAATCCC
>JBAWZH010000553.1:0-1194 GCA_037143135.1 bacterium
GCGTCAACCGTATCAGTGTTTCTTCCGTGCCTTCCTGATTCTTCGACGTATAGGCAGTCTGCTGTTCATGGGATCCCGCCCGGAACTCCATGGTGACCTGTTCCAGAACCGTGTCAGGTGATTTTTCGTCAACGGTAGTATAGGAATACCGTTCGACGTGAAACCACTGATTGGACGGGGCCGGGTCATCGGCGAAGCAAGACCCGGTGGCCGCGACCACCCAGAGCATGGCGAGAGCGCGCCATGATCGAGAATTAAGGGATGTTGGGCAGGTCTCCATAACTGTGAACGATGCGAACGGGGTTGACCCAGGCCGGGGCCGTTTCAGGAACCTTCACGGCGCCGTTATCCATGACGTACTGACCGGCGTCCTTTGTAATCTTCACGGCTGGCGTCGCGGCGGGTTTGCCGGAAGACGCCGCATAGGTAACCTGACCGGTCGGCGCGATCATGGCCGCAATCCAAAGCACAGGTTTGCCATCCATCACCTCGATCTGGCAGGGGATCTCCGTGGCGCCGTTACGCACCACGTATGAGCCCTGTTTCGCGTCGGCTGGCAGACTGACCTGAAGACGAACAGGTTCCTTCTCGAAAATCCGCCCCGTAGGATTGATCAGGGTGACTTTTGAGTCCATGGCCAGGGCCTGATGGATGAACAGCAACGAAGCGGTGACAACGACCCTGTGTACTTTGCGCATAAGGCCTTCTCCTCAGTTTAGGTATCGATAATGCCCTCACGATACGATATGTCAGTGCTATTGACAAGCGGGGGGATAACCGGCATTTTGAGCGGCCTATGAAGGCTCGATCCCCAGGCATTGGAAAAACTTTGGCGTATGTGCTCGCCGCCCTTCTCATGGGGTTGGTCATCGGGAACTCGAACATGAAGGCGGATTTGCGCCACGCCCGCATTGAAATTGACAGGTTGAACGGGGAGTTGGCAAAACGGAGTGGCGGCAAGGCCGGACTCAATGGCATCACGTCCATGTTGCGACTTCCGGAAACTCCCAAGGCTGCGGAGCCCGAGGTCAGGAAGCGTCATCATCAGGCCCATACGAATCGCCCGGCTGCCGTCGTGACGACCGCCGCCACCCATGCGCCGACGGAGGCGCCGGAGGGGAAGACCAATACGATTCACTCCATGTCGGAGCAACTGAAGCTGGCGTCGGATCTCTGGAAAACCAGATCGGAGCT
>JBAWZH010000554.1:0-1189 GCA_037143135.1 bacterium
AGGGCCTCAATGTCACTCAGGTTGTGCGAACTGATCAGGATCGTCTGCCTGCCATGCCGTTGGCGGATCAGTTCCCGGATGCGGGCCGCTTCGCGGGGGTCAAGCCCGTTCAAGGGTTCGTCCAACAACACCAACTCAGGCGTCCCGAGAAACGCCTGGACGATCGACAGACGCCGGGTCATTCCATGCGAGAGGGTTCGGACGGGCGCCATGCGCCGATCCGTAAGATGAACCCACTCGAGGAGCGACGTGATCGAAGCGTCCAGCCTATCCCGGGTCAATCCCTGCAACCGGCCATAGTAGCGCAGCAGATCCATCACCCGGGCATGCGGCGGGAAGCGTGCATCCTGCGGCAACAACGAGACCCGTCCGGCATGGAGGTCGGCCGAGAACGATCCTTCACCAAAGAGACTGACCTCACCGGCGGAGAGATGAAGCAGGCCCACACTGGCCGCCATGGCGGTGGTCTTTCCAGCCCCGTTGCTTCCCACCAACCCGAAGATGGATCCAGCCGGAACGGACAGGTCGAGGCCGTCGAGGGCGCGGATCCGGCCATACCGTTTGACCACCCCCTTGAACTCCAGTGCGGCGTTCACAAATCCCTCCGTGAGAACCGGGCATAACCGACGAAGAGGAAAGCCTGTGACAGGATGAACAGGAAAAATACAGCCGGCCCCACACGCGCCCAGCGGCTCCACCACAAGTCCATCCGGTGCGCCTCCGGGGTCATCACGTTGACAATATCCCACAAACGCCGGAACCCGTCGCCAGCCAGAAATTCGGATAAGGAGGACAACCCGGACACGGCGATCAGCGCCACAAAGCCCAGGGCGAGCGCCAGGTTCGGGGTGGCGCAGAGTTGGGAAATGGCCAGGGCGAGTCCGAGAAACGCCAACGCATAGATCCAGGCCTTGAATGAAAATACCAACATGGCGAGGGCCGTATCCACCGCTTCAAACGAATGCATGCGGAACAGGCCCGTCAGCCACGCCCCGAGGGCGCTTAATAACAGGGCACCCAGAAGTTGAAGGGACTGCCCGGCAAACTTCCCGAGAATCCACTGCAGGCGCGACACCCGGAAACAGACGTAGCGAATGGATCCGGTGGACAACTCCTCGGAAACGCGGGAGGCCGACGTCAACATGACCAGAAACGGGGCGAAGGCAAACGACAACCACGCGTAGAACAG
>JBAWZH010000555.1:0-1180 GCA_037143135.1 bacterium
CTTTTACAGTTTGCTTGACGAACAACAACGCCGACTCTACGCCGGACTGGAGAGTCTGGAACACGGGCATGGTGGAGATCGCCGCATGGCCGAATTATTGGGGCTGGATGCGCAGACCGTTGCCCGGGGTCGGCGGGAGATTCTCAGCGGCCAAGTGCAGCGGGAAGGGATTCGCCGGGCTGGAGGCGGTCGTCCACAAACCAAAAAAAAACGCCTCAAATCCTGAGCGTGTTGCGACAACTCCTTTGCGATAGCACAGCCGGTGACCCCATGGGCCGACAGGGGGTGTGGACCGGCAAGCGTCTTCAGGACATCAGCGACCAATTGAAGACGATGGACATTTGCGTTTCTGCCAATACCGTCCGGGATTTGCTCCACAAGTTGGGCTACGCTTTGCACTCCAATCGCAAAAGCCTCTCCGGTTCCAACAGTCCGGATCGCGACCGCCAATTCAATTATATCAACAGGCAGCGCAAGCTCTTCGCCCAGAAAGAACTTCCAGTTATCAGTGTCGACACCAAGAAGAAGGAGTTGGTGGGGCTCTTCAAGAATGCGGGCCGGGTTTGGAGCACAGAAGCAACGCCGGTTAATGATCATGATTTTCGATCCCAGGGCAAGGGGATGGCAATTCCCTACGGCATTTATGATTGGCAAACCAATCGCGGATCGGTTGTGGTGGGCACCTCGCATGACACCCCGGAGTTTGCAGTCGACGCGATTGTCCAGTGGTGGCGAGTTGACGGACATCGCACGTATGGGAATGCATCAAGTCTGCTCATTCTAGCCGACAGTGGCGGCAGCAATGGCTATCGGTGCCGCTTCTGGAAATATGCGCTGCAGGAAAAGTTGGTCGAACCTTACGGATTGACGGTCACCGTCTGTCACTATCCCCCCGGAGCCTCCAAGTGGAACCCCATCGAGCACCGGCTCTTTAGCGAGATCAGCAAGCACTGGGCTGGGCAGCCGCTTACAGATTATTCCACCATGGTCAAACTCATTGGCCAGACCCGAACCCGGACTGGTTTACGTGTAAAATGCACACTGACGACCAAACGATATGACATCGGCATCAAAATCACAGACAAAGAGATGGCCCAACTGAACCTTCACAAACACGCCGTGCTTCCAGATTGGAACTATACTCTCTGCCCACGCAATAATCGGAATTAGTTTTTGCATG
>JBAWZH010000556.1:0-1178 GCA_037143135.1 bacterium
TATCCGCCGGAGGATGTGAAGCAGGACGGCTGATGAGAGGAATAATTGTTTTTTCGTAACTACTCAGGTATTCAGGAGTCAGGAGTCAGAATTCAGAAAACAGCAAGCACGAAGTGGCTGAAAGAAAGATGATCGAATTGTCAAATGTGGGTGACCCTGCGAGCGTGATTATCCTAATTTATTGAAGATTATCCGCCCGGTAATATATTATTTTTACAAGAATAAGAATTTAACATGAACTTTGATCCCGTCATTCCGCTATTCTCTCAGAATCCGCAAGTCATTGCGGTATATGCGCTTGGGAGTGCGGTTCGGGGGGAATTGCGGCAAGACAGTGATATTGACCTTGCCCTTCTGCTAACTCCAGGATCGAGTTTACCATTGGGAGTACGGGTTTCATTATCGGTACAATTAGAGGAAACCCTTGGACGTCCTGTCGACCTCGGGCAACTCTCAACCCGGAACCTGGTTTATCTTCGTCAAGCGGTTCTGACCGGGCAGTGTATTTATCGTCGCCCGTTTACGCAGGCCGCCCTGATTGTGGCAAACTGGTTGGGGCTCTATGCGAATTTCCATGATGAGCGACGGGAGGTTTTAAGTGCCTACACTGCCGGATGATGTTTGTTTCAATAAAGGTGCGATTATCGAGCGGTCAATCCGGCGTGTTCGAGAGGAGTATGCCGCCGATCCGTCTCTTCAGAACATAACGCACGTTGATGCGTTGACCCTGAACCTCGAGCGGGCCTGTCAGGCGGCAATTGATTTGGCGATGCATTTGGTCGCGCGGGATCATCTCGGCATGCCGCAGTCCAGTTCCGATTCATTCCGGGTGCTTGCGCAGTCGAAATATATTTCGGAGGAAAGTTGTCGTGCGATGGTGGCAATGACAGGGTTCAGGAATATCGCCATTCATGAGTATCAGGAAATGGATATGGTGATTCTCTCCGGGATTGCCAAAGACGGCTGGAACTCGCTGGTGACCTTTGCTCGTGAAACGGGGCTCGACATCAAGCCATGACCCGTATGTTCGAAAGACTCATCGATAGGCAGAATACCCAGGATATAGAAGTCAGACCTTTTCCCCAACCCCATCCTGTACATCCTGTATCTCTCCGCCGCAGGCGGATGCGCCCGTGGCGCACATGTTAACCCTCTCTTCCTGATGAATGCGGACAGAT
>JBAWZH010000557.1:0-1176 GCA_037143135.1 bacterium
TGGAGAGAGAGTTATGCCCCCGCAATTTGTATTTCAGACGCAGAATTTGACCAAAATCTATAATGACAAGGCCGTGTTTGAGGACATCAGCCTGTCCTTCTACCACGGCGCCAAAATCGGCATTGTCGGTGAGAACGGTTCCGGGAAGACCACCCTGCTGCGCATTCTTGCCGGGGTGGATTCTGATTACATGGGCACGGCCACGCTGACGAAGGGGATGCGGGTGGGGTATGTTCCCCAGGAGCCGCGCCTGAACCCGGAGAAAACCGTGCGCGGCAACCTGGAGGAGGCCCTGGAACCCGTTCATGCCCTCATCCGGCGATACGATGAAGTGGCCGATAAGATGGGAGAAAAACTCCCCAAGGATCAGATGGACAAACTCATGGACGAAATGAGCCGGCTCCAGGATCAGATCGATGCCATGGATGCCTGGGAGGTCGACCGCCTTGTGGATGTGGCCTCCGATGCCCTGGTGCTTCCCCCCGATGAGGCCGATGTATCCAAACTATCGGGAGGGGAACGCCGACGCGTGGCCCTGTGCAAGGCGCTGCTCGAAAAACCGGATTTGCTCCTGCTGGATGAGCCGACCAACCATCTCGATGCCGAGACCGTGGCCTGGCTGGAGAAGACCCTTCGCGAGTATCATGGCACCGTGATTATTGTCACGCATGACCGTTACTTCCTCGACCATATCACCAAGTGGATTCTGGAACTGGACAATGGACGCGGGATTCCCTTTGAGGGAAATTATTCGGCATGGCTCAGGCAGAAATCCGAATTATTGAGACAGGTCGAGAAGAAGGAAAGTCAGAGACAGAAGATCCTGGCGCATGAACTGGAATGGATCAGCAGTTCGCCGGAGGGCCGCCGGAAGAAGAGCCAGGCCCGTATCACGCGTTATGAGGAACTCGCGGGCAAGCGTTTCGAGGCGGAGAAGGATGATGTCCTGATCCAGATTCCACCCGGTCCGCACCTGGGCAACAAGGTGCTGGTGTTGGACGGTGTCTCCAAGGGGTACGGCGGGACGCTTCTGTTGGATAAGGTCGGTTTTAATCTACCCCGGGGCGGTGTGGTCGGTGTGCTGGGGCCGAACGGGTGTGGCAAGACGACGCTGTTCCGGATGGCCGTCGGCCAGGAAAAGCCCGATTCAGGAACCCTGGTGGTCGGGGAGAGCGT
>JBAWZH010000558.1:0-1172 GCA_037143135.1 bacterium
TAGCGAAATTCCTTGTCGGGTAAGTTCCGACCTGCACGAATGGCGTAACGACTTCAGCGCTGTCTCAACGAGGGGCTCGGTGAAATTCCAGTCTCGGTGAAGATGCCGAGTACCCGCGGCAAGACGGAAAGACCCCGTGAACCTTTACTACACCCTGGTATTGGCGTTCGCTCCATTTCGCTCAGAATAGGTGGGAGGCTTTGAAGCATCGGTTGCGGCCGATGTGGAGCCAACTTTGAGATACCACCCTTCATGTATTGGACGTCTAACATCGCGCCGTATAACCGGGCGGTGAACAGTGCCAGGCGGGTAGTTTGACTGGGGCGGTCGCCTCCTAAAATGTAACGGAGGCGTGCAAAGGTTCCCTCAGCACGGTTGGAAATCGTGCGTAGAGTGCAATGGCATTAAGGGAGCTTGACTGCGAGACTGACAAGTCGAGCAGGTGCGAAAGCAGGTCATAGTGATCCGGCGGTAGCAAGTGGAAGCGCCGTCGCTCAACGGATAAAAGGTACTCCGGGGATAACAGGCTTATCGGGCCCAAGAGTTCACATCGACGGCCCGGTTTGGCACCTCGATGTCGGCTCGTCGCATCCTGGGGCTGTAGTTGGTCCCAAGGGTTGGGCTGTTCGCCCATTAAAGCGGCACGCGAGCTGGGTTCAGAACGTCGTGAGACAGTTCGGTCCCTATCTGCCGTGGGCGTTGGAGAATTGAGAGGATTTGCCCCTAGTACGAGAGGACCGGGGTGAACGTTCCTCTGGTGTAGCTGTTGTCCTGCCAAGGGCACCGCAGCTTAGCTACGAACGGATCGGATAACCGCTGAAAGCATCTAAGCGGGAAGCCGGCCTCGAGATGAATTCTCCCACCTCCTAGAGAGGGTAAGGATCCTGGCAGACCACCAGGTTGATAGGTCAGCTCTGGAAGCGCGGTGACGCGTGTAGGAGACTGATACTAATAATCCGAGGGCTTGACGGTTTTTTTTAAGTGGTACCCAACTGGCTGCTGTGCGGTTTTCAAGGATGCGCCGAGACGGAGGTCTCGACAATTTCCGGTGGTTATCGCGAGGGGGAAACACCTCTTCCCATTCCGAACAGAGCAGTTAAGCCCCTCAGCGCCGATGGTACTTGGCCTTTCAGGCCCGGGAGAGTAGGACGCCGCCGGTTTTACTTGAAGCA
>JBAWZH010000559.1:0-1172 GCA_037143135.1 bacterium
ATCAAGCACGCGCTGATCTCGCATGACCCCAAGCGCATGATCACACCGGCCATTGCCCGCACCCTGCACACTTACACCAATACCCTGCATATCCTCTGCGAGGCTTTCCAAATCGAGACCCTCGGCAGGGATGCCACCTGCGAGAAACTCCTCATCGAAGCCGCCAGGAAGATCAATCAGGAGGGTAAGATGCTCGCCCCCATCATTGACGACGCCCATCTCATGGATGTCGAGTGTCTCAGGAAGTTGCGCCTCCTTTTCGAGGACTTCCCGAAAAACCACAACCTCGTCCTCTTCGCCCAGCCTCAGCTCATGTACAAGCTGCACCTGACCGTCAATGAGGACATCAAGAGCCGCATCACCTATTCCGTCAAGGTGCCACGCCTGAATCCCGAGGATATGAAAGCCTTCCTCTATGCCCAGTGCGACGCCGTCGGGCTGGGTCATAATACCTTCAGCGATGATGCGGTCGCCCTCATTGTACGCTCTTCAGAGGGCCTTCTCAGGCGTACCCGCAACCTCTGCATCTCCGCCATGCTCGAGGCCGTCAGGGATCGCAAACAGGTCATCGGCATTGATCAAGTCAACCGCGTCTTAATGCAACCCCATTGGAGAAAAGACCATGACATGGTCCCGGCTTGAAATAAGAAAAGCTCGCCAGATCAATCTCAAGCCGGTACTCGAACACCTCGGGTACCGGCTTCTCCCCCGCCCGGATGAAAACTATGCCATTACCGGATTGGCCCATGAAATCATAATCAAGGAGCATTATTGGAACTGTCCGGACAATGGCCTAGCCGGCAACGCCATAGATTTTTTTGTGAAAATCCGTGGCGTCACTTTCAATGAAGCCATGACGCTTCTTTCAGCACACAAATAGCCGCAAGGATCATATACTTTTAAGGGAAAAATGACCGCCGTGGTCAAATAAGGAGAAAATACATTTTGCGGCTCAGCCAGCCCTGTCGTATCAGCCTCAAACTTTTACGACGGCACTGGCCGACTTCGAAAAATCATATGATGGGAACGGGGCTTTTTACGGTCAGAGCGCGGAAATCGAAGCCGTTTTTGTCAGGTTTAATTCGGGAACCGCGTACGGTGGCAATTTGGTCGGCAACAAATAAGGAGAAAATACATTTTGCGGCTCAGCCAGCCCTGTCGTATCAGCCTCA
>JBAWZH010000560.1:0-1169 GCA_037143135.1 bacterium
TAGGCGCCGGAGGTCACCCCGGCCACCCAGTCGGGATGGGCCAGATACCAGTCAATCGTTTCCGCGATGCCGGTCTCAAAGGTGTACACCGGCGTCCACCCGAGTTCCCGTTCGATCCGCCCCGCATCAATCGCGTACCGGCGGTCGTGGCCCAACCGATCCTTGACAAACGTGATCAGTTTCCGGTTTTCACCGGCCGGTCTTCCCAGTTTCCCGTCCAGCAGATCGCACACCAGGTTTACGATGTCGATATTCTTCCATTCATTGTGACCGCCAATATTATAGACACGGCCCGCCTGGCCCCGCTTCAAAACGGTCTCGATGGCCAGGGAGTGATCCTTCACATGAAGCCAATCCCGCACGTTCAACCCATCCCCGTAAACGGGCAGAGGGCGCCGGTTGATGATGTTGTGGATCATGAGCGGAATCAACTTCTCCGGGAAATGGTAGGGTCCGTAATTATTGGAGCACCGCGTATTCAGGGTCGGAAACCCGAACGTTTCATGATACGCCCGCACCAGCAAATCGGCGCCGGCCTTGCTCGCGGAATAGGGCGAATTCGGCGCCAGCGGAGTGTCCTCGGTAAACAACCCCGTGGCGCCCAGCGACCCGTACACCTCATCGGTGGACACCTGGAGAAACCGGAACGCACCGACGCCGCCCGACGCCCCGTGTTTCCGGCTTTCCTCGAGGAGGGTCTGGGTTCCGAGTACGTTGGTGCGGACAAAGATGTCGGGTCCGGTGATGGAGCGATCCACATGGGATTCCGCCGCAAAGTGAATCACCGCCTCGATCCGTTCCTCCGCCAGGAGCCGCGCCACAAGCGGGCCATCGCCGATGTCGCCCTTCACAAACCGGTACCGCGGATTCGCCTCAACCGCAGTCAGGTTCTTGAGGTTTCCCGCATAGGTCAGGATATCCAGGTTGACGACCCGGCAACCGGGGTTACCAGCCATGAAGGTGTGGATAAAGTTCGAGCCGATGAAACCGGCTCCGCCCGTCACCAGAATCGAGCGCGGCGTTATGATGTCAGACATAGATCCCCTTTCCCATCACTATCATGGTTCACGACCCGAACAATGCCGTAACCCGAAAACGAAGTCAATCCCCCCAACAGGGGTGGGCGCATATGATCTCCGTAGGGGACAAAAACACTTCATAATCGTAAT
>JBAWZH010000561.1:0-1166 GCA_037143135.1 bacterium
GGTGACGCATCTGCCACGCGCAATGGCATGACGACCATCTGCCTGCCTTCTTTGGCGAAGTGCAGAGGGGACATGCCATCAATGAGCCCGATGCTGGTGAGCCCGTATTGGAACGCTTTGTTCAGGTATTCCCTGTTCAGGCGGATCGTCATGTCTGGCCCTTTGGCCGTGGCTCCTGCGAGCACGATGCTGCTTCCGCCCGTGGTGTCTTTGACCGAGACGTTTCCATTTTCGATCACGAGATCCACCGGCTGATCTTTCAAATCTCCGCCGGGGAGACCGTTGACGATTTCCGTGAACTCGTGTTCATCCGGCAGCGTGACCGTGGTGCTGTGGTCTTCGGTATTGGGCACGACCTGCCGCCAGTTCGGGTAGGTGCCATCAATGGTCTTCATTGTGAGCGTCCAATCCCCTGCGGCGACACGAACGAGCATGTTGTACTTCTTCTTCTGACCTGCAATTGCCCACGGGACATCCGCCAGTCCCCGCCACAAGAGAAGCTTGTGGTTTGGGATCGTGACCGAATCCGAGATCGGCAACGCGAAGCTGTTCGCGCTGAACAGGTGCCGTCCATCCGTTCCGATCATGTAGTGACCGGCAGGATCGCTGACATCCAACTGGACGCCGTTGAGGATGTAACGGGTCGCATCCGTGGAGGAGCAACCCATCGCTTCGGTGAACCTGCGCGAGAAGGATTCCGGCAGGGAAACGGTGTTGATTTCAAACGCCGGTTCCTCTGGAAACTCCTCAACTTTTGGAGCTTCGATGTTTTCACTGACGCGGCCTGTGCCGAGATCGCAGGAGATTTTTCCTGGCTCGATGTTGAGAACTGTGCGGCCGTGGAACCTGCGGGCAACGGCCTGCAAGCGATCCAACGGGAGCAGGAAGCTCGCCGCCGTGTCGCACTTGGCTTCGGGCAACACGACGCTGGCATACATCTCCAGATCGGTGCCCATGATGCTGACTCGCTCGGGCGTGGCATCCACACGAACGCAACGAAGCTGTTCGAGGGGAGCTTTACCGGAGACGACTTTGCTGAGGCCCGCAAGCGCAGGCTTCAAATCGCTGACTGATAGACTGATCATATTTTTTCTTTCTGTGTTGAAACGGAAACGGCCCGCTTGTCGTTGTGACAGGCAGGCCGCTCCGTAGATTGTTGGTTGGTT
>JBAWZH010000562.1:0-1166 GCA_037143135.1 bacterium
GGCAGCCACCTGCTTGGGGCGCGGGTTTGGCCGGCCCCGAAGGGGTGCCCGGAGGGCAAGGCCAAGCCCGCGCCCCAAGCAGGTGGTGTTGTTCAGGCGCTCCCGTTACGGAGCCGACACCAAGTAGAGCGTCATCTTCTCTCTGGGCGTCATCCATCCCAAACACTTAAGGGGCCGATCATTCAAAAACCTGTCGATGCGATCCAGTTCGGCGTCGCTTATCCCCGCAAAGGAAGACTTTTTGGGATGGAGCCGCCGAATCATGCCGTTACGATTCTCGTTCGTCCCTCGCTCCCAAGAGTGATAGGGGCGGGCGAAATACACATCCATCTGAGTAATTCTGGAAATTTCCTCGTGCCGAGAAAACTCTTTGCCGTTATCGAATGTGATTCCCAGCCGAACCTTTTTAGGCAGCGTCTCAAACAAGGCGCAGATGACGCGTGTGACCTCTTCGGCTTCCTTGCTGTCCGTACGCCCAACCAACGTAAACCTCGTAGTTCGCTCCACCAGCGTGACCAGATTCCCAGTCTCATGCGCCCCGTTGATCAAATCGCCTTCCCAGTGCCCGACGGTCTGTCGCGTATCCACCTCAGTTGGACGCGTGTCGATCATTCGCTGATTCGCAATTTTCCCTCTTCCCCGCCCATCTTGCCGGGGGCAGCGACGATGCCGCTTACGCTTGGCGCGGGGAAGGTGCGTCCACAATGTCCCGCCTGCCTTAGCCTCAACGTAGACGTACTTGTAGATTGTCTCTTTGGATACCGATGGACGCCCCTCCAGGCGAGCTCGGTTAGAAATCATATCAGGCGTCCAACCCTCTTGAATTCGAGTAACTGCCTCAATCCGTATTTCCTCCGTAAATCGCCGAGGCCCCGGACGAAGAGCTCGCGCCGTCGCCGCTGCCTGCGCTTGTTTAGGTCGGTAGTTGCTAAATCCCGTGTTGCGTTTGATCTCACGAGAGATGCTGCTCGCAGATCTCGCCAGAAGTCGGGCTGTTTCCCGGATACCAAACCCGCCTTGCTTCCACTCATAGATGAGTGTACGTTCCCCTGCGGTCACGCGTTTGTAGGCCATCTCGTTCTCCTTGTGTTGCTGCACATGAAGAACGTAACCTACCGCGTGACCTTTTCATACAACAGGTGTTGCATTAGCTGGTTGCGCGCGGG
>JBAWZH010000563.1:0-1160 GCA_037143135.1 bacterium
ATTCGTTCGTAGTGTGTGCTCATAATGTATCTAGATCGCTCTAAAACCACTCTCAACGGCAAAACCTATCACCGCATCCTCCTCCGCCAGTCTTATCGCCAGAACGGCAAGGTCAAACACCGCACCATCGCCAATCTCTCCGCCTGCTCCGACCAGGAAATCAAAGCCATCGAACTGGCCTTCAAACACAAACAGAATCTGGATTCCCTCCAACCCTCCGCTCCACAACCGTTGCACTTGCGCCAAGGCCTTTGCTTTGGCGCGGTCTGGGTGCTCCACCAGTTGGCGCAACGCACAGGCCTGACCGCCGCCTTGGGTTCCGACCGCCAAGGCACCCTGGCCCTGTGGCAGGTCATCGCCCGCGCCTTGGACCAGGGCTCCCGCTTGAGCGCCGTCCGACTGGCTTGCTCCCATGCCGCCTGTGACGTTCTAGACTTGGATTCCTTTAACGAAAATCAACTTTACCCCAACCTGGCCTGGTTGGCGGATAACCAAGCCCGGATTGAACAACGGCTATTCAAACACTTTCATCCCAACGGGTGCCCGAACCTTTTCCTCTATGATGTCACCAGCAGCTATTTGGAAGGCGATCAGAACGCGCTGGCGGCCTGGGGTTACAATCGCGACGGCAAGTCGGGCAAAAAACAAATCGTCATCGGATTGCTCTGCGACGGCCAGGGACGGCCCTTGTCCATCGAGGTCTTCGTGGGCAATACCGCAGATACCAAAACCTTCGGCGCACAAATCCGCAAAGTCGTCCAACGCTTTGGCGGCCAAGGCGTGACCTTCGTGGGCGATCGGGGCATGATCAAGGGACCGCAGATCAAGGCACTGGGACAAGAACACTTTCACTATATTACCGCCATCTCCAAACCCCAGATCGAAACTCTGCTCCACCAGAAGGTGTTCGCGTTGGAACTCTTTGACGATATGCTCGCCGAGGTGGCGAGCATTCCCGAAAAGGTGCGCTATATTTTGCGGCGCAATCCCCAGCGGGCCGCAGAAATGGAAGCCAGCCGCCAAAGCAAACTCGCCTCACTAAAGCATCTGTTGCAGACAAAAAACACGCGCCTGGAACAGAAGCCCAAAACCCAGGTTGCGGCGGCCCTCCACGCGCTCCAGGCTCGGGCCGGCCAACTCAAGATCAACCACTGGGTGCG
>JBAWZH010000564.1:0-1159 GCA_037143135.1 bacterium
ACCTCGCCATAACATTTGTCCGCAAAGGGGGTCAGATTGACGGTCCTTTGGAAGTTGTTGAAATTTCCATGAAACGAGCTTTCGGATTGGAGTCATATTGTCGATGCCTTCATGTGGCCTTTCGGTGTTGTACTCGATAAGCCATGCGTTAATTTGCTCTTGAATAACTTCGATTGATTGTGTGAGATCAATGCGCTTTCCGAGTAAACATTCTTCTTGGAATGTCCTGTTGAAACGCTCTGCGACTGCGTTCTGCTTTGGGGCATGTGGATAGGTAAACAGCTGGATAATATTCTTGCCTTCGTAGAATTCGATGCACGCTCCGAGGTTCTCCGATCCGTTGTCGTTGATTTTCTCTTTGATTGGTTCTCCAAGAATTTTCTCGAGTGCCATGTGACTTGCAATCGTGAGTTCGGGATTCAGGTGTTCACCTGCAACAACCATGGCAAGTTTTGAAAAACGATCGATGGTGTTGCTGAAGTACAACCTTCGAAGGATGCCTTGTTCGGCCAGAAAGATCTGCACGATGACGCCGTCGTTATGAACTCTCTCCCCAGGGGCGGAGGCAGGATCCGTGGAGTTTTTCACACGATTGATCGTGCGACCACGAATATCTTTCCGATGATGAATGAGTGCTTTTAGTTTCACTCGTGGGACAATTTCGCCCGACAAAAGACTCTTTGCAAGAATACGGGAGACCGTGCGTTTTCCGATGCGCAGAGCTATTGGATCCTCCTGACGGATGTACCAATAGATCTTCGGAGCGCCCCATGCGAGGTGATCATTCGCAATCTCAACGACACGTTGTTTTCGTTCAAGTGACGTCAGTTTCCTTGGTGTCGTCTTCGGTCGCTTGCTCTTTGGGAGGAGGCTGTACCAGCTGTCCGGACTCCACTCGTTTTTCCAACGACGAATGGTCCGCTCTGAGATTTTGAAAACATCTGCTGCTTCTTCGGTGGAGATCGTCTTGTCGAAGATTGGACGGAGAACATCCCACCGGCGTTGTGCTTCCGGATGTTCATCGAGAAAAGACTCAAATTCAGAAGCACGGAGGATGCGCTTGAATCCTCGCACTTGAGTGATACCGTGGCGGGTACGCATGGAATGAGGGGGAAAAGAATGAAGTGTTGCCACAACATTCTGCCCCTCATTTCGGCGT
>JBAWZH010000565.1:0-1154 GCA_037143135.1 bacterium
TCCTCCAGAAGGAAATGGGCGTGAAGAAAATCCGTTTTCCGGGCACGTCCGGCATCGGTATCAAGCCGGTCTCGCAGGAAGGCACCGAGCGGCTCGTCAAGGCGGCCATCGAGTATGCGATCGCCGAACGTCGCCCGTCGGTCACCCTGGTGCATAAGGGCAACATCATGAAATTCACAGAGGGCGCCTTCCGCGACTGGGGCTACGAAACGGCCCGCAAGCATTTCGGCGCCACCGTGATCGACAAGGGCCCCTGGCACAAAATCAGGCTGTCCAACGGCCACGAGATTGTGGTGAAGGATGTAATCGCCGATGCGTTCCTCCAGCAGATTCTCACCCGGCCTGCCGAGTATTCGGTAATCGCGACGTTAAACCTCAATGGCGACTATATTTCGGACGCCCTGGCCGCTTGCGTGGGCGGCATCGGGATCGCGCCGGGCGCCAACATCAACTACATGACCGGGGTGGCCTGTTTTGAGGCCACGCATGGTACGGCGCCGAAGTATGCGAATCAGGACAAGGTGAATCCCGGGTCGCTGATCCTGTCGGGCGAGATGATGTTCCGCTACATGGGTTGGGTCGAAGCCGCCGACCGGATTGTCGCGGGGATGGAACGTACCATCAGCAATAAAACCGTGACTTACGATTTCGAGCGGCAGATGGACGGCGCGACGTTGCTCAAATGCAGCGAGTTTGGCCAGGCGATTGCGAATAACATGTGATTTCAAAGCCAGTTCCAGGCAAAATAATTGATGAAAAAATGACGTGTCCTTGACGTACCCATGACATTTCATCCCTCGAAAAAGGGTATCCTGTCATCAACAAAAGATGATGGAGTACGAGTGAAAGGAGGGTGTCATGAATGGGTGTCAATGTGCAGAGGCTTACATCGGAGCGGAGCGGGTGTGTCTGCGTAACGCGATTGCCGAAAACCGGAGTTATCTCAGTGAACAGTTGGGGCGTGAAATTGATGACCGCACGGCCACACAGGATTTTCTTGAGCATGTGATCGAGGTCTTTAGTCGTCAATTCAACCTGAACTTTTGCAGGGCCTGCCCGTATCAGAACCGGTGTGGCGTGAAACGGTGCCCCTCGACCTGACGGGGCCTGTCACGCGAGTGCAGGAAGAGCGCCGACCCAAAACAATCCCCTTG
>JBAWZH010000566.1:0-1154 GCA_037143135.1 bacterium
ATCCGTCCGTTTCTGCAAGGCCTGTTGCCTGACAATCCGGCTGTCATCGAGGCCTGGGGCAAACGGTTTCAAGTGTCGCCCAGGAACCCGTTCGATATCATCAAATATGTGGGTGAGGATTGTGCTGGAGCCCTCCAGTTTGTCCGCCCGGAGCGGTTGGGCGAAATTCTGTCGGGAAAACTGGACTTTCTCACACCGCTTACAGAAGACGATCTGGCGAAGCGCATGCTGGATCTCACTTCGCAGTCGCGTGCGATCCCCATGCTCATTGAAGGCCGGTTCAGTCTGGCGGGTGCGCAAACGAAAGACGCGCTTCATCTCAAGGAAGGGCAGTGGTTTGTTCCAGGCGGGCGGATTCCGTCCACCCACATTCTCAAACCGCAGTTGGGGGATTTTGAGGAGCATGCCTTGAACGAACATTTCTGTCTTCAACTTGCATCGAGAATCGGGTTGATCAGAGCCGAGAGTAGCGTGCTTGAAATCGCGGGCAAGAGAATCCTGTGCGTGAAGCGGTATGACCGGACTGCGACTCATTCAGGTTCCATTCTACGCTGGCATCAGGAAGACACCTGTCAGGCATTGGGCCGCTTTCCCCATCAAAAATATCAGGCTGACGGGGGGCCGTCCGCGGCGGACATCACGGGACTTCTCGGCCGGTTTTCGGATCATCCTGCCGATGATATTGATCGCTTCGTCATGGCTCTGGCATTCAACTGGGTCATCGCGGGAACCGACGGGCATTCGAAAAACTATTCGCTTCTTCACTCTGCGGGCAGTTGCGTCCGTCTGGCGCCGCTGTATGATCTGGCGTCCTTTCTCCCATACCAGCGCGACCCAAAATCCAGAAAAGTGAAACTGGCGATGAAAATCGGCGGCACCTACCGACTCCACGAGATTGATCGGCATCACTGGGATAAATGGGCGGTGGAGGCAGGTTTGCCGCCCGAGCGCGTAACGGCCCTTGTAACCGCCCTGATCCGGCATGTCGTGGACTCTTTGGAACCCACCCTGAAGGCGGTTGCTGAAATGAACAACTCGCCATTCCTCGAAACATTGACGCATGCGATTTCCGAGCATACTGAAAGGTGCGCGAAGGTCATGGAAAGATGGGGACAGACAATCTGAACCCTTCCTCCTTTTTCTGTAGTAGCCGC
>JBAWZH010000567.1:0-1151 GCA_037143135.1 bacterium
AGTTGGGTGTCGCAAAAGGCGCACCGATGCCAGTAGCATCCGTGGGCCAGCATCATTTTGTTCCATCGTCCGCAAGACCAGATCCGGTGCATCGGATTGGGAAACTCAATCAAGGAGAAGTACTGGTTGAGGGGAAGACCAGTGAAGTCGGGACATGAAGAGAGTTGATTGGCGGTTGACGGGTGAGTCGATGACGATGGGATGAAGCACACGCGGTAATTCTTGCGGATGAACGACCGTTCCAAGGCAGGGGGCTCCGAGTGTTTGTCCGGACCATCCATAAGGGTGAGAAGCGGAGCATTCCGGCGATCCACATGGGAGAGGATTCGAAGGAGGGGACGTTCGCCGTCATCCAGTGTCAGGTAATCGGTATAGTCAAAAAAACGGGGGTCTGAAAGAGAGCGGAGTTCAGTGTTCGCGTAGCCTCCGCCCATGACGATGGGCGTATGGGGGGAATGCCGTTTGATGGCCCGGGCCATCCGGAGTGCGCCGTAAACATTGCCGGGGAAAGGGAGGGTGAACCCGATAAGATCGGGAGTGTGCTGGCGGAGGAGTTCCAAGGCAATCTCGTCTATCAGTCTGCCCACCAAAGTCGGATTGCGTTCCAGGGCTTCGGCAATGGCATCAAAGGAATGGGCGTTGGCCGCCAGTTGTTCCCCGTAACGCGCCAGTTCAAAACGTGAGTCAACGCCCTCCCGGATCGCATCAACCAGGTCATCCAGATACAGGCTGGCCAGGTGGATAGCGGTATCGTGAGTGGAGAGTCTATTCCCGAGCCGTGCGTGCGGATCAAGGTTTTCTAAGGCGGCGAATCGCGGCCCTTCCGGAAGATAGGATCGGGAGACGATTCTGAGCGCCAGGGTCGGATTGTGCCCCTGCAGAAAGTGGATCACGGCCTCCACGGTGTCGGCATAGTCGCGGCTATGCCGCAAAAAATGGGCTACGCTGGCAGGACGTTTCCGGTGTTTAACCGCTGTGCGGATGGCAAGAATACCCGCCCTAGAAAAAAGACGGAGGGCGAGGATCAGGGACGCATCGGATTGAACCGCGATATGTCCGGATTTTCGGAGGATCCCGGTCAGGTAGGCCGTGGCTGGATAGGGTGCATTGACCTGCACCATCGGCGGGGTGACCAAGAGAATACGCATAGG
>JBAWZH010000568.1:0-1150 GCA_037143135.1 bacterium
ATACGGAATTAAGAAATAGTTTCTTCTAACGATTCCCTGGGGTAGCATGGGTGCCATGCCTGCCCATCGTCTCGACATCACCGGCCATCTCTCCTACGAAGAGATTCAGAAACGTGAACGTTCCTGCACAAGCGTCGTTGAGCGGGAGCATTGGCAAGTATTGCGCCTCATGACGAGGAAAGGATCTGCTCTCTCTGCTGAGGAAGTTGCCCCCATCATCAACCGTACGCCGGATGCTGTTCGACGAATCGTACGGCGATACAACAAAGAAGGACCGGATGGGCTGAAGGATCGTCGTGGCGGACGGAGTGGCAGGAAGGCCCTCCTCACTGAAACACAATGCAAGAAGCTCTTCTCTGAATTACAGCAGGAACCATCTGATGGTGGATTGTGGACAGGACCAAAGGTTGCACTCTGGGTATCGGATCATGCAGGCGTACGGGTCAGTGCCGTTACGGGATGGCAATACCTCCGCAGACTCGGTTTCACGCTTCAGGTTCCCCGTCCTCGGCACAGTGAAACCGCAACAGAGGAGGAACGGAGGATCTGGAAAAAAAATGTTCCAAACAACGATCAGAATTCTCGCAGTACTCCATCCGGACAAAGATATCGAAGCTTGGTTCGAGGATGAGGCACGATTGGGACTGAAGCCGACCATGCGCCGCCAGTGGACAAAGAAAGGAGCACGTCCCATTGCACCGAGCAACACACGCTACCAATGGCTCTACACCTACGCGTTTGTGCATCCTACGGACGGGAAGAGCTTCTGGCTTTTGCTTCCCACCGTTAATGCAACAGTCGTCTCCATTGCGCTACGGGAGTTCGTTGCCGCCGTCGATCCTGGAAACAAGAAGATGCTCCTCCTTGTCATCGATCAGGCGGGATTCCATATCGCGGGAGATCTCGTCGTACCCGACAACGTCATCTTGAGGTACCTTCCATCGCACACCCCTGAACTCCAACCCGTGGAATCGGTGTGGCCGCTTTTGAGAGAGGCGACGCATAACCGTCGTTTCGTGGAACTCACGGATCTTCAGGAAAAGCTCATCCATCGGTGCGTCTACCTCATGGACCATCCGGATGTTGTCTATGGGCGCATCGGATTCTCATGGGCTTGTTGTACCGTTAAGAGAGAATGTATTAGTTAATT
>JBAWZH010000569.1:0-1146 GCA_037143135.1 bacterium
CCAAAGTGGGCTTCGCCCACAACCCAAATCCCTCCGGGAGTGACAACCATGCCGCCTATCCGCTATGATTGATTTACTACAAAAAAACATAAGGAGGGCGGCATGGCGGATATATTTATACAGCGATTCGGTGATTTAATCAAGGGGTGCATCACCGGTTTTGATCGGATTGTCTTTAAGGGAAGCATTCGCCAGCTGATGTTCGCGGCGGGGGTGCAGTTTTTCTTGAGTTCACGAGGTGTGCTCAACAAGGATTACAAAGATTGGATGATGTCACAATCCAATGCCATCATTACATCGGCGGACAATTATGCGAAGAATAATTGCGGACAGGGCATCACATTCCTCGCTTCCTGTAACGAACGGAAAGAGAAGGTGGCACATACCCGTCAACAGGAATTGGGGATAGATACTGGCCTGATCGGCGTGTGGTCTTGCCTCGAAGCCTGCTCCACTTACCGCGCGGTATATGACCCCCGAGCAGGTTTCCCACAACTGCGCCATACCACTTCGCGCTGCAAACACCTGTACTTCTATTATGATCACCCCGAATTCGGTTTCATGAGCATTCGTCTGCAGACGTGGTTTCCCTACGGCATTCAGATTGCATTGAATGGTCGTGAGTGGTTGCGCCGTTCCCTCGCCCAGCAAGGATGTCAATATCTGATTTCAGGCAATAAGTTCCTGCATATCGATGATTATGCTCTCGCACAGCATCTCTTGGACCGCCAGTTGGACACACGTTGGATTGAGACACTCACCAGTTTCCTGCCTGCTATCTTCCCCAGCATGACGCAGACATTGGGGGATGGCTTATCATATTACTGGACTCTGTGGCAGAGTGAATGGGCTACCGATTATATCTTTGATGATCCTGCCGATACTACCGCAATGATGGATCGCCTGCTCGGCCATGCGCTCATGACTGGCACCGGTGGACGCGTGCTGCGCTACCTGGGACATCCGGTTAGCGCTAAAGAACAACCCCACCCATTAGCTAATCCCGAAGTACTCACGCGTGTGCAGACATGGTCTGATGGGGCACGAATTCGTCATTGGGTAGGGCAAAATAGCGTGAAACTCTATAACGAACAGAATGTATTGCGCACGGAAATGACCATGAATAATCCCGGTAAGTACCGCGTG
>JBAWZH010000570.1:0-1143 GCA_037143135.1 bacterium
AATGCACATTCCGTCGGACAGGTGGTAAAACATGTGGCGGGGAAGGTGTTAGGGTCTGTGTGTGATGACGGGAGAGTGCGACATGAGTAACGAAGACATCAAGCATGTGGAACTGTTATCGCTGTTCCATTACATCGTCGGTGGGATAACGGCATTCTTCTCGTGCATCCCATTCATTCATGTCGCCATAGGACTGGCCATGTTGTCCGGGAAGATGTTCCGGGAAGGTCACGGCGCCCCGCCACCTGCCTTCATCGGATGGCTGTTCATCATCATGGGGAGTGTCTTCATCGTGCTGGGTTGGAGCATGGCGATTTGCATCATCATTGCCGGGAGACAGTTGAAACGGCACAGGAACAGGATGTTCTGCATGGTCGTTGCCGGACTGGAATGCATGTTCATGCCTTTCGGGACTATCCTTGGGGTTTTCACGCTCATCGCGTTGAACAAAGATACGATCAAGGAAATGTTTACCCCGCCAACTCCTCCACCACCGATCCAAACTGCCCCTCTGTCTTGACAATCCCTCCCGGAGGAGGAGAATCCGACTCGTGATGAAGATGGTATTCACAACTCCCACTGTTGTCCCCTGCGACATGATCAGAAGCGTCCTTGAGGCGAACGGGATCGACACCCTCATGTAGAACGAGCAGGGATCCGCCCCCGCCGGTGTCGGTTGGCCGATCCCGGACATGATGGCCTTGACCTATGCGTGGCCTGAGGTCTGGGTCAGGGATGAGGATGGGGATGCGGCGATGCTACTGATCGCCGGGCTGAAGGAGCCGCCTGCCGATACCCGGTGATCGTGGAGTTCGGCCTGAAGAACAGGGGTGACTTGTTGCCTTGGAACGCCCGAACTTATTCAGATGACCTTGCACATGGTATGGATTTCTTAAATAAGAAAGCTTGGCATTTCGCATATTATCGTTATTTGAGTCCTGTCTCTCGCCAGTTCCGAAAAAACCGAAGCGCTTCGGTTTTTTCTGAACAGCGGACTCGGATCCCCAAGCCGCCAAGAGACCAGGCAATCAGCGGATCCATTAATGATGGAATTCCCAATACTTAAGCGCTTAAGCAACGCGTCATGGGTTACGCCAGGGGCACTCAGCGGCCATACTGGCCAAGGGACTGAAGTGCGACATA
>JBAWZH010000571.1:0-1143 GCA_037143135.1 bacterium
TGCCTCAGCGTCTCCAGTTCCCCCATCAACGCATCAACCTTGTCCTGACTGTACAAATACCGCATTCGCCGACCGAGTTCCTGATCACTGATCTCACCGCGCTCGGGAATATGCACCTGAATATGGAAGTGGTTGGACAGGATGGCCCACGTCAGGATTCTCACCCCGCTAAAGGCTTCCACGGCCCTCATGATGGCACGAAACCGCTCCCGCTCCGCATCGGCCGCAAACACATACTCCCGCCCCACCACGCGCGATATCACATGGTAGTACGCCGCCCCTTCCTCAACAATTCTGGCTGTCCGCATGACTTCCTCCTCCGGGATTCCTCCCGATTCATGCAGAACTATACCGATTACTAATTACTTGTCTAGTACTAATCTACTATTAACCTGTCCCTGCTCCACCTGTGGTGGCGCTGCGATCAGTGCCGATCACCTTGACCGTCGCACCGGCCAAGGGCCTTGTCTGCTGATCGACAACCACGCCGTCGTAGTGGAACGAGGCTGGCTCGGCCGCCTGGACTGGGCATGATCCCAGGGACCACAGCCCTCCAACTATCGCCAGGGTGTTGATGAGCAAAGATTTGATCATGCTTCTTTTCCTTGGTTTGGTGACTCTGGCCTTATTGGTGCCGCCATATTATCGTTTTTGAACTGTTGCGCCAGTCCGCTTATTGGTTTCTCGGTGCCATGGAAGGTGACGATGGTGGTGCGCACAGTTGATTGATGTGACAAATGGGCGCTAGGGTCATTCACCCAGGAGCCGAAACGTCGTCTTGCCGGTGATGCGGAATTCCATCGTCCCGTCCACTGCCACCAGGTCTTTGTCAATCTTGCCATTGCTGAAGTTCCCTGCCAGTGTCACCACGACCGCACTGCCGTCCTGCTTGGCCGTGACCGCTTGGGGTTTCCATGAGGTCAGATCCAGACTGAGGACCGGGGAAGCGACCCCGGCCGTCATCTCCGGTCGCGGCCGGTAGAGCACTTCAGGCACGGTGATGTCCGTGGAAGGTTTAGCCTCAGGTTCACCGGCGTTGGCGATGGCCCAGAACTGGAACGTAGCCAGGCAGAGGACGAAGGTAGTCTGGAGGCGCGGTTTTATTGGTTGTTCCTTTCGGTTTTCACCAGCATCCAGCGGGTG
>JBAWZH010000572.1:0-1141 GCA_037143135.1 bacterium
CTCGAAATCGAGCGTGGGGTTAAACTCACCGGGGGTTCGAATCCCTCCCCTTCCGCCATATTTCATCAGGATAAAGCACGCAATCAGCGTGTTACGAAAACTTCATGAATGGGGCCAGACGAAAACACTCATCCCTATCGTGCTCTATCGTGCCATACGGATCAGGTCAAAAAGTGTAGATTATTGTAGATTTTTTTGGTAGCCTTTGGTATGGACTCCACACGCCCAGAGAAGAGTAAAACCGAAACGGGGCAGCGGGCGAAGAAGAAACGATCCGTCGTCGCTGATCTCCCCGCCGGGATCTCGGTGCACAAGCTCGGCAACAGGTCCTTTCGGGTCCGTCTGGGAAGAAAATTCACCAATGGGAAAGCGAAGACCAAAGACTTCACCGTCCTTGGCCTGGCTCGCGACTGGATCGAAGAGCAGACCCGCGATCGCTCGGCCCTGCGGGAACTGCAGCTCTCCCCGGAGCAACTCTCGCAAGCCAAGATGGCTTTCCATCGGCTTGGAGCCATCCCCCTGACAGACGCCGTAGAATTCTTTTTCACGGCCGGGCCCGGTGGCCGCAAGGCGACAAAGCTCGATGACGCCCTCGCCCTCTACGAAGACCACCACAGGAAGGCGAAGAGCAAACCGACCTACATCAAAGCCCAAAAAATCAGCATCGACCTGCTTCGCTCCACCGCCGGGAATCTCCCGATCGCGCTCTACACCCCCAAGACCCTGGACGCATGGTTTTCCAAGCAGCGCGAACTCCGGAGCTGGGGCGACATCAACACCCTCAACTACGTCCGGGACATCAAAATGTTCTTCCGGTTTTGCGCCCGACAGAATTTCCTCGGAAAAAACCCGCTGGAGGACGCGGTCTTCGACTGGGTCAAACCCCTACGAAAAAAACTCAAGGCCTCGAAAAATGTCGCCATCTACAGCGTTGAAGAAGCCCGGAAGCTCCTCGAGGCCGCGCACAACTATCCGGACAAAGACATGCTCACCTGGTTCGCAGTGTGTTTCTTTTCTGGCATCAGGGTCGATGAAATGGGGCGCATGACGTGGGAATGTTTCCGCTGGGATGAAAAGTCCATCTCGTTGGATGAGCAGGTCGTTGCCAAACGGGGCAATCCGCGACATATCGCCATCTCGG
>JBAWZH010000573.1:0-1138 GCA_037143135.1 bacterium
AAGCCCTATTTTCCCTTTGCGTCTCCGGCATGCTTCTGTTCAAATTCACCACATTTATGGAAACCGTTGACGTTACGATTATTGGTGCAGGGGTGATAGGACTGGCGATTGCCAGGGAACTGACCGGCCGCTATTCCGACATCATCGTTCTTGAAAAGAACGACCACTTTGGCCGTGAGACCAGTAGTCGCAACAGTGAAGTGATCCACTCGGGAATCTATTACCCCAAGGACTCACTGAAGGCCCGGCTCTGCGTGGAGGGTACCCGGTTGATGTATGACTACTGCCAGACACACAACATTCCCCACAAGAGATTGGGGAAACTCATTGTGGCCACTTCTGAGACCGAAATCGGGCAGGTACAGGCACTGTATGAGAAAGGGTGCGGCAATGGGGTGGAGAATCTGGTCGTCATCGATTCGTGCCAGATACGGGACTGGGAACCCGCAGTTCCGGGGATCAAGGCGCTATGGTCGCCGAACACCGGTATTGTTGATTCCCACGCATTGATGGAAAGTTACTACCGCGAGTCCAATCAGGCGGGCGTCCTCTTTGCCTTCAACAGCGAGGTAAAAAGCATTACCCGGCACGGGGATGGCTACGAGCTTGTGACGGGGGGCGACGACTACCGGTTCCTGAGCCGGATCGTGATCAATGCCGCCGGGTTGCATTCCGACCATGTGGCCCAATTGGCGGGGTTGGATTTGGATACGCTGGGGTATCGCCTCCACTACTGCAAAGGCGACTACTTCTCCTACTCTGGCCAGTCTCCGGTGCAACGGCTGATTTATCCTGTACCCCACGAGAACCTGACAGGCCTGGGTGTCCACGCCACACTGAATCTGGGAGGCCAGTTGAGGTTTGGACCGGACACCGAGTACGTCGACCGGCTTGAATACAGCGTGGACGAGAAGAAGAAGACCGTTTTCTATCAATCAGCCTGCAAGATTATCAGGGGCCTGGAGGAAGCCCGGTTTATGCCTGACATGGCGGGAATCAGGCCAAAACTCAAAGGTTCCGGCGTGATGGACTTTATCATCAGGGAAGAGACCGCCAACGGCTTACCGAATTTCGTCAATCTCATCGGCATGGAATCTCCCGGGTTGACTGCGTCGCTGGCTATTGCAAAGCATGTTGG
>JBAWZH010000574.1:0-1137 GCA_037143135.1 bacterium
GGTGTGGGTTGGTGTTGTTTCAGTGGTTTCATGGTTTCGATTCGGCGAAGATCCACATCGGTTGGTCCATGGTCACGGTCAGTTTTTCGCTCGTCTCCTTGACGGTCCCCTCGAAGTTGAACCACCTGTTGAACTTGAAACCAGCATCTGGCGTAAAGGTCAGCGTAACCTTGGTGCCTGGTGCGTAACCTTCACGGCCCTTGTCGCCCGTGGGAGCCGGGTCCGCCTTGATCTGGCCCTTGCCGTTCACTCTTAAACAGATTTGGTACATCTTCCACTCGGGTTTCAGACTCAGTGCTTGCAGGATGGTCTTCGCCGACAGGATCTCTCCCAACTGGCCAAGATGCAGGCCGATCACCGATTCTTCGTTGTCGTAGAGACCAGTGCCGGGTAAGAATTTCCCGTCTTTCATGTTCTTGTTGACGTACTCGGTATAGGCCGCGCCCAGATCGATGAGCGGGCATTTCAATTCCGTAGCCAATGCTAGCGCTGCCTCCGCGTAAGACTTGGTCTGTTCCCAATTGCTTGCCAAGGTCTTGGTGGTGAGTATCACCGTCTGCTTGCGCTCGCGCAGTAGGCCCACGGCCTCGCGCAAATTTTTCACGAATGTTTCGAGACCTGCGGCGTAACCTCCGGAATCGTTGAGGCCGAGGACGATGATAGAAATGGTCGGCGCCGGTTCTGCCTTCCGCAATCCTTCGAAGTTACTGAGAATCCAACCCCCTGGTCCCAAGAGGGAGTTGGTCTTACGGGAGTTTTTACAGATCGCACTGACCTTCACCCCGGGTACCTGTTCATTCAAGGCTTGAATGAGGAGTTGCACATAGCCGGCTGGTCGGAGGCCACCCACAGTGGTCGAATCGCCAAAGATCACGATGTGATCCTTGGCCGTGAGTTGCTGGACAGCCGGCTGCTCAAAGGCCGAGAGCGTGGTATGGCCGAGCGCGAGCATCGCCAGGATGCTGAGGATGAAGTGGTTCTTCATGAGGGATTCTTTTCGGGATGGTGTTTCGTCTGCGCGTGAAAGTGCACGACAGGTAGGTTTGGTACGTTGATGATTACACAGGTTTCCATTGGTTTTTTCTCATTTCTTCTCCATCTCAGCGATGGCGGCTTCGATCGCTTTGCGGTATTCGA
>JBAWZH010000575.1:0-1132 GCA_037143135.1 bacterium
CCGCCAAGGGTTCAAAAATCATCCTGAATCCCTGTTCACGCACCTTCATTCCAATGACGAAATCATCAATGATCACATTCTCCGGCATGGCCAGCGGGAAGAGTTCACGCCGAATCGCATAGATCGCCCCATTCGCCCCCAGACAGGAATCCAACCGACTCTCCGCCTCCTTGAGCCGTGTCTCCAAGTCCCAATAAGTGGACTCGTCCGTCCCTCGTGAGGGGGGACGGACAGTTGTTAAGTTGCGGCCCGGCGAAGCCGCGGAGGGAACAAAGACTAACTTCCCGCAGACCCCTCCCACATGCGGGTCGGAAAACCGCGCCACCAACCGCCTCACGGCCTCCCGTTCAAAGATCGTGTTTGCATCGGTGAAGAGGAGATAGGGCGGAGGGAGGGCAGTTGAACAACTCAACAACTCTCCCGCCAACCTCTTCAGCATCCTCGTCTTGCCCTGGCAGACATCGGTGGAGGCGACGTGGATTCGGGAGTCGAGTTGAGCCCAGCCACGGACAATGGACGCGGTCCGATCGGTGCAGCCATCCAGTCCCACATGGATTGTGAACCGGTCATGGGGATAGTGGAGGGTGGTCAGGTTGGCGAGTCTTGCGCCAATGACTTTCTCCTCGTTGTGAGCGGAGAGAAGGATGGCGATCTCCGGCGCCTCGTCATCCGAGACCGGCTCACCGGGAGTCGCGGGTCTTGTCCGCGACACCAGCAACATGAGCCCGGGATACAGGATCCACGCATACGCCAGAACCACCATCACGACTATGAACACTGTGAACATGGAGAATATTTACCACGGAGACGCGGAGAAAGAAAGGGAGAGAAAGACTTCACCACTGATCTTCACTGATTCACACTGATCAGGGACAAGAAAATGTTGCGGCATTTGTATGCGCCGGGTACAGCGCATAAAAATGCCGCAACGGTTTTTCCCCGGAATGAGGAGAAAAAGACTCCAACTGCGCCCCGCTCCTCTTCATTCTCTTCCATTCCCCACGGAGGTCGTTGCGGAATTTTTGGCTTTGGGTACTCCCAAAACAAAAATACCGCAACATTCTCTTTCTTCGCGTCCTTCACGTGCTTCTGTTCACATTTCTCCTCCGGATCAGTGTGAATCAGTGAAGAT
>JBAWZH010000576.1:0-1124 GCA_037143135.1 bacterium
TTATTAATCCGGCCATAAAATACTAGCGTCTTATCATGCTGCATATGCGACTGCGGGATGCTTGAACAGGTTGCGGATCAGGACGGGGGTTTTTTGTGCGGATCTCATAACCTTGGTAAGCTGGCTGTGGAGTTCCGAATGGGTAGATGCTGAGGGCTGATTGCGCAGCCGTCCCTTTACTGTGTTGTTGAGATACTCATCAGGATTGAGTTCAGGACTATAGGGGGGAAGAAAGAACAGCTCGATCTTGTCGTGCCGTTGAGCCAACCATCCGTTGACAGCCTTTGCCTTATGCACGCGGAGATTGTCCACGATGAGATATACTTTACGTTTAGCACTCTTGATCAGCCGGCTCAGGAACTTGATGAAGATATCGACCTTCAACCCGCCCTTGTAAATCATGAATCGGGCGTCGCCACGGTTTCCAATTGCCGATATCATGCTGGTGGTCACACGCCGGGCCAAGCCTCTCACCACTGGAGTTTTTCCTTTTGGTGCGTATCCCCTCCCCGAATGGTCCTGATTGCTAACACCAGTCTCGTCACCCCACAAAATCTCGGCTTTTTCAGCCTTTGCGCACTTCATGATCGCCGGATACTGCTCATCGATCCACTTGCGTACGGCCGCCGGTTGTTGCTCGTAAGCCGCTTTCTTCGGACGTTGTGGCGTAAACCCCCATCGCTTGAGGTAATGCCCTAACGTACGGACCGGCAACCGGATGCCGAAGCGTTCATGGATAAACTGCCTGATGACCGGGCGAGTCCAAAGCGCGAAGGGCAACTTGAGCTGTTCTGGAGTCTTGTCAGTGATGGTCTTCATCACGACCTTTTCCTGGGGCTTGGAGAGTCTCCGGCAAACTCCTGCAGGGCGGCCACGCCGTCCGAGCACCAGCCCGCGCATGCCATCCTCGCAATACATCCGCCACCAACGGCGAGAAGCCGCCACCGAAACATCAAGGGTATCAGCAATGGTTTCATGAGTGAGGCCCTGCCGCTTCATTTCCACAGCACGGACACGTAGTTCGTAAATGACTTCGGGCGTCTCTTTTCGCACATCTCTGGTTGCCATGCCCAAGTTTAACACAAAATCGGAATTAGGCTAGTATTTTATGGCCGGATTAATAA
>JBAWZH010000577.1:0-1123 GCA_037143135.1 bacterium
CATAACCAGTCATACCCCGTCACGACGGCTTAAAGGTTGAATTGTCACCTTTAAGGAAATGCCATTGAGAACTCATTTCCTCAATTCAGGATGCTTGGACTTGAGCCATGCCAGTACATCCTTCTCTAACGCCTTTACGAATTCGATCAGTTCGTCGGCCTCGGAGCCGATCACTCCCCCAACGTAATCGTATTCAACGGTATTTCGCTTCGTGCGGCAGGTGTCCAGATACTCGGCATCCGACTTTCGCTTGTCGCCCAGAATGAGAGGCAGGGCTTGGAGAGTGCGATAGTGGGCCAGATTCTTGTCAGGACGAAATCCCTCGGCATAGAGCAGGATGGTGCAGAGTTTCAGGGCGGCGTTGTAGGCTATGCCGAACCGCCAGTCATCGGAAATCGCATGCTCACGGGCGTCATCCATGTCCCGGTGAACAATGGCCAAGAGATTTCCGACCTCCTCAGCACTCGTCTTATGCGGCTTGAGCCAGCCGTTATTTGCCCATAACTTCAAGGTCATCGTCATTGCCTACCACAAAAAGCCTCGTTGATTCCATCACATTCGTTACGAAATGATCCTTACGCTGCACCCGGTCATGATATTCCTCGGGAGTCAACACATGCGGGTTGATTTCCCGCCCCAACTGGTTCCCGACGCCGGACAGCAGGGATGTCAGCTTTCGGAGTCCGATAGTCCCGACAACCATCAGGTCGATGTCGCTTTCCGCCTTGGCCGTCCCCTGAGCCACGGAGCCAAACACGAAAGCACACTGGATACCGGACTTTCCAAGGGATGCTTTCAGAACATCCACCAGTCCCACCGTCTTCAGCACAATGCGGTGGATATCCTCGAACAGCGGGTGGTGACGGTTGGCCTCGTAGTAGGTGCGGTTGCCGTCCTTGCGGAGGGTAATGAGACCTAGTTTCCGAAGTTTGGTTATTTCCTGCCTGAGGGAACCCGTCGAAAGGCCCGTTCGACGCTCGATCTCCCGCAGGTGGAATGACATCTGGGTTCCGGCCCCAAACAGTAGACGGAACATCTCAGCCCGTGTACGGGAAGAGAGTATCTCCGAAAGTGAGTTCATGTGTGTGCTTATACCGCACGATCGTGTGGTGTGACAACACAA
>JBAWZH010000578.1:0-1120 GCA_037143135.1 bacterium
AAAAAAATCCAGACAGCTCGGCCTGTGAACCGCGCCGAGCTGGTAGAAAAAAATCATGCACAATTGAGTGTGAGAACACAGTGCGAACTCCTAAATATTAGCCGCTCCGTATTGAGCTATATTCCTGTGGAAGAAAGTGAAGAGGATGAACAAACCATGCGGTTTCTGGACGAGATTTACATGAAAGATCCCACGGTCGGGAGTCGCCGGTTGGTGACAGTGCTGGAGCGGGATTACGGGGTAAAAACCTGCCGTAAGCGGATTGTGAGGCTGCGGCACAATATGGGAATCGAAACGATCTGGTGTCGGCCGAGAGGGACGAGCCATCCGGACGACGGGCATCGGAAATATCCTTACCTGTTGAGGGGAATGCCAATAAACTTCTCTGATGAAGTGTGGTGCGCGGACATCACTTATATTCCAATGCCGCACGGGCACGCCTACTTGTGTGGGGTGATGGACTGGCATTCGCGCAAGGTGCTGGGTTGGGCGGTCTCCAACACGATGGACGCTGCGCTGACGGAAAAGGCCGTGGCGGAGGCTGTAGCGCAATGCCTGGGCCTTCCAGATATCTTCAACACCGATCAGGGCAGCCAATTTACCTCGCCGGAATGGACGGGAAGAATCGAGGGGCTGGGGATTAAAGTGAGCATGGACGGCAAGGGTCGGTGGATGGATAACGTGTTCATCGAGAGGCTTTGGAGAAGTCTCAAATACGAGGACATCTACCTGCGTGAATATGCGACGCTCCGCGAGTTGGAAATCGGGATACGAGCGTGGTTTGAACGCTACAACACATGGCGACCGCATCAAGCGTTGGGCAATCAAACTCCAGCGCAAGTGTATGCGGAAGAAAGAAAGTCCAGCATTGAGGAAAGAGAAAAAGGCGTATGAAAATCCGAGATGGAGGGACGTGTTGTTGGCCGGATTTTTTTGCTCATACGCTACAGACCCGCGCAGGCCTCTCCGCTACGCTCCGAGGCCAGCCGGGTCTTGCGCTCCCGAGCAAAAAAATCAAAAAACCTCTCCGAAAAGAGAAGACAAAATGCGAGTAAAAAATAGAGGTTGCAGCCACCGGCGGCACCTTCTAAAATCCCAAAAACCACCCGCAAACCCTAGC
>JBAWZH010000579.1:0-1119 GCA_037143135.1 bacterium
TCCGCCAGTTCATGGAACGTGTCCTCGCCCAGTTCATCCACAATCTCCTCGATTTGGGCGACTTCCTGATCCGTGATGGTCCGGTCACTGATCACGGCCACTTCGGTCAAGGCCACAATCGCGAGTTGCTCGTTGCGGGAAAGATCTTTCAAACTCATAAGGCACCTTCCTTTCTAAAGTGTCACCATAACATGCTCCGGGCAGGACTGCACGATTTTTGGGAGGCTATTCCATGAGATGAATTTCCGTTTCCAAAATGACCCCGGATCGCCGTTGTACGGCTTCGCGTGCTTTCTCAAGAACCGCTCTGACATCGGAAGCGGTCGCGCCGGGGGAGGTGACGATCACATTGCCGTGGCGTTCCGAAAGGGAGGCTCCACCCACGGAGAATCCCTTCAGCCCGGCCTGTTCAATGAGTTGGCCTGCGAAGTGCCCGGCTGGATTCCTGAAGACCGAACCAGCGGAGCGCAAACCCTTCATCCACGCGCGGCGTTCGGCCAGTTCCTTCCGGTTATGTCGGCTCACGGTGGTATCGCCCGGGGTTAAAGTGAAGGCCGCCTCCAGAATGATCTGGCCCTCGAGCGCCGAACAGGATCGATAGGCGAAATCCAAGTCTGCACGGTTTACCGTGCAGATCCGGCCATCCCGGTCAAGAAACCGGATCCAAGCCACGCAGTCGGCGATGGATTTTTCCCAGGCCCCGGCATTGCCCCGGACCGCTCCGCCGACAGTTCCTGGCACGGATTCCAGGAATTCAAGGCCGACTAGCCCGTGTTCGTCCGCCCAGTTAATCAGCCGGGCCAGAGGGACGCCTGCCCCGGCCAACACGAGGCCATCACGTTCAATGATGCCCTTGAAAGAGTCTCCTGATAACCGGGCAACCACACCCCGAACACCCAGGTCGCTGATGAGCACGTTACTGCCTCCGCCCAGAATCTGGAAGGGGATGGATTCAGTTCGAGTCCACTTCACGATATTGATCAGATCCGCCTCGGTGCCGATTTCCATCCACAGATCGGCCCGCCCCCCAACTCCCAGGGTCGTGCGTTGTCCCAGCGGTTCCCGGCCCCTGACAAGGGTGGCTTGCAGGTCAATCTGGCGGATGGCCTGCCCGACGAG
>JBAWZH010000580.1:0-1112 GCA_037143135.1 bacterium
TGCTGACGCGGCGTCCCGGCGTGTGCGGCGACATTCCCCAGACTTGGAACACCAAGGTCAGTTCGCCGCCGTCCGGCGCGACATCATATGAGTCGAAGAACATATGCCCGGCATCGCCGCGTTCCGCGCCGCGCCCGACGCATTGGCCGTTGGCGAAGAACACATAATGCTCGTCTGCGGCGACGTGGAACCGGAACGGTTTTGCGGCGTCCAACGTCAACCGGTACGCCGCGCAGAACGGCGCGTCTGGTTTCTGCGCGGGCCGGATCCACCACGCCGGCCAGTCGCCGGTGCGCAACCACGGCGCGATGGTGGGATCGAGTTTGATCCACTCTGGCGGCGTGGTGAGCAGAACGCGGTGGACATTCATTGTACGACCATTGGGGCCGCATCGAACTTGGCGGTAAAGATCCACGCCATTAGGCTCGCGGATGCGACAATCGTTTGGGTTTTCGTCATGGGTTGGTCTCCTATTGGTTAATTGGGTGTCAACTCACCGGCGCGAAAAGGCGCGGCTGGCAGACCTTCCTTGTTTCGATTTCAGACGGCAACCAATCGGCCGCGCCAAAAAGAGGTTTCTGATCCGCCGCCAAGACCGAGATCGCTGTTGCCGCAGCGAGCGCACAGGTGACCGTCATCGTTCTTGTCTTCATCGTCTGCTCGAAAGAATCACTTGCCAAGATGAACCCCGTTTCCTTATGTTGTAGCCCGTTTTGAGCATCGAAGAAGTCCTCACCTTTAAATTTGGTGACAGAATGGTGACACAGGACAAAACAATGTCAATTTCGATTTGATACATTGACATAACTTGTTCAAAATAAAAACTTCGGAGAGGTGGCCGAGTGGTCTAAGGCGCGGCACTGGAAATGCCGTGTGCTCCTAAAGGGCACCGTGGGTTCAAATCCCACCCTCTCCGCCATTCGACGCGTTCGCAGCAGCTCACTTGCTGACCTGTGGTGAGCCTGTCGAACCATGGCTGGCCACACTAGGGTTATTAGCGAACGCGGCGAATGCCCTGAGCAAAGGAACGAAGTGACTGCGTCGAAGGGTATCTTCATCTTCAAATGGTGCGCCTGGCCGGGATTGAACCAGCAACCTACAGCTTCGGAGGC
>JBAWZH010000581.1:0-1096 GCA_037143135.1 bacterium
AGAGGATGTTGCGGCATTTGTATGCGGCGGGCCCTTCGACACACTCAGGGTAAATACCTCCGCATAAAAAAACCGCAACGATATTTCTGAAGAAAAGTCGAAGACTTAAACGACGCCAAGTAAAGTGAATCCTGAGTGGTGCGTTGACTTTTCATGTTGCTGCGGGCAATTGGCTACGCCATAATAATTCAAGAGTGAGGGCTATATATGCATAATGAATTCACAGCAGTTGTTGAACGGGATGGTAAATGGTTTGTTGCCTATTGTCCCGAAATCCCTGGCGCGAATGGGCAGGGGAAGACTAAGGCGGAATGCCTGAAGAGTTTATCTGAGGCGATTGACCTGATTTTAGAGGATCGTCGAGGGGATGCATTTCGCGGTTTGCCGACGAGTGCCATGCGTGAACTGGTGGCAGTGGGATGAAGCGAAATGAACTCCTCCGGCATCTTCGGTGTCACGGGTGTTTCCTGAAACGAGAGGGAGGTTCGCACTCCCTTTGGGCTAGTCCGAATACCGGCAGAATTGAGGCTGTGCCACGCCATGTCGAGATTCCTGACCGGTTAGCTATAAAGATCTGTCGTTGTCTCGCTGTTCCTGATCCAAAATAGCGCACTGAAAGCCTGGGATTAGAGAAGAGGAACTTCAACGGATTCTCGCTAATTAGTCCCTTGCGACCTGAATCAATCGCATCGTGGTCATGATTTTGACGTGAAGAAATATTGTGTTCCCTGTCAGAATGACGGCTTTATTCAGGAGGAGATCATCATGAACGACACATCTTTAAAAGCGGAACAGGTTCAAATCAATCTCTTGCGGGCCGCTGGGATTGCCCGGAGGGTTGAACTCGTGCGAAATGTGTCTGGCAGCGTTATCGACATGTCACGGCGCGCGATCGCGCGGTGTCATCCCGACTGGTCGGAGGTTGAGGTCAAGGTGGAGTTCGTGAAATTGAACTATGGGGAAGCGATCGCGGATCGTGTTCGGCAACGCATAGGGCTGAAAGCTTGGGGCAAAATAAGAGGGGACTTCACCCCTGCTAATGGGGCGGGATCCAGCAAAAAATCGTGAAACGCCTCGCCCGGGGGAGTGATAAGAG
>JBAWZH010000582.1:0-1095 GCA_037143135.1 bacterium
GGAGCAGTGCCGACCGCTGGGACAGAATTCTTCAGTGCGTAATCCGTATCTCAGCGCGCAAGCCTTCCTGATACCGGGTTCTCCGCAAACCTAACGGTTTGACTGGTTTGGAGACCCCCGGGTGCGTGAAAGTGTTCAGTTCGCGGGTGGGGGGGGGCTCTTCTTCACTTAACTGGAGTTGGGCATCGGTTGCCCATGGTTAGTTCAAAATACCCAATGCTAAACAACTTGAGCATGAGCAGTTGGCGCTGGTTCGGGCCTCTTTGACGAAGGCAGTGTGGACGCTCCAACGCCGCGCTTGCTTTTGCGGCCATGATGAGGCAACTTCTCACCCATGAACGTTCTCCCGCAGGTGGGAGTCGTGCTGGTGGAATGCGAAATCTTGATGACTGCACGGTGGTGTTGAAAGCATGGTGTTATGCGGAGGACCATGCCCTTCTGGAGGAAAACTTCCGCGCCTATACTTCAGTTTTCTGGAAGCCGGCAAGTTATAGGTTACTCTCATTCTGCCAGGGATTGCTTTTCAAAATAACCAATGCTAAACAACTTGAGCATGAGCAGTTACCCCACGCTGAAGGATGTTGCCAGAGTCGCTGATGTGGATCCATCCACGGCCTCTTTTGTCATCAATGGTAAGGGAGATAAGCTCCGGATCAGTCATGCCACCCAGACCCGAGTTCTTGCCGCCGTTCGCGATTTGGGGTATTCGCCGCGTCATGGTGGTGAGGCTGAAAAGTCTCAGGAGGCGGAGGTGGGAAAGGTCCCGCCGGAGATCGGTCTGGTTCTGTCAGCGACCAGTCCGGTCGAAACCCTCGCTTTACTTCCCGGTCTCGAACCGGCGCTTTTCGCCGCAGGTTACAAACTGGTCGTCATCACCGTGTCCACTGATCCCGTTGCGGACCGCGAACGGGTGTCGAAGAGTGGAGTTGCCGGGATCATCTGTTGTCGTACCCTTTATCCGGTTATCTCGGAAATCATGGTCGGTAAGTGTCCCGTGATCGTCCTATGGGAGGGTGCCGCTAAAGCAATGCTTGCCCGGTTAGCCGGGGCTGTCGTGGATCCCGGCGAGCCGGGTACTGCGATACCGGCTCCGGC
>JBAWZH010000583.1:0-1075 GCA_037143135.1 bacterium
GGCAAATTCTAACTGCTAAAGAATAGTTTATATTGGAGGAGAGGGTGTTCACGCTGCCAATTTTCTTATGTGTTGCTGGGGAGTTTTGAATCCCATGATCTTCCTCGGGCGGTCATTCAGCTCGTTCTCGACCTCGTCTAAACGCTGCTCGGTCACTTTCCGCATGTCGCATCCTTTAGGGAAGTACTGCCGCACCAGGCCGTTGAAATTCTCCACACCTCCCTTTTCCCACGAGCTGTACGGATTGCAAAAATATCCGGCTGAGCCTAGCGCCGCGCTCACCAGTTCGTGCTTCGCGAACTCAAGGCCGTTGTCATAGGTGATCGTCTTCACACGGAAGCCCTTTAATGCTCGGATCATTGCACTTGCTGTTTGTGCGCTATCCTTGCCCGCCAACTTGACCAATATCCCGAAGCGGGATTTGCGCTCGTAAAGGCTCAGCAGTGCCCCTTGTCCTCGCGCACCTTCGATTAGATCTGCCTCCCAGTCGCCATACCTCATCCGCCCGGCTACAACCGCCGGGCGCTCCTCAATGCCCGTACGGTTGGGTATTTTGCTGCGACTGGCCTTGTTGCGGTGCCGGTAACGCCGCTTGCCGTTAATCCGCAAATTCATATACAACAAGCCTCCGTTTCTCTTGTCCTCGTAGACATAGTTATACACTGCCGATGTGCTTACCGTGCCTCCGCCACCCAAGGCCCCGCTGATCTGCTCCGGGCTGTGCTTGCTCTCCAGCCTCACGATCACCTCGAACTCGCAGTCACCGACAATAACTCGCCCGCGCGCCTCTTTGCCATTCTTCCGCTCAAAAGCCATCTTCTGAGCCTGTTTTGGCCTGTAACCCCTCAGTCCACGATTCCTCGAAAGCTCCTTGCTGATCGTGCTCTGACTGCACCCGATCATCTTGGCGATCTTGGTCTGCGTGTATTCCCCTTTACTCATCATACTGATTATCTTACGGTCCTCTTCGCGGAGGTGGTGGCTGTTCTTTCTCATTGTTTTGTTTTTCCGAACGCAACGATTACGAATTCCGCTGCCTCCGCACAAAATTATTCTTTAGCAAAAAAAATCCGCC
>JBAWZH010000584.1:0-1051 GCA_037143135.1 bacterium
CCCGCTTAAACGAAGAGACCGGAGGACTCAGCCAGACGAAGGCCCGAACTTAAGTCAAGGGAAGGAAACTGGCATCGTGCGAACGGAGCATAGGGCAGATGATCCCCGGAAGGGGAAGCTCGCGCCAAGGGGGCTGGACGGAATCCGGCTGGGTAGGCGATGAGCGCTCCGCGCCGTCCATGGGTGCCGGGAAAAGCCGACCTACAAGTGGATGCGCTACTTGAAAAGGTAGTGGCATCTGAAAACCTGCACCGGGCATGGGCGCAGGTGAAGCGAAACAAAGGAGCGGCCGGAGTGGATGGTCGAGACATCGCGGAAACGGAAGCGTTTCTGCGGGAGCATTGGCCAGAAATCCGGAAGCGACTGCTGGACGAAACCTATAAACCCTATCCGGTACTGCGGGTACAGATTCCGAAACCGGGTGGGGGAGTCCGTAACTTGGGGATACCCACGGTGGTGGACAGGTTTATCCAGCAGGCCATCACGCAAGTCCTCGAACCCCTGTTCGACCCCGGATTCTCCGAGTCGAGTTTCGGATTCCGGCCGGGACGCAAAGCCCATGATGCAGTGCGTCAGGCGCGGAAGTTCCAGAAGGAAGGGAAGCAATGGGTAGTAGATATGGACTTGAAGCAGTTCTTCGACGAGGTGGATCATGATGTACTCATGGCCCGGCTCGGACGGAAAGTAAAGGATAAGAGGCTGAAACGGCTGATCAATCGCTACCTGAAGGCGGGGGTGACGGTCGAGGGTGAAATACACCCGACCGGAAAGGGAACCCCGCAGGGAGGGCCATTGTCGCCGTTGTTGTCGAACATCCTGCTTGATGATCTGGACAAGGATCTCGAACGGCGCGGACACAGTTTCTGCCGGTATGCGGACGATGCGAACATCTATGTGAGGACTGAACGGGCGGGGAAGCGGGTCATGAACTCGCTTGTCCGGTACGTGGAAGGCCCTCTCAAACTCAAGGTGAATCAGGAGAAAAGCGCGGTAGCGCGCCCGTGGAAGCGAAGCTTTCTCGGGTTTACATTCCTGAAAATCTGGGGCCAGA
>JBAWZH010000585.1:0-1046 GCA_037143135.1 bacterium
GCGGTCAATAGGGAGTCCATCCAAGATAGAGAAGATTCTGGTGCAACCCGGCCAATGAATAGCCGCGAATGATGTCCAAAGGCCAGGAGGCGGAGCGGGTTATATCCGAAGGCAAAATCTCCAAAGGAAACGTGGGGCGGCCATCCAGTCCTATTCTTGTGCCCGGAGTCCATCCCGCAGTTTCTCGGCGACCCGATCCCGAAGACTCCGCGGGGCGAGCACCTTCACGTCCGGCATCCATGACAGGATCCACCGCACGAGTTCCTTGCGTCCCGTTGTTTCCAGCCGCAGTTCGACGCGACCGTCCGGGCGCATTCGGAACTCCTGGCTGGGGTGCCACTGCCGCTCGGTGATGTAGACCGCCAGTTTGGGCTCGAACAGCAGCCGGACCTTGATCAGTTCCTCGCCGCCGACGATACCGAATGCCTGCCGGGCGTACCTCTCGGGGTTGAACTCAGCCGGACGCGTGAAACACTGCCCCGTCACCTTGATCCGCCTGAAGCGCGACAGGGCGAAGGTTTCGATCCTGGACTTGGCCGTGTTCAGTGCCAGCGCATACCAGTTCCCGTGGTAGGCGAGCAGGTGGTAGGTGTGCAGTTCGTACTCAGATACGCGCCCGTCAAAGGTCTGGTACGTCGCCCGGATCGTCTCGCGGCGCTCCACGCAACTCGCCAGTTGCGCCCACACTTCGGGATCAATGCGCACTCGGTCCTCAGGCAGGATCCCCACATGTTCACTGAGCCAGTCGGGTTCGATGGTGACATCGCCTGCCAGCGACTCGGCGATTTTATCCAGGACTGCCCGCATGTCCAGGTGTAGCGGCGTGCCTTCATAGTGTGTCAGCAGTTTGCGGGCGAGGCCGAAGCTGAAGGCCTCCCGGCGCGTAATCGTCACCGGGGGCAGTGTGTAGGTCTCATCGGTCAGCCGGAACCCATGCCGGGCGTCGTCATAGGCCAGGGGTGCGCGCTCTTCGTCACGCAGGAAGTCCAGGTCGCGAGCAACGGTGCGACGCGAGACGCCGAACTCGGCCGTGAAGTCCGTGCAGT
>JBAWZH010000586.1:0-1029 GCA_037143135.1 bacterium
TGACCCCCTCCCCAAATTCTGAGCCAGTTCTTGTGAGAGAATCCTCGTCCCCCATGTGGGGTTTGAAAGGGTTTTCAGATGAAGAAGCGACACAGTGCAGAGCAGATTGTTGGCTTGCTTCGGCAGGCTGACGTGGATCTTGGGAAGGGCATGAATGTGCCGGATGTCTGCCGACGGCTGGGTATCAGCCAGCAGACATACTACCGCTGGCGGACGAAGTTCGGCGGGATGGATCCGAAGATGGCGAAGCAGCTTCAGGAGCTCCAGAAGGAGAACTCGAGGCTGAAGAGGCTGGTAGCGGACCAGGCCCTGGACATGTTGATCCTCAGGGAGGCCGCCCGCCCAAACTAACTTGCCCCGAGCGTCGGCGTCGGACGGTGGAATCCGCCCGGCAGACCTTGGGGCAGGAACAGGTCTCGGAGCGAAGAGTCTGTCGGGTGCTCGGCCAGAACCGAGGCACGCATCGGCACCGTCCCAGGAAGGTTGACGGCGACCGTGAACTGCTTGCCGTGATGAGGAAGATCGTGGAGTCGTTCCCGAGGTACGGGAGCGAACGGACGCATCAGGTTCTGACTGGCCCGGATGTGTTCGGCGGGTGGCGTGTGAACATCAAGCGGGTGCATCGGATCTGGAAGGAGGAGCACATGCAGGTGCCGCGAAAACAGCGAAAACGCCGGAGATTGCCGGGAATGAGTGCCAATGGGTGTGTTCGTCATCGGTCGACACACCGGAATCATGTGTGGAGCTACGACTTTCTCACGGAGCAGACAGAGGACGGCCGGCAGCTTCGGATTCTGGTAGTGATCGACGAGTTCACGCGGGAGTGCCTGGCGATCGAGGTCGGCCGATCGTTCACTGCTCGGGACGTGATCATGACGCTCCAATACCTGTTTGCCGTGCGGGGTGCGCCGGAGTACCTGCGGAGCGACAATGGGCCGGAGTTCGTCGCGAAGGAGGTCCAGGAGTGGCTGGCGAGGGCATGCGTTCGCACGCTCTATATCCAGAAGGCGAGCCCGTGGGAGAACGGCT
>JBAWZH010000587.1:0-1028 GCA_037143135.1 bacterium
CGATTGTCCGGGAACTGGGCCTGTCGATCAAGAAGCAGCGTCTCGATAGCACGCATATCTTCAGCGATATGGCGCGATTCGGTCGTTTGAAACTCCTGGCTGTGACCACCAAGCGCTTTCTCACCCAACTCAAGCGTCACGATTTGGAGAGCTACCAGGCATTGCCCGAGGAATTAAAGGAGCGCTACGAGGCAAGTGAAAGTCGGCTTTTTGGGATGGGAACCAAAAGCACGCGCCCCTACGATCAATCGATCCAGGAGGTGGCTGAGGATATAGCGAACCTTATCGCCCGCTTTGGCGAGAACGAGAAGATGAACGCCCGCCCGAGTTTTCAGGCACTCACCCGCGTGTTTTCGGAACACTGCGAAGTGACCGAGACACAGCTGGCCGTCGTGCAGGCTAAAGCATCGGACGCCAACGGACAAAGTTCACAGGTGATGCAGAATCCCTCGGATTTAGATGCCGGATATGATGGTCACAAAGGCCCGGGATATAAGGCTCAAATCTCCCAGGCCTATGACATCGGCGAGAAAGGGCCTGGGATTATTGCGGCATGCCTTGCGCAGAGCGCAGCGAAGAGTGACGGTGGATCACTGGCCCCAGTGCAGGATCAGCAACAACGGATGGGAACGCTGCCAGGGCTGCAACTCACCGACACGTCTTACGGGAGCCAGGCTAATGTGGAAATGAGCGCTAGCATCGGCGTCAAGCTGGTCTCGCCCGCTGCAGGAACAGTAGAGAAGACGAGTCAGGGAATCCAATCCCAAATGACAGCCACCACGCCGGCACAAGAGAAGAAAATCGCATTAGACCAACGGCGCGCTGAACAGGAAACCCAGGAATGGAAGATCACGTACGCCAAACGCAGCGGAGTGGAGGGGGTGCACGAAGCCTTGGATCGAAAAACGGGAATCAAAAAGCTAAAAGTGCGGGGATTAAAAGCCGTAGCGATGGCGGTGTATTTCAAAGTCACAGGTTGGAATATCTGTGCGGCTGCCAAGATTGCGCTCAACCGTCGCAAAAAAGCG
>JBAWZH010000588.1:0-1027 GCA_037143135.1 bacterium
ACCGATGAGAAAGGACAGGATGTTGTGGTCGCGCGAAATCCGGCCTCGGCGAGTTCCAGTGAGGGGGACGTCGTAACCATGTTGGATGACCTGCAGTTGCGGGATGTGGTCGCGATTCGACTCCGGGCGACCGGCGCACATTGGATTGGCGTCTATGAACTGGTGGTTTTGGGGGCGCCGTCCCGGTCAGGTCGGTAGCGGGACGTGAGAAGGCAGTCGATCCTGCTTGACCGTCAAACCTGTTTGCCAATCCTGAGCGGCCCGGCATGGCAATGCGCTTAATCTGTTTCTGATTGATGCCCTCCTTTTCTCATGCTAACTTTCCGCCTCATTTTCGCAGGGTCAAATAGGGCCCGAATAGCAGGAGTTGTGCCGTGTATCTGAAATCACTTCATATGGTGGGGTTCAAGAGTTTCGCCAATGCCACCACATTATCCTTTGAGCCCGGCATGACGTCCATCGTCGGCCCGAATGGGTGCGGTAAAAGCAACGTCTCCGACGCCGTTCGCTGGGTTCTCGGCGAAACCAGCGCCAAGGCCCTCCGCGGCAGCAAGATGGAGGATGTCATCTTCAGTGGCACCGACAACCGAAAGCCCGTTGGCATGGCGGAGGTCAGCATCACCTTCGCCGACTGCGAGAAAACGCTTGGAACCGACTACAATGAGGTCACCGTTACCCGACGCGTCTTTCGCTCAGGCGAAGGCCAGTATTTCCTCAATAAAACCGCCTGCCGCCTCAAGGACATCGCCCGGTTGTTCATGGACACCGGTATCGGCACCTCCTCTTACTCCCTCATGGAACAGGGCCGTATCGACCAGGTTCTGAGTTCACGCCCTGAAGACCGCCGCGAGATCTTCGAGGAGGCCAGCGGCATCACCCGTTTTAAAGCCGACAAGAAGGAAGCGCTCCGCAAACTGGAACAGACCGAGGCCAACCTGCTTCGCCTTGACGACGTCGTCCGCGAGGTCAAGCGCCAGATCGGCTCACTCCAGCGCCAGGCAGGCAAGGCCCGCCGCTACAAGGAACT
>JBAWZH010000589.1:0-1025 GCA_037143135.1 bacterium
CCTCACTCTTCACCCATCACTCTTCACCCTTCACTCTTCACCCATCACTCTCCCAGCACCTTGCTTTTTCAATTATTTTAGGGTATATTCGCACCATGAGTACATTAACAATTGAATGCCCGGATTCAGTGCTCCGGTCGCTTCATGAAACCGGTGAACGGTTTGCTGACAACCTACGGATTTTGGCCGCCGTCAAACTTTACGAGATGGGTAAACTCTCATCAGGGCGGGCTTCTGAACTGGCGGGGATGTCGCGGCTCTTGTTTTTGCATAAACTGGCAGAATATGATGTGCCTCTCTATACTGGATCGGCAGGCGAATTAAGCGCCGATCTGGACGCCGCCCGCATGGCTTCTCATGATCGTCAGTAATGGAATGTGTTTAGCGGTATTCTGTAAACGGAGAAAGACATGAATTTGAAAATCATTTTTGAGCCGAGTGAGGAAGGCGGATATACGGCGATAGTGCCTGCTCTTCCAGGTTGCATTTCCGAAGGCGAGTCGAAGGATGACGCGTTGCGGAATATTCGTGAAGCGATAGATCTTTATCTGGAACCCGTCGAAGATGATTGGGATTTTGCGCCGAATGCTGAACTCATGGAAGTAGCCGTATGAGCAAGGTTCCCAGCCTGCCTTACGATCAAATCATACGTGCCTTACAGCGGGACGGATGGGTTGTGGTGCGGCAGAAGGGTAGTCACATCCGCCTTCAGAAACACACGCCTCACGAGACCCTTAAATTAACTGTACCGGCGCATCGCCCTGTTAAACGTTCCACCCTGTCGCACATTCTGAAGCAAGCGAGAATCGAAGTTACTGAATTTATCGACCTAACATGAATGGGTAGTTTCGAACATGGCCCTATCACGGCGAGATCGTGGTCATTGATCGGGTGTGAGACGTTAGATGTCAGAGAGTTGAAGCACCTGTAGTAACCGCCGTCTCGGCGGTACTGTCCAACCAGAGCGAGAAGATGCCGCCGACACCAGCCTACGCCAAGGCTACGTCGGGCAGGCGGCGGCTACT
>JBAWZH010000590.1:0-1024 GCA_037143135.1 bacterium
ACTGGCTGGCTGATTGACTCAAGTGACCCCAATAGGTAGTGTAAGCTGATGAAAGCGACGTTGGAAAACCCGTATCCCCGGACGTTCGAGGAGTTTCTCGACTGGTTTTCGGTGGAGGAGGATTGTGCGGCGTATCTGGAGTGGATCCGCTGGCCGACCGGTTTTGTTTGTCCGGACTGTAGCGGCACAAGGGCTTGGCGCACAGAGCGAGGGCTGTGGCATTGTCAAGAGTGTCGGCACCAGAGTTCGGCGACGGCGGGGACGGTGTTTGAAGACAGCCGCAAGCCGTTGCGTTTGTGGTTTCACGTAATGTGGCTGATGATGGCGCAGAAGACTGGGCTGAGTGCCAGGAATCTGTGCGACACCTACGGGTTCGGGAGTTACCAGACGGCCTGGGGTTGGTTGCAGAAGTTTCGGAGCGTTATGATTCGCAACGGGCGGGAACGTCTGGTTGGCCGTGTGGAAGTGGATGAAACCTATGTGGGAGGGAAAAAGGAAGGCACACGCGGGCGCGGGGCGGAGGGAAAGACCCTGGTTCTTGTTGCGGTAGAAGGGGATGCGAAGAAGAGGCTTGGACGGGTTCGTTTTCGCTGCGTCGAGGCGATCAATGGGGACACCGTCGAGTTGTTCGTCCGGGACTACATTGAGCCTGGAACCAAAGTTGTAACCGATGGCCTGGCAGTCTACGACAACCTCAAAGCCGCTGGATTCAATCACCGCCCTCATGTTATCAACGGGGGGAGTGTCGCTGTGCGTAAACAACTTGACCATGTCCATCTGATAATCTCCTTACTCAAACGCTGGCTGGGTGCCACCCATCAAGGGGCTGTCACACCCCTTCATCTGCAGGCGTACCTCGATGAATTCTCTTTCCGTTTCAACCGCCGCCTTTCGCAGCATCGTGGCAAGCTTTTCTACCGCCTCATGCAGCAAGCTGTCACCACTCGGCCTCCGTCCGTCAAAGCCCTGTACATGTCAAAAACACAAGCTGTGGGGGTCACTTGAGTCAATCAGCCAGCCAGTT
>JBAWZH010000591.1:0-1023 GCA_037143135.1 bacterium
CATCCGTTTCGGCATCAAAATGTCCTCTGACCGTCTGCTGTTTAGTGGCATTTAGATTCCGCAGCAGTGTCAGCGGGCCTCCTTGATCAGGTCATCCATGGTCTTGGCGACGGCGGCATCGACGATGGCTTTGACCGTCTGCTTGCGCTTGGCGGCGAGGGCTTCCAAACACTGATACTGGCGGAGCGTGACGGAGATGGTCCCGAGGTTCATGGCGTTCGGGATGTCATACCATTTATCTTTGGCGGCCTTGATCTGGGAATCCGTGAGGCCGAAGGCCGCGAGAACTCCTGCGGCCATCATCTGGTTTCCGAAGGCGTTCATGTGCACGCCGTCCCCGGTGAGCTTCTTGCCCGGCGCGGACTCCGCTCCGCCAGGTGCCTTCACGGCGGCCTGCATCGACGAGTTCAAATCCGCCAGGAGGCAGTTCTTATCCTTGGCCAGCGCCCGGAGGAACTCGTTGTAAGCTACGAGCCTCTGGTTTTCGGGATTGGCCTGATCCTCCTTGATCATGGTCGCTGTGAGCAGCATCACCTTGATCCCAGCAGCCTGGCACCGGTCAACGAGGGCGGTCATGTTGGTTTTGTAGGGCTCCAACTCCACTCCGTTTGCGCCGTGCCAAACATCGTTCACTCCGCAACTGATCGTGACCCAGTCGGGCTTTTTGGCAATCACGTCCTTGTCGAGCCTGGCGAGCATGTCTTTCGACTTGTGGCCACTGATCCCCGCCGGGATCGGCGTGACCTTCAGCCCGCAGGCACCGAGCCCGCTGATGACCAGGTTGACGTAGCCGGAGGGATTCACGAACCCCTGCTGGGTGATCGAATCGCCCAGAAACGCGATTTTTTCGCTATCCTTTACGGCTATACCTTCAGGCGGGACGCCGGTTTCTGCGGCAACAATAGAAAGATTTGCGAGGCCAAAGCCAAGCAAGGCGGCGGAAATAAGCAGTTGTTTTTTCATGAATTTAATCGCCCGCCGGTTCGAGCCAGACGCGGCGGATGCTGATGCCCCGCCAAAAAC
>JBAWZH010000592.1:0-1016 GCA_037143135.1 bacterium
GAATGCACCGAACATCGCGCCGAAATCAAAGATTGTCCCTCCTGTCACAAGCTCGTGACCGCTCCCTTTCCCTCGGAGGTCAACGCCCCGGTTCAATATGGGAAGAACTTTCGCTCCTTGCTCGCCTATTTCTACGATGCCCAATTGGGAGCCAGTCTGCGCATCCGCCAAATGTGCGAAGAGCTGTTTGGCTACGCCGTCAGTGAAGGCACCTTGCAGAGTGCCCGCCAAGAACAATACCAGGCCCTGGAACCCTTTGAGGAGCGTTTGAAACAAATCCTGCCCCAGGAACCGGTGCTTCACGTGGATGAGACCAGCCTGCCGGTCAACCGGATCAATCACTGGCTGCATGTGATTTGCACGCCCCGGCTGACCTTCTTTAGCGTCCAAAAGTGCCGCGGCAAAGCGGCCATCCACGCCATCGGCATCATTCCCCAATTTACCGGCTGGTTGATGCATGACTTCCTCTCCAGCTATCTGAGCTTTGAAAACTGCCTCCATACCTTCTGCAAAAGCCATCTGATGCGGGAGTTGATTTTCATCTTCGAACAACACCACCAGCGCTGGGCCAAGGACCTGTATGACCTGTTCCTGGAGATGCTCCGCTTCGTCCAGGCACAAAAGGCCCGCGCTGCGCCCGTGGACCAAGCCGAATATGAGCGCTGGCAAAGACGCTACCGCAAGCTCTTGCGAGCCGGACGCCAGCTCAATCCGTTGACCGCCGCGCAAGTGGCCGGCAAGTGCCGCAAGCAATCCAAGGAGCAGAACCTCCTGGATCGCCTCGAGGCCTATGACGATTTCATCCTGGCCTTCTTGTGGGCCTGGGAACTGCCTTTCACCAACAACGAAGCCGAACGCGACTTCCGTTTCATGAAATCCCGGATCAAGATCTCCGGCTGCTTTCGTACCTTAGACGGTGCCCGCCGCCATGTCCGCATCCGATCCTATATCTGCACCCTACGCAAGCAGGGGCTGCCAGTCCTCGAATACCTTCGCCGAGCCCTCGACGGTCGGCC
>JBAWZH010000593.1:0-1013 GCA_037143135.1 bacterium
TGTACTCCACCAACAGCATTTCCAAATCCTTTTCATTGGTTTCGCTCGCCAGTTTGAGCAAACGCAGATACTCCAGACTTCCCCCTCTCTGGCCCATGACCTCCACCATCCGATCATACGCCTCTCGATATATTCGGCTCGGATATAATTGCTCCCGATACCGATACCGTTCAAAGGCACCAGGCTTGCGCAAAAGGTGATCAATCACATGCCGATAATCGAGAACCATGCCTTTGTCCCCAGTGTGCCGGGGCAGCGTCAATAAGAGTTGGCGTCCGGTGTAAAGTTTGAGCTCGCTCTCGTAAACCTCCACTTTGAGCTCCTGCCCGATCAATCGCGCCGGCACCGAATAGCCCACCTTTTTGACTCGTATGGTGCTGCCTTGGCCCACCATGCAAGTAACCTCGTCATATTCGCTAAGCCGGGTCGGCGGCAACTCCTTCATCACCTGGAGCTCTTGCCCCAACCGCTCGGTGCGCCGCTCGTTGCCACGATTAATCATGCTTTCCAAGAACGCCTGATAGCCCGCCTCGCTCTCAAAATCCCGGCTCCCACGCAAGATCAGGTGCTGTCGGATCCGCCGCTTTAAATGACCATTGCTCGACTCCACATCCCCGTTCTCGTTGGGACACCCAATGCCTATGGTTTTGGCCTTCAGTCCGTAGTGTTCGCACAACGACAAATACTCCGGGTTGAAATCCCGTTGCGCCCCTGCCCCGATCCGGTGCGTGGCCGCCGTCGTGTTATCCGTTCGCAGTTCCTTGGGCACCCGGCCCAGCCGATGCAGCGCCTCCTGCAAGCCCTGACGCAACGAGAGCAACGACTCCGACCGGCACCGCGTCGCCCATTCCCAGTTGGAATACGGCAGCACTACATGGCAGAGCTGATGCTCATAGGGTTGCCCACCAATCGTAACTGCCAGTTCCTGGGCATGCGTCCAATCCAGTTGCATAGCCCGGCCCGGCTCCCAATCCTGCGTGAAAAACACCTCCTTGTCGGGCCCATTCTCCAAA
>JBAWZH010000594.1:0-1013 GCA_037143135.1 bacterium
GTCCGGTATCGCGACAGTTTTGCCTGGCATGCCGGCGAATGGGATGAGGCCCAGTGCCTGGTGATGGAATTCCTTGAGGGGGAACCGCTCTCGGATCGACTCAAGAAGGCCAATACCGGCCTTCCGTGGTCGCAGGTTGAGGGGATTTTTGAACAGTGCCTGGCGGGACTGATCCATGCCCGCGAACGGGGTATCACGCACCGCGACATCAAGCCGTCCAATCTCTTCATTACGACAGAGGGTCAGGCCAAGGTCATTGATTTTGACATTGCCCGGCGTGATGACAGCGGTCAGATGAGCACCGCAGGATGGAAGGGGACGTTTGATTACATGGCCCCCGACTTTATCACCATTCCGGGGTTCCGCGGGGATGAGTTGTCGGACATTTTCAGTCTGGGCGTGTGTTTCTATCAGGCCTTGACCGGGGTGCTTCCCTATGAATCGTTGGGTGATTCAGCGCACATCGGTTACCTGAACCGGTGGCGGGACGGAGCGGCCCCGTCGCCCTCTTTTCGTCCGGGGGTGTTCCGGGTTTTAAGCAATGCCAAGCCGTTTGTGGCCAAATGCCTGGCGGCGAAGCGGGAGCAGCGTTACCAGACCTTTGCCACGATGCTCGAGGATTTCCGGAAAATCCGGGCGCGCCGGATCCGGCACAAGAACAAGGAGGAATACGAGTTGCTGGCCGTGCTGGGCCGCGGCGGTTTCGGGGAAGTGTTCAAGGCGCGGAAGATTTCAGACGGTTCCCTGGTCGCGGTGAAGCATCTGTTTGCCGAGAAACAGTCTGAGCGGTTCATCAAGGAGGCCAAGATCCTTCAACAGTATCCCCATCCAAACCTCTGCAAATACGTCGATTTTATGGTTGTGGAGGGAACAGCGGGCGAGAAGCAGTATTTCCTGATTCTCGAATTCCTGGAAGGAATGCCGGGTTGGACGCTCCGGACGCGGCTGAAAAACGAGGGCCGGTTGGAGGCGGCGGAGGCGATGCCGCTGTTCGTCGGATATCTGTCGGCCCT
>JBAWZH010000595.1:0-1009 GCA_037143135.1 bacterium
GAGGGTGAGGTTCTTGGACATAGTCGTTCTCTTTGGGGTGAGGTTGGTTGAGGACAAATGCATGAGCGTGGTTCCTTGGTGGGTGGTTAGGGTTTATTCGCTTCGATGGGTTTGAAAACCGCTGTGATCCACACGTTTTCTTCTATGGTCACGGTGAGTTTGGGAGAGGTTTCCGGAAAAACCATGTCAGGGTGCAATCTCTCCCAACGCAGAAACGTATGGCCGGCATTGGGGGTGGCGGTCAGTGTGACCTTGGTACCGCGTGTGAAAGATTGTTGCTCCATGGGCCAATTCGCTTCCCATCCCGGATTAGTAGGGGGCGGTGATATTGTCGCCATTTCTGGTTCCACCTTCACCTTTCCGCCGCCGTAATGGTTTTGACCAAGTTCATCCGTACGAAACCCGCCATTTTCCATGCGTCCACCGCAACGGATGTGGTACTTCGTGAATACAGGTTTGAGACCGAAGGCTTTCAAGAAGGTAGTGGCCGAGAGAATTTCCCCATACATGTTAAGGTGACCAACTCCGTCGCGGTGCGGATATGTACCAGGCAGAAAATCATCTGGTTTATTCTTATTCGGAGTATTCTTGTTCATGTTGTCAATGTACGCGGCCGATAGATCAATGAGAGGACACTTCATCTCAACGGCTATCGTGCGCACGGCCTCACTGTATGATATCCAATGGGGCCGGGTGCCGATCAGAGTGCAAAGAATCACCGTCATTTTCGCTTCGCGTAACTGGGTTACAGCCTTCCGCATCTTGTCGGTATAGACCGACATCTCCTTCTCACCTCCTCCCGAGTCATTGACGCCAAGAGCAATGATGGCAACCGTGGGAGGATTCGGTTTCTGAGCCATTTTTACCACGTAATCGAACCCGCCTGGAAATGCCGGCATTCTCGCCCCGTATCCTCCAATCGCACGCACAATGGCGCCTAATTCAGGAAGTTGTTCGTGTTGGACCTGATCCACGAGTCGGACAAATCCGCCAGTACATTGACCATCGG
>JBAWZH010000596.1:0-1007 GCA_037143135.1 bacterium
TCAGTCGGCGATTGCCTTCAGACGGTCAATAAAACGGTTGGAATAATCGGTTTTGGCCTGATCGGACAGGAAAGAACGGCCTATGAGGTTGAAAACCATGTCCTTGCTGTTCGCAAACTGGTCGAGGCGCCGTTCAGCACGAACCCTATCCATACCGTAAAACTCAGCCAGTTTCAGGAAATCGGACCTCCTGTAAAAGGCGTTTTGCAGGAAACTCACTGATTCAAAGGTGTCAAACAGGGGAAGGGCCGTACGCTCCTCGTTCGGGAAATGCAACGAGGTGCAGATCAGATCATACGCTGGCGTCAGAATGAAATCGCCCAACTCGCTCTCAATGAGAGACAGATTCTTCAGATGGGCATCGCCGTTCGAGAAGACGTAGTTGAAAACAAGGAGGGTATGGAGTTTCTCGATCTCCACAGGGTAGGCCTGGCAATAGCGCTTCAGGATGCGTCCAGCCTCCTCGTAACTCCCATCATACTTGTAGTTCTTTCCGACCGTTTCTTCTGTCCGGTTGGACAATTGGCAGAAATCCTCCTGTCCGATTTTACCTCCGGCACGCCGGTCAAAACGGCGCGTGATGTAGGCTGGCTCCCCGTCCGCAAAGGCAATACAGGCGTTGATGGCCGTGGCCATCCCAAAGACCTGTCCGGCAATCTGCATGGTGAGATGTTCATTGGCCGGCACATCGCCTTTGAAGCGGGGAATATCGGCTGATGGAACCGGTTTCAGGATGAATTCGCCATCCTTCTCTGTCGGGATGAGTGACCCGCGGACCAGTTTGAGGGAGATCTTGTCCTGAATGCCCGAGATGGACATGTGTTCCGCTTCTCTCATGCGGAATTCGACAACATCGGTCCTGTTAAAGGTTAACCGGTGCGGAAATCGTCTATTGGCGCCAGCCAGGCGGCGTTCGGCAGCGCGACTGTAACCTTCGTCCGGGATGTCGACCAGGGATGACATGCAGCGGTTCATTTATGCCTCCGGATCCCCGACTACGGTGATGG
>JBAWZH010000597.1:0-1004 GCA_037143135.1 bacterium
CTAGAGCATTTTAAATAAAACTATAGCCGCAATGGGTAAACCAATTGGTGGCGTCTTTTTGGGTTACCTGTGAAAGAGCGTCTCCAATTGCCAAGAGAAGGGCTTCGTTGGTGCGGGCCTCGGTCTTGCGCAGAAGAGCTTTCACCTTGCTCCACATCAGTTCGATGGGATTGAGATCGGGCGAATAGGCTGGCAGGAATCTCACCGCAACTCCCGCACTCTTTAACAGATCAAGTGCTTGGCTGTCCTTATGGGCGCTGAGGTTGTCCATCACGAGGATATCACCCGCCTTGAGCGTTGGCAGCAGGATCTCCCGCACGTAACAGCGGAACACCTCCGCGTTGACCGCCCCCTCCACCGTCATGCAGGCGGTAGATCCATCTTGCCTCACCGAGCCGATCATCGTCGTGGTGCGCCAGCGGCCGCAGGGCGCACTGGCATGAAGTCGTTTCCCACGAGGGCTACGGCCGCGCAATCGCGTCATGTTCGTTTTGGCCGCCGACTCGTCAAGAAAGACGAGTCGGGAGGGAACGAACCCTTTTTGAATCTTGCGCCAGGTCCGGCGGGCTCGGGCGACGTCCGGTCGGGATTGTTCCGCGGCGCGAAGCGTCTTTTTTTATATGTCAGGCCCATGTCGATCAGCACGTAGTGGATGGCTTGAATGGTGCATCCCAGGCCCAGGCAAGTCCGTATCTCCTCGAGAGTGAGATCGGGTTGTTTGATCAGAAGAAGGCGCAGCTCGCGGCGATGGGAGTCGACAATGAGGGGCTTGCGACCGCTCCGATGGTGACGGGGAGCGATGTCACCGGCATGGCGGCGCTGCTGGATGAGCTTTTTGACCATCCCGAGAGAGACCTCAAAACGGCGGGCCACCTGTTCACGGGTGGTGTCGCCGCGATCATAGGCCTTGAGAATACGCTGCCGAAGATCCATTGAGATCGTTGTCATGGACAGACAGTAGCATAGAATCTGAAAACGGCTATATTTTTATTTAAAATGCTCTA
>JBAWZH010000598.1:0-1003 GCA_037143135.1 bacterium
AACCGTGCCTGGTTGTCGAGAGGAAACGCACCACACGTTCATGGTCCGGCGGCGACCTCCGCCTTCCCGCCCCGCCAGTTTCTTCATCGCAATCAGGGTGCGAATATCAACGAACCTGAACGCTGTCCCGTCTTCTCCATGTATGACCTACCCATCCGGCGATGGTTGCGAAATTGATGCCAGACTTAACTGCCTTACTGACTAGGGGGGAGAGCAGTCCGGAAACCCAGGCCGTAGTTGGAGAAGGTTTGGATGTTGGCGCTGCGAGCGCCAACCCGGCAATCAGGGGCGCCGTCGTAGCCCCAACCACCGCCGCGACGATCACGGTTCGAACCCGATGGTGCACCCGGCGGATTACTCACGGTGCCGGGGTACGTTCCATCCCAGTCCAAACACCACTCCCACACGTTGCCGTGAATGTCATATAGACCCCACACATTGGGCAGATACGACCCAACCTTTGCCGTCCCACCAGAAGTATTCACAGACTGCGCGGAATTGCTACCGCCATTGTAATAATACCGCCCCACCTCAGATATATTCGGGCAGCTATTCGTTGTCGTCAGGTTCTTGCCAGAGTTCAGCGCCGTGGGTGTCCCAGCCCGCCCGGCATACTCCCACTGCGACTCCGTTGGCAGATCAAATGCCTTACCCGTCCGCGCCCGCAGTCGTCCCATGAACGAATCGGTATCCACATTGCTGTTGGATGGCCATCCGGCCCCAGCATTTGATCCACGGATCATGTTGTAACTCACCTGTTCCACCGGGCGAGAATCACGACAACTGACATTCGTAAAGTAACTCGGCCATGTGCCCATGACCCGCTCCCATTGCTTCTGCGTAACCTCAAAGACGCCCATGTAAAATGGTTGCGTCAGAGTGACCTGATGCTGGGTCTCGCCGCTGCTACGCCCCAGTTCATTCGTAGGTGAACCCATAGTAAAGGTGCCCGCAGGAATACGACGGAACACCATATTGGTTGTCTTGTAAGCATCATTATTAA
>JBAWZH010000599.1:0-1002 GCA_037143135.1 bacterium
TCACGTCTTCACATTGCACATTGAGGTTGACACCGGGGTTTTGGAGGTCGGAGGTCAGCCGCCTTCGCCAACAGGCTTCCGCCTTCACCAAGGTTACGGCGGACAAGACGGCGTGCCATGGAGGTCGGAGTCCGGCAAGTACCGAAGAGTCACCGTCCGGAGTCCGGCGGGTACTGGAGTGGCATCAGGCGATCACGCATCCGACCCGTTGTATGTGGTTGACGAGTTCAGGATGATTCAATTGATGATAGATCGAAACGTCAATGTGATACGGCAGGTCGAGAGCATCCAGTTGGGATTCGATTCTCAGGAGTTCGTCGAAAGTGATGTCCGGTCCTTCGAGTGCCAGATCGATGTCGGACCCATCCCGGTAGTTCCCTTTCGCGCGGGACCCGTAGAGAATCGTGTGTTTCACGGCGGCGTGCTGCCTCATTACCAAGCGGATGGTTTCGATAGTTGCGTCCGATAATCCGTAAGGCATGTCACGCCTCCATCAACGCGCCCATTTTGTCGGCGAACTGTTTGAAGAGATGGATATAACAGTTTGTGATCTTCAGTAGCAGGTTGTCGGCGGTCGCCGCGTCATAGGTGTGGGTGGACTTGTTCCGACCGACGATAGTATCAATCCAGTTTTCGCCGTCCGCGACTAACCCCACCTTGAACGCGAGGCGGATGGCGTCGCGTGACCCGGTGATGGTGTCATAACCCTGAAACTCCAGATAGTCTTTCATCACATTCCACGCCAATTCGTGCGTGAACTCGAAAGCCTGAATCAAGCCCTGCGTCTCAAGTTCGGATAGTGCGCGTTGCCTGGACAGCGCGACGGCATCCTGAAGTTTGGCAAGCGCTCGCCGATAATTATTGAACCGCTGTTGCCAACGGCAATCCGTGTTCATGCGAGGCACTTTATACCGACTGGGTTGCCGTGACAAGCGGTTTTGCAGCGCTGAAAAAGCCCGCCGTCCGGAGTCCCTTCGACGACGCTGGGGACTGCAAAGGGAC